>JAKLQJ010000277.1 GCA_022013385.1 Elusimicrobiota bacterium
CCGGCTTCTATGCCAAAACCCAAATTTATTCCGTCCGATATATCGCCAAACGAATTATAACCGACTCTTAAAGCGAAAATTTCATAAAATCGGTTCTCTATACCCACGGTTATATAGTTGCGATTGTCTTGCGGGAAATTATAATCAAGTGAAAAATTTGTCCAATAACCGGTATTTTGTCCTTTAATTTTGTATGAAGAGCCGAATTTTAAATTAAACGGAAGTTTATATCCTTCGTTTATGAACTTGATTTCGCTTGAAACTATGTTTTCAGCCATAATGCCAAATTTTAAATTCTTTATTTTTGGTTTTGCCATTAGACCTAAATCCAAAGCGAAACCGCCGGCTTTTTCATTTGCCAGTCTTTCATTTATATATTTCAGGCTTGCGCCGTATAAAAGGGAATTGATATGCTTGTTATTCAATTTTAATGAATTGGCGTATGAAAAATAAATAGCCATGTCCCGCGCCGAAACACTGCCGATTTTATTGTCATTATTGTCATAAGCGTCAAATGAGGAAACGGAAAGATAATTTACCCCCACACCAATGCATTGGTGTGGGGGTAAATTTCCAATGGGATAAACCCCGCTAAGCCATGATTGCGATATGCCTTCAAAATATTTATTTTGAGTGAAATTTATTTCCGGGTTTTTTAATTGAGCTAAGCCGCTCGGATTATAATATATCGCGGATGCGTCATCCGAAACGGCTGTAAACGCCGAGCCAAGCGCTGAAGGCCTCGCGCCTACCGGAATTTTTAAAAAATTAGAAGCCGTCGCGCCGGGACCTTTTGCAAAAAGAAGGAAAGGTTGGAATAAAACCGTAAACAAAATAAGACAAAAGCAAATTGGCGCTATCGGTTTTTGTATTCGGAGTTTGGAAAAAATATTGACAAAAATACTGAAAAATGCTTCAAAAATCAGGCAGGCAGGCGCCAAAGCCGCCTTTAAAATTACCCGCATTCAGCGGGTGTTTGGGTGGTGAGGTTAAGTTGTCCATATTTTTTTACGCCCGCCCTTTTACATTTAACACATAACAACTCGCCACTCTTTTTATTGTACTAAGTTTTACAGAATTATATATTGCCAAAATGTTTCAGAATATTTTAGAAAAGCATAATATAAATTTGGTCGTTCGTGGCGCCTATGGCGCCAACACTTTATGAAGCATAGCTTCCAATATTGCCTTTTGGTAGCAATTTTTTAATTCTGTCTTTCAAGGAAATCATATATCCAGTCACCAGACAACAGTTTCCTGTCACCGATTACTGATTACCGATTACTACTTTCTATCCCTTCGGGCATTTTTTAATATAGTTGAGAATATCTTTCATTTGCGCGGTGGCAAGCGCTATGCAGGTATCGGCTCCGCCGTAATATAAGCGCACAATTCCTTTTTTCTTGTCATAAATCCAGCCGCCCGCAAATATAACATTTCCGACATCGCCTAAAAGCTCATACGGAGCGAGCGGAGTCATTATCCAGTCTTTGCTTCGGCGAATGACTTTCCACGGCTCATCCAAGTCAAGCAATGCCAAACCTATCCTATATATGGAGCCATAGCATGTCTCTCTTACGCCATGATATAGCATGAGCCAGCCATCAGGAGTTTCTATGGGCTCCGGGCAAATTCCGAGTTTTGCTCCGTCCCACGCGTTTCCTTTCCTTGCGCGCATAATAATTTGAAAATCCCCCCAATGCTTTAAATCGGGTGAAAATGACATCCACATATGGGCGGGGACAGCAGGGTTAAGATATGGACGGTGAATGATAGCCCATCTGCCATTGATGCGTCTTGGAAAAAGGGCGGCGTCTTTATCAATTTGCCTTAATATCGGGCCTAATTTTTTAAATGTCTTAAAATCTTTTGTTGTGGCAAGCGAAACCAAAGGTCCGTCTTTGGAATACGCGGTATAAGTAATAGCCCAAAGTTTTAATTCCTCAAGCCAAGTAATTCTTGGGTCTTCAATTCCCAATTCTTCTTCCGGATGTTTGTCAGGTTCGGGCTCAATTGAGGGAGATTTATCAATTTTCCAGTCACCTATTCCGTCTTTGCTTCTTGCCACCGTTAAATGAGAAATACCGAATTTGTCTTCTATACGGGCCAAAAGGACAGTTTCGCCATTAACTTCCGCCGCCGCCGGATTAAAAACGGTATTAATTGGATATGGCCACATATCGGATGTAATTATCGGATTACCCTTATATCTTGTAAATAATATTTCATCATGATATTGTTTTTTTAAAGTTTTTTTCTGTTCCATGAGTTCCATGAGCTTTTCCCTCCGATTATTATTTTGTATATTTCAACCGTTTATTATATTATATTCTACATCCTTAATATGACACTCTCAAACCTTTTTTCAATATTGCTCCCGCCAAAGGCGGGGCTGTCATTCTGCCGTGCTGTCGTTCTTTTGTTTATGGCTTGTAATTGTCAAGCAATTGAACTTTTATATTGGCCGTCTTCAAATACCGAAGAAATTAAACTTGCGGAAATTTTAGTAAGCGAGTGGAATGAGCTTCATCCCGATATTTATGTGAAAATGCAGCCGATTCCCGCCACACAATCAAGCGAGGAAGTGCTTCTTTCGGCCATAGTGTCAAAAACCACCCCTGATATATGCTCCAATATTCTTCCCGCAATAATGGGGCGATTTGTGAAATCAAAAGCCGTTATTAGCTTGGATAGGTTTAAAGACGGCGAAAAGGTGATTGTCGGCAGAACGGGTGCGAAACTTGCTGACAGATTTCGCTCAAAAGACGGAAAGCTCTATCAGATACCTTGGAAATCCAATCCGGTTATGCTGGCATATAATAAAGAGATATTTAAATCCCTAAAATTGGAACCGCCGAAAACATATAGCGAATTTATGCATGTCGCTAAATCCATTAATAGCGATGAAAACGGAGACGGCATATCGGATCATTGGGCGATGGCGGTATCTATAAAAACCATTTGGTATCAGAGACTTTTTGATTTTTATCCGTTTTATGCGGCGGCAACAGGGGGTAAAACTTTACTTAAAGACGATAAGGCCATTTTCAATAATAACGAAGCTGTTGCCGTAATGAAATTTTTCGGAGAAGGGTTTGAAAAACAGTATTTCCCAATGCTCGGATTTTCCGGAAATATTTTTGTTGACGGTAAAACGGCGATGAGTATAGTGGGGCCATGGGTGATAAAATATTATCAGAGGCTTAATCCCGATTTTAAGTTTGATTTTGCGCCTATTCCGGTTCCTGATAATCACAAAGGCCATGTTTACACATACGGCGACCCAAAAAATATTGTGATATTCTCAACGACAAAATACCCCGACGAAGCATGGGAATTTATTAAATTTTTGATAAGCAAAAAAGCGGATTTAAAACTTCTTGAAATAACAAATCAGATTCCGACGCGCGCCAATGTGGCGAATGATATGTATTTCAAAAGTTTTTTCAAAAAAAACCCGCTTTTAAGAAAAGTGGCGCGGCAGGCGGATTATGTCGTGCCTATGGATGAATCGTCTCATCTTGTGCAGATCATGGACATAATTTCAAGTCAATTTGAAGCCGCCGCCGTTTACAGAGTAATAACACCCGAAGAATCAATAAAACAGGCTGCGGAAAAAGTGCAAAATATATATGACTATTGGTGAAGAAAAAAACGAAAAAATAGGATATGCTTTCATATCTCCGTATATAATTTCCTTACTTGTGTTCACGGCATATCCTTTAATCTTTTCATTTTACCTGATATTTCACAGATGGGATTTATTGACTGCTCCCGTTTTTGTCGGTCTGGATAATTTCTTTTTTCTTTTGCATGATACGGATTTCTGGCAGGCTCTTTTAAATACGCTGGTTTTTCTTCTGATTCATATTCCTCTTCAAATAATTTTTTCAGTAATGATAGCCATGGTGCTGGCGGAAAAAATATTCGCAAGAACATTTTTTCGCGCGGCCTTTTTTTTGCCGGTAATAATCTCGGGAGCGGTTGTAACAATTTTGTGGCAAAAACTTTACGCGACCGACACCGGAATTTTCAATCATCTTCTGAATTTAATGGGTTTTTCTCCGGTCGGCTGGCTCACCAGCACAAAAGTTGCCATGCCCTCAATCGCTATCATGGCGACTTGGAAGAATATGGGTTTTTATATAATTCTCTTTCTTGGCGGATTGCTTAGTATTCCGGGGCATCTCTATGAAGTATCCAAGATTGAAGGGGCAAGTAGATGGCAGGATTTCTGGCGCATAACGCTTCCGCTTTTGCGGCCAACCATGCTTTTAGTGGTTGTTCTTTCCACTTTTGGGGCATTCAGTCTTTTTATAGAGCCTTATGTGATGACGGGCGGCGGACCTCTTAATAAAACCATGTCGGTTGTGCTTTATATGTATAAGCATGCTTTTTTGTTTCAGCATATGGGTTATGCCGCCACCATAGGTTTTGCCCTTGCGCTTGTAATACTTATAGTTGTTCTCTTGCAGAAAAAATATCTTGGCAAAGAAACGGAGTATTAAAGAAAAAAAGGCAATTAGGTAGGGGAACAGTAAACAGGGAACAGTAAACAGTAAACAGTGAACAGTAATCAGTGAACAGTAATCAGTGAACAGTAAACAGTGAACAGTAATCAGTGAACAGTAA
>JAKLQJ010000278.1 GCA_022013385.1 Elusimicrobiota bacterium
CACTTCTTTACATTTAAATGCTTGTTTTTACCCCGTGGGTTGGGTAAACTTGGTTGTAGAAAAAACCCGCGGGGTTAAAACCACGACGCAAGATGCGTAAATAGTAAATGTCAAGTTATTTACGACGCACTACACTAGGAGTTTGGTACTGTTTCCTAATTGCCATGTTGCCGAATTACCTTGTCGTTATGCTTGTATTATAACAATAATCCTGCAAAAGTAGCGGTTAGGAAACATGCCAAGCTGCCGGCTAAAACCGAATAGAGTCCAAGTTTGGCAAGATCATGTCTTCTATTTGGCGCTATTCCGCCGATACCGCCGATTTGTATTGCAATTGAAAGAAGATTTGAAAATCCGCATAAAGCGTACGAAGCTATGGTTATGGATCTTTCGCTTAAAAGTCCGGGGTTTTCTTTTAAAAATGTAGCCATATTAAAATAAGCCACAAATTCATTCAAAATGGTCTTTTGTCCCATCCAATTAGCCACATGCAATACCTCGCCTGAAGGCACGCCCATAATCCACGCTAATGGCATAAAAATCCATGAAAGGATTTTTTCAAGGCTTAAGGATGCCAGGCCAACAAAACCGCCCGCATAACCTATCAAGAAATTTGCCAGAGCAAGAAGCGACATAAAAGCTATTAAGCAAGCCGCGACATTTAAGGCAAGCTTAAGTCCCAATATGGCTCCATTGGCGGCCGCGTCTATAACATTCGCGTCTTTTATATCAATATGCATCTTCACAATACCCATTGTTTTTGGAACTTCGGTTTCAGGCAATAGCATTTTTGCCATTACAATTGCAGCCGGCGCGCTCATTATGGACGCGGCTAAAAGATGCCCCGCTATATTTGGAAGAAAGTCTTTAAGTATGCCGACATATGCCGCCATTACTCCTCCGGCGATAGTTGCCATGCCGCCGGTCATTACGGCAAGCAATTCCGATTGAGTCATGCTGGACACATAAGGCCTGATAACAAGAGGCGCTTCTGTTTGACCCACGAATATATTGGCGCTTGCCGAAAGAGATTCGGCGCCGGATATGTCCATAAATTTGGCCATTATTTTTGCAAAAAACACCATTACTTTCTGTATTATGCCCAAATAATACAGAACGCTCATAAGAGAAGAGAAGAAAATGATAGTGGGCAGAACTTGAAAAGCGAAAATAAATCCTAAAGAATCATTGTTTATCAAACTGCCGAAAAGAAATTTGGCACCTTCATCAGAAAATGAAAGCAATTTGATTATAATATCATTCATAAATTGAAAAAATTTCTTTCCCGGAGGGGTTTTGAGAATTATTAAGGCAAAAATAAATTGCATTAAAAGTCCGACACCGATTGTTTTATAATTTATTCTCTTTTTGTTTTTGCTAAAAACCCACGCTATTGCCAAAAGGACAAAAATCCCAAAAAAACTAATTAATTGCGGCATATAAATCTCCTAATTCTAGGCAACAAGGCAACTGGGCAACAAGGTAACAAGGTAACAAGGTTATTCATGGCGCCACGGGAATGAACCATGGGCTGTTCATGAACAACTCAAATCTTCGAATGCCAATGTAGCTTAGTTGTTTATGCTTTTAAAACAACTCTAATTATATAATAAATGTGTGCAGCTCGACAGGTGCGGCAGTACGACAGGCAACAGTACAACAGCAAAACAAATTGAAATTTCTATGACGCTGATTTTTTTTAAAACTTTGTAGTTTGATATCTTAAGTTCATGTATAGGAATTTCAAAGTGTAGCCGCAACCCCTTGGGCTGCCTAATTTTTTTCCTGCTTTCTGCAGTTCTTTTTCACTGCTATGCTGTTGCCTGTCGCGCTTTTTAATATATCCCTCTCACTTTTCCGGTGACCAGAGAAAGTTCTAAAAAATAAAGCGGCTCGCCTGTTTCAGGATTTTTCCATGAAGCGGAATCCTCGGAATTATCCCTGTTGTCGCCTAGCACAAATATATGTCCGGCGGGAACTTTTATCGGCCCCAAATTATCGCCTTTTAATATTTCATTTGCCCTTGTATATTTAACATAAATTTCAATTTGAGGTTCATTATTGATATATACTTTTTTATTCTCCAATTGAATTATGTCGCCTTCAATAGCGATAACTCTTTTCACAGAATCATGATTTTCTTTTACAGGCGATTTAAATGAAATAATTTCGCCGCGATTTGGTTTTCTAATTTTATAAGTGATTTTGTCTAAGAAAAGTCGGTGGTTTTTATAAAGCGTAGGCTCCATGGATTCACTGGCGATATAGATGGGCTCTATAATATATTTTCTAGCCCCGGCAATTACAGATAAGGTAATTGCGATTATTACAATTATTCTTGTGATATTGGGTTTCATTCTATATGCAATTAACAATTTCCCTATAACCAGTCCCACTTCGGAAGTGGGACTGGTCATATTCGTATTTATTGTATCTTAACAGGTAGTTTGCCCTCCGGCAATAGTTCGCCTAAAATAATTTTTGCCGCAGTATTCATAGTTGTTTCAGTTATGCCGTAAGTCGCAATCACGGTTTTTGCTTTTTTAAAATTAGCGATATCATAGGGACTCATTTGGCTTATTAAAACGGAAGGTTTGCCGCTTTCAATCACCGATCGGATAATTTTTAATTGATTTTTATTTTGTTTTGCCGACCATTGAAAACTGCCTAAAATAACAATATCGGCTTTTTCGACATATTCCCTTATTTCTTTTAGTTCGCGAGCGCTAGGATTTATATCAAATTTATACTGTTTGACATTCAGTCCAAACTGATAAAGAGTTTTATAAAGAAACAAAGAGTTTATATCAAATCTATGAGGGGAAAAGAGTATTATTGCGATTTTATTTTTATAGAGTGGTTTATTTAAAGGTAAGAGATTATCAGTGTTTTTAACAAGCGTTACGGCTTTTTCCGATAGAGCCCTTGAAACTTCAATATAGGCTTTATCAAAAGGGGATGTGCTTTTTTGCTTTTTAAATAAATTATATTTTTTCTTGCAGGCCATGATCTTATCAAAAGCATTGTCTATTCTTTCTTTTTTGATAGTTCCTTTTTTTAAGGCTTTTAAAATTTCAGTTTTTGTTTTATCAAAATTGCCCTGGCCTATTAAAATATAATCCGCGCCGGCCGAGAGAGCCAGCACAGCGGATTTTCCTATTTCTTGTTTTGAAGTTATGGCTTTCATATTCATGCTATCGGTGATTATCATGCCATTAAAGTTTAGGATTTTTCTTAATAGTTCTCCTATAATGGTTTTAGATAATGTAGCGGGGTATTTTTTATCTAATGTCGGATAGAGAATATGCGCTGTCATTATAGCGGGAATTTGCGTTTCAATTGCCATTCTAAAAGGGGCGAGATGGATTGTATTTAGTTCTTGGGAAGATATTTTTAGTAGAGGCAGTGTTTTATGTGAATCTAGAATTGTAGCTCCATGACCGGGGAAATGTTTGCCTACGGATATTATTTTGCTTGCTTTCAATCCGTTTATCAGGGCTTTGCCTATTTTTGAAACAAGAACGGGATCATCTCCGATAGCTCTTATTCCGATTATGGGATTTTTTGGATTTGTGTTTACATCAAGAACCGGGCCGAAAGCCATGTTTATTCCGGCTCTTTTTAATTCTTTACCAGCGAGATACGCCAAAGATGCCGCGAGAGCTTCATCATTCGCCGCTCCCATCATTATATTTGTCGGTAATTCCAAAAGCCCCAAGGTAGTAGGCGCGTATACGCTGCCGCCTTCATAATCAACCGCTATAAAAAGCGGAATCTCACATTTGTTTTGGGCAGCCAATTTTTGGAGATTATCGGTAATATCTCTAGTATCTGCGAGGGAATAAGAACCCCATTGGAGTTGAATTCCGCCTATGCAATTTTTTACGGCGGCGGATGTTTTATCTATATTGCCGGTATCGGCTGAAATCATTAAAAGCTGAGAAATTTTATCTTCAATCGTATAATTTCTCGCGCTCTCACTATTGAGCGCATTGGTGTCAGGCATTGTTTCAGCCAAGGCATAAAGAGTGGAAATAAACAAAAGTGTCAAAGTAATAAGTAATTTCATTTGTAAAATTCTCAAAAAATCTTTCCGGGTTGTGACTATTATGGTGGTAAATTAGTTTTGCAACCATCCCAGTGTTTCCACCCCGCGGGATGCTCTAGATGCTACCGCACTGGCGCCTATGTCGCCACGGGAATGAAGCCATAGGCTCGTTTATAGGTCGTTCGCAAAGCTACCGACACATTCTTGCCCGCCGAAGCAGTAGTGGCGGGATGAAACATAGTTTCGTTTATAGTAAAAGCGCTCCTTGTCGCATAATTACTTTGTCGTTGTACTATCTTTTGAAATGCTGATTTTTTTTTACTTTCAATGCTTATTTTTATTTAAACTTGAAACCTTTTTTTGACGCTTGTTTATGTATTGCGTTTATAACCGCTTTTCCCATAGTGGAAGGGGCTGATAGCATTTCTTTTTCTCTTTCGGCGATATATTTTTTCCGTTCGTTTTGAAGTTTCAAAATTTCCGCTTTAACCTTTTTTCTTTCCGCAAGTTTATTTTCTATGTGTTTTTCCCGTTCCTTTTCGCTCATTTTTTTTAATTCTTCTGGAAGCTGTTCTGTTTTTATATCTTTTTGTTCTATTTTGCCCGTTTCAATGGCTGATATCAAATCCCATGACGAGATAGCTTCTGATTCTTGCGCTTTGGAAAATATTCTTTCACTCATAACGCTTGCGCCGGCCGGCGCGGACAGAGTATCAAGCCTGTTTTTTCTTTTAATGGCTTTTGCTCCGCCGCTGCCATAAGCGAGATAAGTAGTATTTAAGCGGCTATTAAGTTTGGATAATTCAATGTCTTGAGGAGTATCTATTTGCGCTACGGAAGCTGTTTGATTAATATTTGTATATTCGCTCATTGCAAGTTCAGCCGCTGTTTTCCATTGCATAGCTATGCCCGCTTGTTTTGTTCCGCAAAATATTGTGTTCACAAATATTCCTTTGTTTTTCGCATTTGAAATAGCCTGCCTAAAATCAACGGCTCCTTGCGTAAATGCTTCATTGCCTGCGATAAAAATAACCTTATACGCGTCGTCCTTTTTAGACCATTGAAGATTTTTAACAGCTTTATTTATAGTTTCTCCGCAATATTCTGAGCCTCCGTTTGTTTTTAAGGCAAATAATTCTTCCGCCACTTCGTCCAAATCTCGCGTAAAGGGTAAAACTTGTCTTATAAAACCGGCATCTTTGGAAAGAAGAGAGTTCCCGTATTCATAAACGGCCACTTGAACAATAGGATTATCGCCGTCTTTTTCACTGGAAGTAAGTTCATTAATGATGCTCCAAAGCTGATTTTTTGTTTGGTTTATCAAACCGTCCATACTGCTTGAAGTATCCAGAAGTATCGCGATCTGGACTAGAGATTTTCCGTCGTAGTCGGCATTGTTTGGATTATCGGCGATGCTTGAAGAAGTATCTTTCCATGTTTTTTCTATTATTGCGCTTGCGGCCGACAATATTTTTGCTGATTCAGTCTCTATTATTCGGGCATTTATTTCAGTTTGGGAATTTTTTAAATCGTTTAGAGTGCCGGAAGCGATAGCGTCCACGCCCAAAAGTTTCCCTATTTTTTTAGCGGTTGTAGCGTCAATCGCGCCGGAAGCTTCAAGTTTCAATTCTCCCATTATTTTTTTAAGGAGATTGCGCTCTATGATAGTCAAATTTTTATTTTGCGCTAGTATAGTGGTCAATCTTTCCTGTATTATTATCGGGCCCTGAGAATTTCGCCCGTCGGTATAATTGAATTCCAATACGGCTATTTTCAACTGTGTATCCGTTTTAAGTCCGTTTTGCAATTTATCCGCGAGTTTTTCAATAGAGCCTGCCGCCGCGTTTGAATAGAGTAAAAAAAATGTAAAAAGCAATGTTAGTTTTTTCATAATTTTATTGCCATATCCATAATTGGTGTTAAATGATTCAAAATCTGCGCAATACGAGATATGGGTTTTTACCTCCATATATTGATAGAGTCTTAGCTTTAAGGATACATAAAGAAGGGAAGAAAAGTCAAAGGAGAGTTAGCACGGCAATGATACAGCGGAATAAGGTGTCGGATATCGGGTGCAGGAGGTAAAGAGGTAGTGACGAATGAGAATTGTCTGCCGCGCGTGGTCAACGATTATCCCAGTTTATTTCATTTTGCATGGCATCAAAATTTATTGATTGAGTTCTATCTATGGATATTGGTATATCCTCATGGTCAAAATTCGTATTTCTAAAACTTTTTCTTCCATTTCTTCCATCTATATAATTCAGTATCTCCATTGCTGTCATTACTTTCCCTTTCGACTTTAATGTTAAAGCCACTACAACTCCGTTTGTTGTCTCTCTCAGAAAGGTTCCGGTTATTTGTTTGCCGAACATGGAAGAGGCAATTTTCTCAATGCCATGACCAATTCCGTTTGTGAGAGATACACAACCCTTGCTTATTCCGGGCACCTTACACCATGGAACTAAAACAACTACGGTAGCGCCGGCATTAATCGCCATAACAATTCCGCTGGGATTACACTGAAAAGTTTCTTGTACTACATTCATTCCGCCCAACATAATAAACCCTGCAGGTCCCGCCAGTATAAGAGTGTTCGTCATTATGACTTTGCCGACAATAGTTCCGGTTAAAGCCGAACCAAAGGCATCAATTGCTTGTCCGACATGGTTTAAAAGATGACCATTTTGCGCCAGCCACGCATTTACCGTTCCCCTCATATCATAAACATCTTTCCATTCAATTTTGACAAATTCTCCGGGGTACTCGGCTAATTTTCCTTCTATTATCTCTGCGGCTATATTTTGCATTACGGGGTCTTTCTGAAGGTTTTGAGGTATACGAGCGGTATTGAGCAATTGCTGAACCGCGCTGTTCATTGTGCAAAAGCGTTTTGGTTTGCTGTCTGAAACAAAAATATTGAAAGGGAAAATAGATGAAGTGAATATTAGAGTTATTAAAAGTGCAAATGTTTTATTTTTTTTCATTCCAGCGCTTCCTTTTGTTCCTTATTAACAATATATTTTAAAAAAGTACTAAGTATAAGGGACTTAAGACCTTAAGCTTTGCGCAAAAGGTCCCTAATCAAAATAGGCCATTTGGCCGGAAAATAATGTAGCGCGGCAGAGCAAGAGGTCAGAAACAAGAAACAGCGTAAATATGGAAATACGATGATAAGTTGATATGGATAAAGTTTTCCGTATCACCGCATAAACTATCATCTTTTTCTCGCTGTTACTGGCGACTAGTGACTGGCCACTGGTGACTGGCCACTGGTGACAGGCCACTGGTGACTAGTGATTGATGTCCTGATACTTGTATCATGCGTCATATATAACTAAAATTGTATTGGCATGTTGCATCGGGACACACATTCTCTATACTAAAAGGTTGTTAAGACTTATGAAATGCAAAGTTAAGATACTCGCCGGGTTTTTATTCAGTTTCATTTTTTTAGGGTTTTTTATTTCTTGCAATAATAAAGCTTCCGATAAAGGCCATGTTTATACCGAGTTTATGTTGGGAGTGCATTCCAGAATAACAGTATTCGGAGCTGATGAGAAGGAGGCGGAATATATTGCTGAAACCATATTTGCCGAATGGGACAGAATAAGCAAGGATTTCAGTTTTAGTGAACCGTATAGCTATATTTCCGATATCAATAAGTATGCCTATCTAAAATCGGTTAAAATAAATGAGGAATTATATGAGTTGCTCAGGCAATCCGTGAACTATTATAATCTTACCGATGGCGCTTTTGATATTACTTTTGCTCCTCTTTGGCCGATATGGAAAGAGGCGGCGGCTTCAAAAAAACTTCCCGCGGATGAAGATATTAAAAAAGCCGTTTTCAATATAGGTTTAAACCATGTTGAAGTAAATCCTTATGACAGAACAGTAAAATTTAATAAGCCTGTGCATATAAATGTAGGGGGGATATTAAGGGCGCATTGCTTGAAACAAGGGTATAAGATTTTAAAGAGAATTAAAGGGGATTATTCCGTTGAACTTAAACTTGGCGGCTATGTTCTCACTAAGGGCAAACATAAATGGGAATATCCGGTTTATGACCCTTTTAAAAACGAGAGGATTATCGGGAAGATATGCTTTGAAGACGGTGTTGTGGTTTCTTCTTCCGGCAGAGATCATTTTGTCCAAATTGAGGGAAAGCTTTATTCGCATATACTTGATATTAAGACAGGTTATCCTTTAGAAGATTTTTCAAATTTAATAGTTTATTTTGAGAACATTGAGAACGATGATTTTATTCCTTCCGTCGTATTGTCGCTTATGGGCAAGAGCAGAGCTTTTGAGACATTAGCGCAGGCTAAAGGCAGTATAGGAGTATGGATAGACGGCAAAGGACAGGTATATGCTTTTGAAAATAAAGATAGTCGCGCGAAATGGATTGAATCCAAAAAATTCTTATTTTTTTAAAACTTTTTTTCAAATTCGCCCTTGAGCCTGTTTTTTTTGACATTTTTCCAACTAAAATACTTTCCGTTCATGGCCACATATACGCCATGAGGCAAAACTTGAGCGAATGAAATCGCGCTGCCGAGATTGAACATTCCGTCAGAACTTCCGAATTTATACGGCACCATGGCGCCGGTGATTACTATAGTCTTATTCTTGATTTTTTCTCCCAAAATTTTTGCTGTTTCTTCCATTGTGTCTGTACCGTGAGTTATAACTATATTTGTTTCTTTGGAGTCTTTGCATTCGCGCAGTATTTTTGTTCTATCTTTGTTTGTCATATAAAGACTATCTATCGCCATAAGAGGCGTTATAACGGTTTGAACTTTTGAGCGGCCAAGTTTAAGCATTTCGGGTATATGCGTTTTCTTGAAAAAAAGTCTGCCGTTTAGTTCATTGTATTCTTTATCAAATGTTCCGCCGGTAACAATTATCTTTATTTTCACGAAGCCTCCTAAAAAACACTTGTGTGTTTTTTACCCCCCGCGCTTATCCCGCCTATGGCGGGACTAACTTGTAATGGCGAATATGGCGGGATAAAAAACCCTCTATATGTCGCAACAAACGGCGCAAATACGGAAATACAAGAATATGTTGGGTTTATTTATTTTTTTCGTATCAGCTTATCACCATATTTTTATATTCCAATTGTTATTCCATTGCTGTTTATTATTTTCTTTCGTCTTTAAGAAAAGCGAGATAACCCGCGTAAGCCATATAAATATCAAGCTTGCCTGCCAGTTCCATTGGCGCGTGCATTGAAAGCAGTCCTACTCCGCAATCAATAACATTCATTCCATATCTTGCCATAAGATACGCTATTGTTCCTCCGCCGCCGATATCAACTTTACCGAGCTCCGCCGTTTGCCAGATTATATCAGCTTTATCAAAAATTCTGCGAATGTGAGCCATAAATTCAGCGTTCGCGTCATTTGCTCCTGATTTTCCTTTTGAGCCCGTAAATTTTGTAACGCAAAGGCCATGATTCATTATGGCGGAATTTTTCTTTTCAAATGCTCCGGGATATAAAGGATCAAAAAGGGCGTTTACATCGGCTGAAAGCATCCATGAATTATTAAGCATTCTTTTAAGGACTAGTTCGCTATAATTGGGATAAGTTAAATTCACAAGTTCTGCGGAAACATTTTCAAAAAAATTAGACGCCATACCGGTTGCTCCCACAGAGCCTATTTCTTCTTTATCGCATAATAAAACGCAGGATGTGTATTTAGGAGTTTGTTTGAGATTCAAGAGCGATTCTATGCAGGCGTAAGCGCAGACTCTATCGTCTTGGCCATAGCCGAGTATCATTGATTCGTCCAGCCCCGCATGTCTTGGTTTCGCGGCAGGGACTATTTCAATCTCGGCTGAAAGGAAATCTTTTTCGACTATGCCGTACTTTTTATTTAGTATTTTGAGGACATTATGTTTGATAGCTTCTTTTTTGTTTTTTTCTTTTACGGGTATCGAGCCTACTATTATATCCAGATTTTCTCCGTCTATTCCCTTGGACATGGTTTTTACCATTTGATCTTGGGCGAGATGGGGGAGAATATCACTGATACACAGAACAGGTTCATTAGGATTTTCGCCTATGGTTATATTTATTTTCTTGCCGTTAGGCTTAATGAAGACTCCGTGAATGGCCAGAGGAATTGTAACCCATTGATATTTTTTAATGCCGCCATAATAATGTGTGTCTAAAAGCGCCATATCGCCGGCCTCGTATAAAGGATTTTGCTTTATATCTATTCTTGGAGAATCAGTATGCGCTCCAAGTATATGCATGCCTTTTTCAAGAGGTTCTTTGCCTATTATTGTAGCCATAAGGGTTTTTCCGGCGCAGGATTTATAAACTTTATCTCCCGGGTTTAGAGGGTTTTTGTTTTTTTCAAATTTCTCAAGATTTTTAAAACCGGCATTATCAAGGAGTTTTATGCTTTCATCGTGCGCTTCGCGTTCAGTTTTTGAATTTCCGAGAAAATTTAAATATGCTTGAGAAAAATTTTCAATATTTTTTAATGTCGTCGGAGATACTTTTGTATAACCATTTTTGCGAACATACATTATATCCTTCATTTTTTTTGTTTCTTTGTTTTTTTTGTTCACGAAGCCTCCTATTTTTTTACATCGGAGCAGCTTGTCCGCCTGTGTTGTGTGGCGGAAAGTCCCCCCTGCTTAAATTTGGAACAAATTTAGGGGGGATAAAAATCTCCTTAGCATTATTAAAAAATTTTGCGCTTTATTTCTGTTTATACATTAGCATAATTTTCCGACTTTCAAAAGGTGTAAGTCACCAGATACCAGTCATCAGTGGCCAGTCACCAGTCACCAGTTACCAGTTACCAGTCACCAGTTGCAAGTCACCAGTCACCAGTTGCAAGTCACCAGTCACCAGTTGCCAGTCATCAGTTACCAGTCACCAGACATCAGTCTCAAGTCATCCCGCCTTTGGCGGGACAGGCCAGTTGCCAGTCGCCAGTATCAAGTCACCAGACATTGGTCACCAGTTACCAGTAACGGCGAGAAAAAGATGATATGTTTATACGGCGATACGGAAAACTTTTTTTATCCATATCAACTTATCATCGTATTTCCATATTTAGGCTGTTTCTTGTTTCTGACCTCTTGCCTGCCACACTGCTTCCGTGGCGCCTATGGCGCCAACAAGTCGCGCTGTATCACTATCTTTTGTTTTTTGGATGCTGTTTATTATTTTTTGCTATCATTTATGTATTAGGAATTTCAAAGTGTAACCAGTTTAGCTGTTTGTAGCTGCAGAGTGGACTACGCTATCGTGTCGTGTGTATGCTGGACACAATTAATTTGTATCAACGGCTTGCTCTGCCTAATTTAAACCAAATGAATAACAGTTTAGCTGTTTGTAGCTGCAGAGTGGACTGGGTTACCAAAGGACCGCTATGGACACATAACAGTGTTCACCTTGGGATAAACCCATGGTGCCCTGATGCATATCGGGGCAAGTGGACTACGCTATCGTGTCGTGGTCG
>JAKLQJ010000279.1 GCA_022013385.1 Elusimicrobiota bacterium
CATAAAACCTCCATAAAAAGGTCACAAGTCACAGGTGACAAGTCACAGGTCACAAGTCACAGGTCACAAGTCAAACAAGTCACAAGTCACAGGTCACAAGTCACAGGTCACCAGTCACCCGGCTATGCCGGTGGCGCGCGCTATGGCTTTGGCGCCACTATATTGTTCCTAATTACTAAATCGCTTAATCTCTTTTCTAAACCCTCAACTCCCGAACTCTTAACTCTTCTTTGTTGCCCAATTGCCTTATTACCTTATTGCCAACCCCTGAGGAGTCTCTTGAAGCGTTGCAACCACGATGTTCCGCAGCCACCTCAGGGGTATTTCTGTTCACTGATTACTGATTACCGTTTACTGATTACTGTTCACCGTTTACTGATTACTGTTCACCGTTCACTGATTACTGGTTACTGATTACTGATTACTGGTTACTGATTACCTATTACCTTGTTGCCCAATTGCCTTATTATTTAGTAGACAACGGTTTGACTTCACGATAACTGAATTTCTTGCCGTCAACAATATGTTTATCCAATCCCGTTTTTTTTGCGTCGGCGGCATTTGCTTTGTTATATTCAACTGCTTTTTCACCGACACCGGACAAAGCCTGTATCGCTTGCCACATTAGGGTAGCTCCCGCCATTAAGTACATTGCTCCCATCCACTTTTGGCCATATTTGGACATCATCATCATACCGGCAAAAATAACCATCGCCGCGGCAGCTATAGCGGCGTACGCTGTCAATGTTGCAATCTGATAGTATAAAGGATTGGCTTTAGCAAAGTGAGCCAGCATTTTGGTTGTTAATATCAATGCGGCAGACGCTAACATGCCATACATGGCCATGTTCTCATATTTTTTCCATGGAGAAACATCTTCCGGCTCCGGCGGAGCGGGCGGCGGTGTGGATTTATTGCTACTTAAACTCGGGTCGCTTCCTTTCAATTTGGAGCCGCCCGATAAGCCGGCTCCGCCAAGTCCGACGCCTCCGACGGGCGCGCCGACATCTCCTTTTCCGTCGGTTTCGCCTGAAAAGGCCTCTGTTGCGGCGCTTTTTGAACCTGCGCCATATTTACGAGCGGCGTCCGCGCTTATTCTCTTCGTAGCTTTTGACTGGCCGTAAGCGCCTTTTCTATTGAAACCGGGAAGATTATATTTGGCCGACTTGTTTATTTTGGCGGCCAAAGCGTTCTTCATTGAGGAGGATTTTCCTTGCCCGGCGGGAGGTTTATAGGTTTCATGAAATTTTGAACCTATGCCGCCGGACATACCCGCTCCGCCTAAATTAAGCTTAGATTGACTGCCGCCGCCTGAAGAATCAAAACTTGGCGCCTTTTGAAGTTTCGGCGCATTGAATGCTGACGCATTGGCGCCGTAGCCATTTCCGCCTTCGCCGGCCTCACCGCCGGCCGAACTTGAATATAAATCATCTCCGTCCGCGGAGGCCTTTCCGCCGTCACCGTCTTCATAATCGCCGTCGCCAAATTCTATGCCGTCTTTTTTAGCTTCATTTCTAAAATAATCAAGGGAAGATGAATCTGCCGCATCACTGCTATTGTAATCAGCCATTCTTTTGGCGCCGGCATTTTCCGCCTCTGCCTCATAGTACTGATTTTCAAATAAGCTCGGAGAATGTGCCGGTTTTGAAGATGGCCCTATGAAATTGTATACAACACCCACACCGGCCGCTATGGTGGCTCCGCCAAGAACCATACCGACTATGCCCGCTTTGCTAGCAAAAAGACCGCCGCCAAAACCGGATACCGCTGTTCCAATACCCGATGACGCGCCGCCTGATGACGCAGGCGAAGAGCCGAAAAATTTTGAAAGGGCGGCAAGAAAACCCCCTTTCTTGCTATCATTATTTTTAGACGCTTTCATAGTTCTCTCCTTAAAAAATCCTGTTATAGAAACATTGGTCAAATTAAAGGTCATTAACACACTTTAGGAGCAAGACCACTACCAAAATTTCAATTTGCTGAAAAAGTCACCAATGCTATTTAAGTGCTATCGTGTTGCCCGCATTGCCTGCTCCGCCACGACCACCGCCGCCTCCGCTACTGCCTCCGCCGCCGCCCATCGCAGCCGTGATAGCCAGATACATCATAACGCAGCCGGCAGCTATGTACATTATGCCCATCATCTTTTGACCGTATTTAGCCATCATCATCACACCGGCAAATATGACAACCGCCGCGGCAACCATAGCTCCAATAGCAAATCCTACGCCCCACAATCCTTTACAACATTTGGCCAAAAGAATACAAACTCCCCAAGCCAACCCGGCATATAAAGCCATATTTGTATATTTCTTCCACGGTGAGGCATCTTCCGGCTCGGGCGACGCAGGCGGCGGAGTGGGTTCACTGCTACTATAATTCGGGTCGCTGCTTTTTAACGAAGAGCCGCCGGATATGCCCGCCCCGCCAAGTCCGGCGCCGCCGTCGGGCGCGCCGACATCGCCTTCTCCTTCATTTTTTCCTGAAAAAGCCGCTTGTGAAACAGATTTTTGTCCCGACATTGAAGTTTTACCCACAGCAGCCGCGCTTATGCTTTTTGTAGCTCTTAACTGACCATAAGCTTTTTTTCCGCCCAAATTGGGAGGACTGTATTTGGACGATTTGTTTATTTTGGCGGCTAAAGAGCCTTTCATTGAAGAGGTTTTTCTGCCCGGCCCGGCGGGAGGAGCCTTATAAATCTTCTGGAATTTTGAACCTATGCCGCCGGACATCCCCGCTCCGCCTAAAGTAAGCTTGGACTGAGCGCCGCCGCCTGAACCAAAACCGGGCGCCTTTTGAAGTTTCGGCGCATCGGACATGGACGCATTGGCGCCATAATCATTTCCGCCTTCGCCGGCCTCACCGCCGGCTGAACTTGAATATGAATCATCTCCATCCGCGGATGCCGCGCCGCCTTCGCTATCAGCGCCCTCAGAACCGCCTTCGCCAAGTTCTATGCCGTCTTTTTCAACCTCGCCTTTAAAATAGTCCAGTGAGGATGAATATGCCGCGCCGGCGCCATTGGAATCGGCAATCCTTTCCGCGCTCGCTTTTTCCGCCGCCGCCTCATAATACTGGCTCTCAAATAAATTCGGAGAATATGCCGGTTTTGAAGATGGCCCTATGAAATTGTGAACAATACCGGCGCCGGATGCTATTATGATGCCGCCCAGAACCACATTGGCTATAACGGCTTTACTCGCGAAAAGGCCGCCGCCAAAACCGGATGCCGCTGTTCCAATACCCGATGCCGCGCCGCCGGATGATGCCGGCGAAGAGCCGAAAAATTTTGAAAGGGCGGCAAGAAAACCGCCTTTTTTGTTATCGCTATTTTCATGCTCTTTCACAAATTCCTCCCAAAAACTGTAGCCTATGAACGCTCGTCTTATTTTTTTGGTTTAATCACGGCTGTATCGCTAACAGGCTTTTTTGTGACGCCTTCCGGCAGCATCGCAGACTTCATAACATCTCCAATCGCACCAAACACCGAACCCACAGTAGCGTTTAGCATCATTTTTATCAGCATCTGTTTATACTGCTCGTCATTGTCATCAGCTTCATCAGCTTCCTCAGGTTCGGGCAGACTGATATCGCTCTTATTGAGGTTTGGATCGCTCTTTTTTAAACCGTCGCCAATCTCTCCCTCCACAATTCCGCTTTCAGCGGCGCTGTCTTCAAGATTCGTGAGGATTTCGGAATTATCTGCGTCAACGAGCTTATTAAAAGCCGCCGCTATTCCGCTTCTGCCCATTTCGTCTTTGCCCTTAAAATCCAATGCCTCCTTGCTCTTTTTTTGCGAATTATTAACCGAAGCGAGAAGCTTGCTGTCTTTCTTTACCTTGCCTATGGGAGCATTCGGAGAAGTTGTGTCAAATTTTGCCCTATCGTTTCCGTCGCCAAAAAATTTGCTATGCCGATTTCCGGTCGTGCCTGTGTTTGAACCGCCGGAACCAAAGGACGGCACTTTACTGAGTTTTCCCCTAGTCACATTGCTTGAAGGGGTATTTGCCGAAGGAGAATACTTTGAACTTGAACCCTTGCTTGCCACGGCTCCGGCATCTCCGCTTTCGCTATCGGAAGCCAATTCGTCAAAACCGCTATTGTAAAGCGAAGAATGTATATCTTCGCCGGAAGTTGCGGGATTATATGTCAATTCCCCCGAAAGGGGAGAGCCCGGAGCGCCGCTTTCATAACCCATGCCGTCCGATAAACCTCTTAAGTTAACAGATTTAGAACTGAAAGGATTACTCTCAGGAACGGAAGTGTTCCACGCAGATCTGTCCATTAAAGGCACGCTAATCCATAAGAGCAGGATAATAAACGCCACCGCTCCGCCTATGGCGTACTGCGCCGCTCTGCCTTTTTTACCCCATATATTTGGCATAGTTCTCCTCTTTTACAATTAGGCAGAGCAAGCTCTGCAGCTACAAAACAACTAAACTGATTACGCTTTGAAATTCGTCATTTAAATACAAAAAAAACTGCGAGCCTCCTCTGACACATCCCAAAAAAGAAGTTCAGAGCGAAGCTATTTTGTTCTATACATAGCCTAGCAGACAAACCTTGACTTGTCAAGACCCTATGCTGCATCAAGCGGAACAAAAATATTATCGCCACTATTTGAGCTTACTGTCTTCTTCAGCATATTTATAACCATTATAACGATCCCTACTCAGGAAGAATATCCCTCATCCCACTCTCTTCCTGCACAAAAACCAAATTCACCGGCGGCCAACCCTCAACACCATCGTACGATACCTTATAGTAGCTCCCATTAATCTTATTTTCATCGCAAAAAGTTTTGTCCGTATCACAACCAATCACCGTGAGCTTGCCACTTTCTCCGGGTATTATATACTCATTGTCTTTGGCATAATCTACGGCTTTCTGAGAAATCTTTGGCGCATCCTCACCATTTCCAATACTCTTTCCTGCCGCGTCAGCCGTAGAGCTAAACATCTGGTTTACAAGCCCATCCATAGGATTTGCCGCATCTTTTAGTTTTTCCATTAATTTTTCTATCGCGGGATCTTTCGCTGTGGCCGCCGCATCCTTTTCGGGAGCGCCAACTTCAGGAATATCCAATGTTCTATCATTACCCTCCTTCAAATTCAATACGCTGGGCTTGATTTCATCAAGCTCAACACCCTTGCCTTTATACGACATTTTTCCTTTGGCCGCGCCGCCGCCGATAAAACTTTCATCCCATTTGCTCCTCGCCTCATGCGCCGAATTTGTCCTATGCGTTTGCGCCAAAAAATTTTCAGTTTTGCGCATAGCGCCATAAGCCTTGTCACCCCTTGCTTTGCCTTTGGAAACGGAACCTGTTTCAGTTATGTTCACATCCTTTTTTACATCGCTTTTGGAAAATTTTGATTTGGGAAGAGAAGGTTTGGAAAGGGAAGATTTGGAATTCGCCGCTTTGCCGCTCTTAAGGCCTCTGTTTTTTGAAGAAAGTTTGGGAATATTCGGGCGGCGATATTTAAAATCTCCGCCTTTTATCCTTGAACTTGCGAAAGGTTTTGCGTTCGCTCCGGCTGAAGCGGCATTTTGCAATTCCTTAAATTCTTCCTCGCTCACAACTCTGATTCCGCTTTTATCGCGAGCATCTTCCCCGTCGGTAAAGCCCAAATACTCAAAAAAAGGAAGCGCCGCTTGTCTAAAATTAAAGCCGTAACGAAAATCGCTTTTTTTGTCAAAGCTCTTTAAATCCTCAATTCCGCCGGAAATAAAAAAAACGGATGCTACGCCGCCAAAAGCAAGAAACAAAAGCCCGAAAATCAGCAAGGCTTTCTTTTTAGTTTTTTCTGAATGTTCCATAATCTTGTCACCATAACAGCGCTACAGCGCGGCAGTGATACAGCGCGGCAGTGATACAGCGATACAGTGTGGCAGTGATACAGCGCAGCCTGTCCCGCCTTTGGCGGGAGCAGCGATACAGTGCAACAGTGATACAGTATAGCTTGTCCCGCCATAGACGGGAGCAGTATGATACAGGCTACAGTAACAAGTCACCAGTTAAGCCAGTTACAAGTTGCAAGTCATCCCGCCATAGGCGGGACAGGCCTGTCACAAGTTCCCAATCACTAAATTACTAGATCGCTTAATCACTTCTTTTTCCCTAATATTGTCCAATTACCTGTCACCTGTCGCCTGTTACCTTCACCGGGCCTTAAACATTTTAACTGTGGATAAAAGCTAGGCTTTTCCTTATAGTTAGAGGATAGCAGAAGAAACTCAAAATTTCAAGACCCTAGTTGACAAGTCAAGATTCTTGTGCTATGTTATCACCGAAGAACATTGTTTTTGATTTCATCGGCAACGCTGTAAAGGGATTATGACGAAAAAGACACAGGTTTCTTTAAAAGATAAAAGATTATTGTGAGCGCGGAGGCATTATGAAAATATTTTTAACCGTTGGCATGGCGATGTGTTTTTGTCTGCCTGTTTTTTCCCTACAGGCTTCGGATAAACTCAGCGTAGATGAGCTTTCC
>JAKLQJ010000280.1 GCA_022013385.1 Elusimicrobiota bacterium
CCGGCTTCTATGCCAAAACCCAAATTTATTCCGTCCGATATATCGCCAAACGAATTATAACCGACTCTTAAAGCGAAAATTTCATAAAATCGGTTCTCTATACCCACGGTTATATAGTTGCGATTGTCTTGCGGGAAATTAAAATCAAGTGAAAAATTTGTCCAATGACCGGTATCTTGTCCTTTAATTTTATATGAAGAGCCGAATTTTAAATTAAACGGAAGTTTGTATCCTTCATTTATGAACTTGATTTCGCTTGAAACTATGTTTTCAGCCATAATGCCAAATTTTAAATTCTTTATTTTTGGTTTTACCATTAGACCTAAATCCAAAGCGAAACCGCCGGCTTTTTCATTTGCCAGTCTTTCATTTATATATTTTAGGCTTGCGCCGTATAAAAAGGAATTAATATATTTGCTATTTGATTTTAAGGAATCGGCGTATGAAAAATAAATAGCCATGTCCCGCGCCGAAACACTGCCGATTTTATTATCATTATTGTCATAAGCGTCAAATGAGGGAACGGAAAGATAATTAAAAGCAAATCCTATAGTTTTTTGTCCCGCCATAGCGGGATAAACCCCGCTAAGCCATGATTGAGATATGCCTTCAAAATATTTATTCTGAGTAAAATTTATCTCGGGTTTTATTAATTGAGCTAAGCCGCTCGGATTATAATATATCGCGGACGCGTCATCTGAAACGGCGGTAAACGCCGAGCCAAGCGCGGTTTGCCTCGCGCCTACCGGAATTTTTAAAAAGTTGGATGAAGTGGTCCCGGGGTCTTGAGCAAAAAGAGAAAAGGGTTGGATTAAAATCCCGAATCCAATAAAACAACCGTAAATTAACGCTATCGGTTTTTGTATTCTGAGTTTGGAAAAAATATTGACAGAAATATTGAAAAATGCTTCAAAAATCAGGCAGGCAGGCAAATGAATTTTGCTCCACCTATGGCGGAGCAAAATAAAAGAGGTAGTGGGGTTAATTTGTCCATATTTTTTTACATTTACATTTAACACATAACAACTCGCCGCTCTTTTTATTATACTAAATCTTACAGAATTACATATTGCCAAAATACTTCATGTAGCGAATTTTTTAAAATGTCATGATAAAAAAATTGACAATAATGCTCATAAATCCTATAATTAGAGGAAAACAAAATACACTAATAAAGAGAGATAAAGAATGACATTAACAAAACAAGTAATAAGAGATACGGTTGAAAATTTTTCAGCTAAACCAAACGATACGGGCTCCACATCGGTTCAAATAGCTCTTTTAACGGAGAGAATAGATTACCTATCCAAGCATTTTTCGGCTAATAAGAAAGATTATGCCTCCCACAAAGGCCTTATGCATCTGATTACCCAAAGAAAGAAGCTTTTATCCTACCTGAGCAATCACAACAGGGAAGAATACCAAACACTAATTACAAAATTAGGCCTAAGGAAATAAATATAATGACAAAAAATAAAATAACCCGCCTTGAAGAAAAGGTTGGAGACTCATCAATTACATTCGAAACGGGACATATCGCCAGACAGGCGAGCGGTTCTGTTGTAGCTAAAATAGGAGACACTATTGTTTTTTCAACCTGCATACAGGCGAAAAAACCCAAACCGGAACCCATGGATTTTGTTCCATTAAGCGTGGACTTTAGGGAAAGAACTTATGCCGCCGGAAAAATTCCCGGCGGTTTCTTTAAAAGAGAAGGTCGTCAGAGAGAAAAAGAAATATTGGCGTCAAGACTTACAGACAGATCCATAAGACCTTTATTTTCCATGGCCCATAATACGGAGATTCAAGTTGTATCTATGGTAGTTTCGGCTGACGGCGTAAACGACGCGGATATCATTTCCATAAATTCAGCGTCAACCGCTCTTATGATTTCGGATATTCCGTTCGATGGCCCCATAGGCGCGGTCAGAATGGGAAAAATAAACGGAAAATTTGTAATCAATCCGACTTATGAGCAAAGAGCGATAAGCGATCTGGAACTTGTAATATCCGGAACAGAAAAAGGAATATTAATGGTTGAAGGCGGGGGAAAAGAAATCCCAAATTCCGATTTGGAAACCGCGATAGAAAAAAGCAAGCCTGAGATAGACAAACTTTGCGCGCTCCAGCACAAACTCAGAAAGCTTGTCGGCAAACCCAAAAGAGAGGTAATAGAACCCGAGACAAGCCCTGAAATAGTAAAATTTGTTGAAGAAAATGTAAAACCTAAAATAGCGGAACTTATCAATTCCCGCCCTACAAAAGAAGCGCTTGAAAACGGTTTGGGAGAAATAACCGATGCCGCTTTAAAGGATGCGGCTGAAAAATTCCCTGAAATAGGACATGCGTCATATTTGGTAAAGGTTTTATCGAAGGAAATCATAAGCAATGAAACTCGTTCTTTGATTCTCAAAGATAAAACCAGAGTAGACGGCAGAAAGTGCGACGAAATAAGAGACATAAGCATGACTATCGGCATATTGCCCAGAGCTCACGGTTCAGCGCTTTTTACCAGAGGACAAACTCAAGCGCTGGTTACAACAACTCTCGGAACTCCTCAGGATCAGCAAATTCTGGACGACTTGGAAGGAAAAACTAAAGAGAGCTTTATGCTTCATTATAATTTTCCCGGTTATTCAACAGGAGAAACAAGGCCGGACAGGGGACCGGGAAGAAGAGAGATAGGACATGGCGCGCTAGCGAAAAGGGCGCTCAGTCCGCTTCTTCCTTCTCAGGAAGCTTTTCCCTATACCCTACGCATAGTTTCTGAAATAATGGAATCCAATGGCTCATCTTCAATGGCCACGGTATGCGGCGGTTCTTTATCTATGTTTAATGCCGGAGTTCCGATGAAGGCGGCATGCGCCGGAATAGCGATGGGACTTATTACCCAAGGCAGTGATTACGCAATATTATCGGACATAACCGGCGGCGAAGATCATTATGGCGATATGGACTTTAAACTTGCCGGTTCAAAAAAAGGAATAACGGCTTTCCAAATGGATGTGAAACTCGCGACAGGTATTCCGCTTAATATCTTAAAAGAAGCTATTGAGCAAGCAAGCAAAGGCCGGAATCATATTCTCGGTATAATGGAAGAGAATATAAACCAACCTAATAAGGAAGTTTCTGAATTCGCTCCGCAGATAATAAAGCTTAAATTGCCTAAAGATAAAATCGGCGCCTTTATAGGACCCGGCGGCAAGAATATCCGCGGTATAATAGAAAAAACAGGCGCGGCCATTGATGTGGCGGATGACGGCACCGTGTCTATCGCGAGTCCCGATAAAACAAGCCTTGATGCGGCAAAAAAAATGGTTGAAGTTTTTACCATTGAAGTTGAAATAGGCCAAATTTATAAAGGAAAAGTGACCGGCATTGTTGATTTCGGCGCTTTTGTTGAAGTGCTTCCCGGAAAAGAAGGCCTGTTACATATTTCGGAAATTGATTCTAAAAGAACAAATAAGGTTAGTGATGTTTTGAAGATGGGCGATGAAGTTGAGGTAAAAGTATTGAATGTCGAAGGCAATGGCAAGTTTAAATTATCCAGAAGAGCTCTTTTGTAATTTTTATTGGGCTTAGTCAAGGAGTTTAAAATGAAAAAGAATAAATCGAAAGGTACCGCTAATATCGGAGACAAGGCTTTTGATCAAGTTCAGCAATTCTATAAGTTTATGAACGCTAATAAATTGGAAACCGTAGAATTTTCAAAGGATGATGTTTATATCAAACTGGTAAGAAAATCATCAATGCCTCTGCAATCTCAAATTATTCCGGTTTTCGCGCCCAATGCCGCTCAAGGACAAGAACAACAAACCGCTCCGTCTCAACCTCCTATTGTCCAGCAGACAAAACCTGAAGGACAAACAATAAAAGCTCCTCTTGCGGGCATTTTTTATAGAGCTCCAAGCCCTTCAAGCCCGCCTTATGTCAGAGAGGGAGACAATGCCAAAGAGGGACAAATCCTTTGCGTTATTGAAGCAATGAAAGTATTCAATGAAATACGATGCGAACACAATTGCCAAATAATCAAAGTTTTAGCTGAAAACGGAAAGCCCATTAACCCCGACCAGGATATATTTATAATCAAGACAAAATAAACGAGGCAAATATATGAATGAGGCTTCTAAATTCGGCGAAAGTATTGTAAATAATTCAGATAAAATTCTCCAGCTTTTAAAAAACGCCGGAGAAATGTCTTCGTGGGATCTAAAACTTAAACTGCATTTATCAAGCTCGGCATTATATCTCGCTCTCGGGCGGCTTTTCGCCAATAATGACATTCAGCTTTATCAAAAAGATTTGACTTATATAATCAAGCCTTTGGTTAAAACAGAAAATAAATAAGCCTAATGCCATCAAAATGCCAAGATTCGTTAAACAAAGATTCGCGTCCAGAGAAAGCAAAAAAAGCGGTTTGCGTTATGCCGTTTATTGGATGTTTTCTTTCGCGGCCGCTTTATGGCTTGCATGGATAATATATATGCCTTCGCCCGAAGGCATTATAGGCGAAAAACTATCGGGAGTTTTCCGTTCTTTTCTCGGTCATTCCGCGTATCTGTTTCCTATTCTATTCCTTTACGGACTTATAGCGATACTTTCAAAACTGAATAAACCCCATAAAGGAATTTTTACCCTTATAAGCGGCATCGCTTTAATTTTGGGAGCTGTTTCATGCGCCTTAAACCTTGCCCATAATCATTCTTCACCGTCCTTATTTGACGGCGGATGGCTTGGTTTTGCGATAAATGAAATGTTTTCCAAAATGTTTGGCGATATAGGCGTAATGCTCCTCTCGGCTGTAATGCTCATAGCCGGCTTGCAAATACTTTTTAAAATTTCATGGACCAAATCTATAAAAAAATGGTCTGCAGCCTTAATCAGCGATTATAGGTATTGGACAGCGGCTCGCAAAGAACTTCACAATAAACTCAAAATTTTCTCTCAAAAGAAGGAAGGAAATTATCCTTTCATATCTCCAATACCGGACGGGGCGGAAACGCCTGATATAAAAATAGTGCGACGCCGAAATACTGATTCAAGCGCTATCACGCCCTTAGCGGAACAGACAGAAACGACGAGTTCTGAAAGCCGCCAAAATCCCGAAACGCCCTCTCTAGAAAATAAGTCCGCCAATACCGAAATGGCGGAGGATAAAAACCAAGAACAGCCGAAAGACGGCTCAAGAAAACCGGTTTCTCCGTTTAAAGATTTTAAACTTCCGACCGTTGATTTACTGGAAAAACCCTCAGCAAAAAATCTTTCCGTCGGCCCCGCCGATGAAGAACTTACCGCTTCCAAAATAAAATTGGAGGAAACTTTTAGAAGTTTTAATATTTCAGCTTTCGTTTGCGGAGTTTATCCGGGTCCGGTAATAACAAGATATGAAGTAACGCCTTCTCCCGGCGTAAAAATAAGCTCTATTGTTTCTCTCGCCAATGATGTCGCATTGGCAATGAAAGCTCAAGGAATACGAGTCATCCCTCAAATTCCGGGCAAATCGGCTATTGGTTTTGAAATCCCAAATAATACCAGAGCAAAAGTGGTCATGAGGGAATTGCTTGAAAGCTCCGAATTTAATGAAAGAACCGAACCTCTCTTATTTGCCTTAGGACTGCATTCCGAAGGCTCTCCCGCAGTCGCTGATCTTGAGACCATGCCGCATTTACTTGTAGCGGGCGCTACCAATAGCGGCAAAAGCGTTTTCCTTCATTCATTGATACTATCCGTTATGTACAGGAATACTCCTGAGGAAGTAAAATTCCTCTTTATTGACCCTAAAAGATTAGAACTTACTTTTTATGAGGATATACCTTATCTCTATGACCCCAATACCACAGCGGATAAAGTTAAGATAATAACAAACCCTAAAGAGGCTTCAAAATCTTTAGCGGCTCTCTTAAAGGTAATGGAGAGAAGATATATTAAATTTGAAAAAGCGCGCGTGAAAAATATAGCTTCATATAATAAGTGGGCGGTAAAAAACGGTGAAGCGCCTGAGTTTTACATAATTGTGGTTATTGATGAACTTGCAGATTTAATACTTCAGACAAAAAATGTTGTGGAAGACGCCATACAAAGACTTTCCCAAATGGCGAGAGCGGTAGGAATTCATTTGATATTGGCGACTCAAAGGCCTTCCGTTGACATATTAACAGGCGTAATAAAAGCCAATCTTCCGACCAGAGTGGCTCTTCAAGTAACATCAAAGACTGATTCCAGAGTTATAATAGATTCTCCCGGAGCCGAAGCGTTGATCGGCAAAGGTGATTTATTATATTTGGCGAGCGACGCTCAAAAAGCTCTACGGATACAGGGCGCTTATGTTTCTGAAAACGATATAATTAAAGTCGCCGATTTTCTAAAAGCGCAAGCGATGCCTTATTATGTCGCGGCGACTGAAGAGGAAGAAAAAACTTTCGGTGGCACGGGGGGAAGCTCGCAAGAAATAGTCGGAGCTCTCAAACTTGTTTTGGAAAGAAGGAGAGTTTCTCAAGATTTGTTAAAAGCGCATTTCGGCTCATCCGCCAGAGCTACAAATCTTCTCAGCATTCTTGAAATGAACGGTTTTATACATAAACCCGAAGGGTCAAACAGATGGGAAATATATTTTGATAAAATTGAAGATCATCTTTCAAAAATGGGCAGCGCTTTTTCACCCGTAAGTAAGGAGATTACATGACCCCCACACATACATATTACCTACAGCCTGTTTTTGAAAAAATTTGCAAATATAGCGTTGTATGCGGGGGGATTAAAACAATCATATTCTGTCCGTTATTAATGATAATTTTGGGAGTCGCGCTTTACGCAAATCCTCCTGTTAAATCCACGCCGCCCAAGAATATAAACGAAGCAGTCATAATAGAACAACTCAAAGAATGGGATTTTAAACTTATATCTCTTAAAACGGATTTTTTTCAGGAAATAAATTTTGAAGAAGCCGGTCTTAAAAAAACGATTAAAGGAGCGATGCGCTATTTAAAACCCAATTATTTAAAAATAAACCATTTGACTCCTGAAAAACAAACCATAATTACCGATAAGAAAATTTTGTGGATATACAAACCCGCCGACCGGCAAGTTATAAAAACGAATTGGAATAATTGGTTTAAACAAAATAATCAGCTATCGGGAATCTTAGATTTTGGCAATTACGCGGAGCTTGTCAAAAATAACAATGTAAAAATAAAAACAAACGACTCTTCGGAAATAATTGTTGATTTCATATCAAAAAAAGAACCTTCCCTTTATAACCTAACGCTAAAATTGTCTTCCACGGATTATTTTCCTTTGGGAGCCATTCTCTCCGTGGGTAAAACAATAATAAGCACCAAATTGCAAAATACGGAAAAAAATGTGTATATATCAACCGACACTTTTAAATTCACCCCGCCAAAAACCGCGGAAGTTATTGAGTTCGGAGATGTCAAATGACGCTTGCAAACAGAATAACCCTATCGCGAATGGTGATGAGCATCATAATGTTTGTAATGATATTGACACAGACATTATGGTCTGTCATTATAGCCTTTTCTCTTTTAACGATTGCTTCAATATCCGATTATATCGACGGAGTTATAGCAAGAAGAACAAAAACCACCACTTCTTTTGGAGCTATCGCGGACCCGTTTGCCGACAAAATACTCATAATGGCGGCTTTTATCGCTTTTGCTTCCGTTAAGGAACTGAATATCCCTTTATGGGCGGTTTTTATAATACTATTGAGAGAATTATCAGTTTCAACTTTGAGAGCGCTTGCCGCTTTGCAAGGCGAAGTAATGAAAGCGGAAAAATCGGGAAAACTAAAAACTCTGACACAAATTATTTCCGTTTTCATTATTATGATATTTTTATTTTTTCAAATCCTGTTTAAGGGAAATTATCCGGAAATTCCGTTTCTCACATATATACTTGTCAATTCCGGTCAAATAGTGTATTTTATAACCGTTTTTGTGGCATTGGTAACCTTTGTCAGCGGTATCCTGTATCTTTCAAATAATATAAAAATACTAAAAAAATCTTGGGGAGAAAAAGGGTCATAAAAAATACGCCAAGCGTATTTTTTAGGTTTCAGGTTGCAGGTCTCAGGTCACAAGAAACAACAACTTTGAACACTACTGACTAACGCGCAACTCTCCGCGCATATTAATCATGAATAATAAATCTGAAAAAACCAACTTTATTGATAAAACGGCATTAACAGCTGCAACAGGTTTTTTTGTAAGTTATATCTCTCGAAAAATAATACCTTTCAAAAAAAACACCGGAGCAGGATTTCTCGGCGCTATATTGGCTCTCTTTTGCGTTCCCCTATTACCTGTTTCAAATCTAAATTTTGGCGTTTTTATTTCATTTTTCTTTTTGTTTTCAATTTGGACAGCTCAAAGAGCAAGCGAAATTTATAAAACAAAAGACGATCCACGAATTATAATTGACGAGATTTTGGGATATTGGATAGCCATAGCATTCCTCCCTAGAACTATGTCCGTTCTTATCGCGGCGTTCATATTGTTTAGGGCATTGGATACTTTAAAACCTTGGCCGATTAATTTGTTTGAAAAAAAATTCAGCGGCGGTTTTGGTATAATAATTGATGATACCATAGCGGCTGTAGAAGTTAATTTGATTATTAGGCTGTTCAGACTATTTATATGAAACGAATCATAACATTACAACAGCGCGGCAGCGCGACAGCGCGACAGCGCAACAGTAACTGCGCTTACTTGCCGTCTGCATCGCGGAATAGTAATCCGGTTGCTACATTTTTGCTACTGACTTCTTGCCTCTTGCTTCTAATATTATCTTTCACCGCGGGAGCTAACGCACAAACCGCGCCTGAGACAAGCGCTTCAACTGAAATAGTAAAAATATCCTTAAAAGATGTAAAACCGAATAGACCTATATCACTAAGCGGCATTGTTCTTATGCCAACGGCTTATAGAGGCAATGGAGCCGATTCAATAGGACTGGGGCTTGACTTTAATGCCGCTTATTATATCGGCCGTCTTTACGGCGAAAATTCATATGCTTGGACAACCGAAAAAAGCAATTATATAGATAGAATCGGAGTGTGGCTCCTAATTAGCGACGCGAAAATGCTGGTGCAAAGCGAGAAAAAATACAGGCCGGCTATGGCGGCGGGTATAATGGGAATTATGCAATTTAGGGACTCTCCGCAACCTACTTTAAATCAGCCCACCGTATCGGTTCAAGTTGATAATAAAAACACTAATACTTATGCCGGCGCTTATGTGGCTTTAAGCAAAAGAATCGGCAATAAGTTCATCTTAAACGCAGGTTATTCAGACGGAGATTTTCCAAAAATAATTTATCAGCTTTCGGAATTTTTATCTGAAGAAGCCATGAATTTAAACGGTTTTTCTTCATTTACGGCGCCTAGCGGCATGCTTTTTACGGGACTGGCATGGATGCCTAAGCAAGGCGGCTCATATATTGGGATAGAAATGATTGTTCCTCAGGGAGCGACGCAAAACCCTAAACTTTTCAATCTTCATTTGGGAACGCTCTTAAAACTTAATTTTGAAATCTCTTATCTGACCTTTGACAACGGATATGATTTAATGGGCATGTTCCAATTCAGATATTCCTATTTTCCGCGAGCGAAATAGTCCTGTGAATGAGAAGTTACACAGGTATGTCACCCCTCACATCTATGCACATCAGGCGGGCCAAGTTCTTGAGTTCCTATCTTGCAGTGAGACACAGCCACTACCGCTCGGAGACCCCGTCCCTGACTGAAAATGTCACTACCACGATGTGGCCAAATTTTAGGTACTTTCAATTTATACACTACTTTCATTTATAAATCCCGCAATAATTACGAAACCAAAACATCCATTATAGAAATATAATAATATGTAAGATAGTATGTAAAATAGTATTGACAAATAGCCATATATATGATAAACTTATTATGATGCGTAACAGTAGCTTTATATGGAATCTTGCGAAAGAATTAGCCAATATTCATAAGCATAAGGTTGATTTTGTTACTGCTTCAAAAGCGTTTAAAGACCCAAAAAGAAAAATTTATACCGACTCCAAACATAGCGCAAAAGAGGAACGGTTTTTCTGTATAGGAAGGGTCAAAAACAGGATACTGACGGTTAGATTTACTTATCGCGCCGGAAAAATTAGAATAATCGGCGCGGGATATTGGCGAAAAGGGGTGCGATATTATGAAAAAGAATACAACAGATCAAAATAAACCTATTGGACAAATGTCCAAAATTCATGATTTTCTTCCGCCTCCAGGGAAACTTGTCATGCCTGAAGAAACTGTAAAAATCACCATCTCTCTAAGCAAATCGAGCGTGAGATTCTTTAAACAACAGGCTAGTAAACATCATATAAAGTATCAGAAAATGATACGCAATCTGGTGGATACATACACAGCGCACTACACATAGTTAGGCAACAAGTTAATTCGGCAATCCCGCCCCCGCCACTACTGCCCTCCACTACGACTTCGGCGGGCAAGCATCGGCGGGTTTTCACCACTGAATATGGCGGGCCTGCCCGCCGATGCAGTAGTGGCGGGACAACAAGGAACAGCGTCCCGCCGCCGTAGCCAAGAAATCCTGAACACCAACTACTATAGTTGCAAAACTTTTTTGTCAAGATAATAGTATGGCGGATATGATTTAATGGGCATGTTTCAATTCAGATATTCCTACTTCCCACGAGCGAAATAGAAAAAAGAAAGTAGAAAGCTGAGCAGAAAACACAAGTCTTCTAATCCTCTCACTGTTCAAGTGGATTTGCTTGCGTATGTAGAACACCCCTCAGTAATCAAGTGGACTCGAATAAACCGATTGATTATGAATATGTTGCTTTTGTTTCAACCGGCATAGTGGTGAAGAATCTCTGTAATGAATGTTTGGTAAGGAATGCCCACTCGCTTAGCCTTTTGTTTGATATTCCCTAAATCTTCGCTATTAATACGAATATTTAAAACAGTATTTTTTTTGCGGCGGGCAATAGCTCGCACAATCTTATTTATTTCAGCCTTGCTTGCCTGAATATATTTTCCCTTAACAATATTCTTTTCAATGGCTTTTTCTTGTTTTGTTAATCGTATTTTTTTCACATAGTCTCCTAAAAAACACTTGCGTGTTTTTTCCCCCGTGCTTATCCCGCCATAGGCGGGATACGGGGGATAAAATTCCGCCTTTTTCCATATTTTAGTGTATTTCCGGCTTGGAAATAGCGTCTTTAAAAAAATCCCATTCTTATTCATCACATATGGAACTACCCAAATATATCCATGATATTCAAAAAGCAGAATATTCTGATGCGCCCGCAATGTGTGTTTCATTACCGCAATAAGTTTGGCTTGAACAATTTCCTCAAAAGAAACGCCTCTTTCCCGTTTCAGTTTCTCGCTTTTAGATAAATCCCATTTTAATTCGCTCATCTATTAATAGTGTAATACATTTGTATATACAAGTCAAGACTTAGTTCCATTGTGTTCCATTGTGTTATTGGCCGTTCAAACGGTTTAATTTATTGAAATACTGTAATTTAATAACCGCTCGGAGACCCCGTCCCTGACTGAAAATGTCACTGCCGCTCATATAAAATACAAGTCTTCTAATCCTCTCACTGTTCAAGTGGATTTGCCTGTGTATGCAGGACTGTCATGCTCCTGTCATAGGCATGGTCATGGGTATGGTCATGGGCATGGTCATGGGCATGGTCATGGGCATGGTCATGGGCATGGTCATGGGCATGGTCA
>JAKLQJ010000281.1 GCA_022013385.1 Elusimicrobiota bacterium
AGCATGAAAAATTTGACAATGTATATCTGAACAGGCTCTCTTATGCCGGTATCGTAAAAGAATTTTGAAACCTTAGCTATTTCAGGATATGAAGCGGGATCTGAAAGCGGGATATTTGAAAATACTTTCCATGAAACCGTTAAATTATAAATTAAGGCGACAAAAACCAAAGAAGAAATGAACCTATTCCTTATCTTTTCCACTGAAAATTTAATATCCGCTATTTTCATTTAGCTTCCCGCTACTCGCAGGAAAATTCCTTCTTGAAGATTAAAGGGACTCAAACTTACTAATCCGAATTTAAGCCGACAAATCAAACCACCCTCTAGATTATATTAAATATCACTTTCGAAATATTCAAAAAAACCAGCTCGACAAGCACCATGCGAGAGAAACCAATTGAGAACTCTCATGGACAGGGTAGAGCAATGGGTAGCCAAATCCTCCGATAAACTTAAAAATATCCGGTTTTTTTAAAATTCAACCTACGCAGTTGGATTCAATATGGATGGCGGAAAACTGTGGTGATTGAACGCTTGAGCGTTGTAGTTTAAATGAAGATAAAAAACTATAATTTAAGCAAGGGTAAAAAAACACATGGACTCACCCCCGTATCCCGCCTATGGCGGGATAAGCACGGGGGGTAAAAAAACACGAGGCTGTGCCGGGTGTCGTAACAAGGTGCTATGCACATCGGACGACCATAGTGTTTTTTTAGGGAGAATTATGCATAAAGAGCTGGAACTTGAATTTGCGAAAATAGTCGGCGAAGGAAAAGCCTTGGGAAGAGCTAAAGGGAAAGTGGTTTTCTCTTACGGCGTGCTTCCGGGAGAAACCGCAAAAGTGGAAATAGTTCGCGAAAAAAGAAATTTTATAGACGCCAAACTCATTGAAATAATTAATCCGTCAGCCGAAAGAATAAAGGAAAAAGAAGACCATTTCATAAGCTGCTCGCCATGGCAGATTATGAATTATGACTATCAGGCAAAGACCAAAAAGAACCTTATAGAAGACCTTTTATATCAAACAACAAAGGAAAACATTAAAATTGAAAATTTCCACCGCGCCGAAAAGATTTTCGGCTATCGCACCAAAATAGAATACAGCTTCACGGCAAATAATGAAGAAAAACTGTGTTTTGCCTTTCATAAACGCGGCTGTTGGGGAGAAAAATATATTTTGGAAAACGGCTGCGCTCTAATGGGAGAGGAAACAAATGCTATAGCCTTAAAAATACTGGGGATTTTAAATTCTAAAAATATCGCCCTAGATGAATTAAAAACACTGGTATTTAGAGAATCCAAACACTTAAACGAAAGAGTAGCTGTGCTCTTTGTGAAAAATAAGGACATTAATCTCGGCGAATTTCAAATGGACGGGCTTAATGGTTTCATTATCGCCTATTCCAATCCTCTAAGTCCAATGAGCGTAGCAACTGAAATAATTTATCAAAGCGGCGCAGATTTCATAACCGAAGAGCTTCTAGGTAAGAAATTTTCTTATGGCTATGACTGCTTTTTCCAAAACAACATAGACCTTTTTGAAAAAGCCCTAGAAGAAATAAAACAAAGCAGTTTTAATTGCGCCAAAATAATAGACCTTTATTCCGGCGTAGGAACCATAGGGCTAAGCTTATCGGAAATGGCGGATAAAATCTATGCCATAGAATCAGTGGAAAATGCGGTTAAATACGCCCAAATAAACGCAAAGCAAAATAATATTTCAAACTTTGAAATTATATGCTCAATGACGGAAAAGGCGAACACCGATATTTTCAAAGGAACCGATATTTTAGTATTGGATCCGCCGAGAGCCGGCGTTCACAAAAAAGTGATAAAAGCCATATTTGAAATACTTCCAAAAAGAATTATTTATTTGTCCTGCAATCCCATAACTCAGGGGCGGGATGCCGCTTTTTTCCTTGAAAAATACGATATTATTAAAACCGCGGCTTTTGATTTCTACCCGAACACGCCTCATGCCGAAACTTTATTGGTTTTTAACAAAAAAACCTGATATGAGCGGCAAACAACAATTAACAAAAACAAATATAGAAAACGCAAATACCGAAAATTTTAGTTTATTTTTGCAAGATTAAGGACAGTGTTTTTCATGGACAACTTTTCGTTTCATGGATTTGGCCTCATCCATGAAAGTGTATTGCAAAGAATTAGAAACAGGTTTTGGAATTTGATATATGTTTTATTGCCGAATTGGAAGAAACAAAATTTTAAAAAAATAGCGCGCAACCTGTACACTACTTAACGCCATATTGGTACATATTTAAAACGGCGTTAACACTTGTTAATCTTCGAATTTTGGAATGCTGGCATTAATATGGGTTCTGAAAAATAGTTTAACCTTTTTTCTATTGAAATATTCACAATAATCCTGTAAAATATAAGCAGTATTACTTATAATAAGAGGTTTAACCTATAATGTATACAAAAACGCAATTAATGAAGGCATTAAACTTATTAGCGCAAAAACTTGATTTAGCGCGAATTGAGCCTCTTGGCATTTTTATTTGTGGCGGTTCCGCCATGATTATAGAAAACTACATTGAACGCGCGACAAAAGATATCGATGTTCTGGCCATAGAAACAAAAAACGCGAAAGAAAAAATAATTAAATCTGCAGATCCTTTGCCGCCGGATTTTCTAAAAATAGCCAAAGAAACCGCAAGAGATTTGGGATTGCCCGAAACATGGATAAACTCATGTCCCGCAAGCTTAAAACCTAAGGACTTTCCCGAAGGGTGCATAAACCGCGCCCATAAACATATTTTATCCAAAACATTGACAGCCTATTTTTTAGACAGAACAGATTTGATTTACCTTAAGGTTTATGCCGCCGCCGATACAGGTCATGGAAAACACACAAATGATTTATTATCATTAAAACCGACAAATGAAGAAATTGAAAAAGCCGCAGAATGGACACTAAGGCAAGATATTTCAGAGCATTTTAAATTTATATTAAAGGACATGTTAAAAAAACTCGGTTATGAACAAGTCTCTGGAAGAATTTAAAAATAATTATAAAACCGAATTACTGTCACTGCTTTGGCGGCAATGGTCGTCTCTCGGAGTCGCGGGCTACGGCAATGAACAAGGCAATAGGATTATAGACAGCGAAGCGCTATTAATTTTCACTTGCGGCATAGGCAGATATGATCCGCGATTATTTGACGAAGCATTAGACTGGCTACGCGCAAATGGCGACCTTATTAATATTCAAAGGTTAAAAATGATATTGCGTGAAGAAAAATTTGCAGGCGTCCAAGTTTTAGCCGCTATAGCCGCGACAATCGGCCAAGGCTATAAAGCGCGGAAATGGAAAAGTCTATTTGAAAATATAAACAAAGAACCCATTGAACCGCTCTTTTATTCGCCGGATAACGCGCCGATAAAGCATTTCGGGAAAACCAATGAGATTTTTGCCAACTGCGGTTTTAGCCGAGGACAGATAAAACCGCGCAATCAAATCACGCCTTTAAAATATTCAAAAAACGCTCTCATCTTAAAACTAAGAGGACTTTTCGGAATAAACGCGAGAGCTGAAATTATTACTTATCTTCTTACTCATGAAACAGCCCATCCGTCACTTATCGCGCGCGAAACATATTTCAATCAAAAAACAGTGCAAGATGCCATGGTTGAAATGGCAAAATCAGGTTTCATATCATCAAAGCAAATAGGCCGAGAAAAACGATATTGGCTTAATACAAAAGATTGGGAAGCGCTTTTAAAAATTGAAATCGCGAATACCAAATGGTTTTTATACCCGCCCTTTTTAAACGCTTTAGAAAGAATTTGGGCCAAATTAAACGAAAGTAAATTTAAAAATATGAATGACCTGCTTTTGTCATCCGAACTTCGCCTCATTATGACTGAAATAAAACCTAAATTTGAACAGGCTGGTCTTCATCAATTTATTTCAGATGATAAAAACCATAAAGCCGAACAATATATCCCCGTTTTCATATCGGATATAAACAATATTTTGAAACAAATAAAAAATTAAACCAAATACAACCTACGCGGTTGTATTCGGTTTGTTGCTTAGGCGCTTCACATCAAGCCTTTTTCTTTAAAGCTTGAAAATTCGTTTTTTGTCACTATCATATGGTCTAAAACTTGTATGCCGAGAATTTTGCCGGCTTCCACAAGCCTTTTGTTTAAACTTAAATCTTCGGGCGACGGTTCAAGGGTGCCGGACGGATGATTGTGAGCGAGGATTATGCTGGCGGCAAGATTTTTTACCGCGGGTTCAAAAACTTCGCGCGGATGGACTATATTATAATTAAGCGTGCCTACTGAAATTATCTCGCGTTTTATTTCCTGATTAGCCGTATCAAGATAGAAGACTATAAAGTGTTCTTTTTTACTTTCTCTAATGTCTTTAAGTTCGGCCCATACATCTTCAGGGCTTAAATAAATATTTAATTTTTTGGCTTTAAGGAATCTCCTGCCAAGCTCAAAACAGGCGATAATCTCGCAGGCTTTGACGGGGCCAAGCCCCGGATAATTTTTGAGTTCTTCAAATTTTGCTTCATTAAAATTCTCTTCTCCGAATTTCTTTAATATTTTGGCGGAAAGCTCCAGAACATTTTGCCCTTTTTTGCCCGTTCTCAAAAGAACGGCCAATAATTCCGCGTTTGACAATTTTCCCGCGCCATAGCGCATTAGTTTTTCGCGCGGGCGCTCAATTTTATTCAAGTCTTTTATCGTCTTTTTTGACATTATCCCTCCGGATACCTTTTATTTTTAAAGCTTAGAATCCTGCCTTCTGTCGGCATACCAACTTTCAAACCTTTATAATCAAACCAAACATAGCAACCCCGCGGGTTGCAGAGCTTTATTGAAGTCAGACTTCAGTTTAGCCGTTGAATTTTGGAAGAATCAGCTTAGAGAGAATAAATACTCTATTAAGGGTAAAGCTGGATGCGTGCCGGTTATAAGCACATATATTCCAACCCCGAAAATGAAAGCCGCGCATAGCCACAGCAAAACAGACACAATCTTGCCGAATTTCTTTAAATTAGCGCAATCGGTTTTATCAACTCCCAGCAAAACAAAAAAACTTATAGTCAAAAACATCGTAACCGGAATAAAAGCAGCCAATCCCAGTATATTTATTTTAGGCATTTAATTCCCTCCTAATTTTACCAGTACAACCTACGCGGTTGTATTTGGTTGTATTGATAATGGTTAGTCTTCAAATTTTGGGGCGCTGTCATTAATATGGGTTCTGAAAATTTCAACCGTTCTAATAATTAAACCCAATCCTTTTTATAGTGTCTATCGATTAATTCCAAAAGATAACTAAATCCTCCGGTCCAAAATTCCTGCCATTATTTAGCCTATGAGCATCACTTTCGTCCCTGTAATGATTTTGCTCTGTAGAACCTTCCTGCCTAAGACGAGCATCTTCCTTTTCCCAATATTCATTTTCTTGCTTAATAAAATTTTTAAATTCCCCTAATGTAATAACTTTATTTCCTTTCTCCTGTTTCATGTTTAGCAATTTCCAAAGATATGGGCCAAAGCCTATACCTTCAGATGTATATGTTGATGTTCCACCTTCTTCTCCGTTGGTGATTACCGCAAAACCCGGCCTTTGAAAACCGCTTCCAATCTCTTCATGGCGGGCAAATATTCCCGAATAGCAAGCGCTAACCAATAACACTTTAAATCCGGCGCCTGATTGTTCAGTCCATTCGGATAATTCTGCGGGCGAAATCTTCTTATTTATTCGGTCACCGCTGATAATACCTTGCAAATCCCCATGTCCGCCATAATATATTATCAATACATCCTTTGGGCCCAGATGAAGATTGATGATTGTTTTTTTTATTTGTTGTTTTGTTGCTTGACTGCCTTTCAGTACTGTAACGCTTCCCTTGGAAAAGCACCCCCAGTTTTTAAAAAAGGCGGCCAACTGCGTGGCAAACGGCACATGGCATGTTGAGCCGGATCCATTAACAGGCGCAATATCGACACCGATGATTATGGTCTGGTAATTAAAATCCCGGTAAGTGTCCTGCGTGGGGTAAAACAATTTTTCAGAGGTAGAAATAATGCTAGTGGGCATTATTTCATGGATATTAGATCCCACCTCTCCTGACATTATTGTCAGAGAAACAAACCCGTAAAATAAAAAAAACAAAAACATTCTCTTCATATAACATCCTTTGATTCTACTTAAACAAAAATTTAACAATCAACCCAAACCGTTTTGTTTTTTAAACCCTATTCGCGCTCTTTGCTTATCTGGAATTCTCATAAGTTCTCTTATGGCATCAAATACAACTTTAAACTGATCATCATATTTTGTCTCAAGTTTATTAAGCCGCTTTGACAATTCTTTATGAGCGGAAATCATTTCTCGTAAATGCACAAATGCTCTGACAACCGATATACTTGCATTTATGGCCATAGAAGAATTAATTACATTGGCCACCATTATCGCTCCATATTCCGTAAAAGCATGTGGTAACACAGAAGAAAATTTTAACTTTTTTAGGTGGTCGCAATTTGCGACCAGCTCTTCTTTTTCCGCTTTGGTCAACTTAAACATAAAATCTTCAGGAAACCGTTCTTTGTTTCTTTTAACCTGCTCATTAAGACGTTTTGTGGAAACGCCGTAAATACTTGCCAAATCAGTATCAATAATTACTCTGCGCCCACGAAATAAAAGAATTAATTCTTCCATTACATTTGATACCTGTAAACTTTTTTTCATATCCCACCTCTCAATATTCATTCGCTAAAATTCTAATAATTAATCCAAACCGTTCTATTTTATTATCCAATCTAAATCAAGGACAGTCATCTGTCCATCTCCGTCTAAATTAGTAGAGTCCAATGTGCCGGCGCATTCATGGCAATGATAAATAGTTTTTAAATATTTCTTTTCCAAGAGCGGCGGCAAGAAATCGTAAAATTTAGGTTTACCAGCAAGCTTTTCTTTATAAAAAGTATAAAGCCCGCGGTCATTTTTTGAGCCATTGCATTTTTGGCACGCCCATATAAAGTTATGAATTTCCTGTATATTGTTGCAAGACGAGCATCGTTCGTTTATTTTTAATGATTTTGGAACTATATGCTCTTTCTGTATATTGGAATCCGAACCGCAGTATATGCAGACTTTTTCTTTTTCCACAAACTGCAAATCCTCGCGCAGTATATCCGACCACTTTAATTTTCCGCCCTGCAAATCGAGGAATTTCTTCTTTATAAAACCGTAATTTTCTTTTTTGGCTTCTTTCCCATTTTCACATTTAAACGCGCTGCAAGCGATTATTTTCGCGTATTGAAAAAATATTTGATCTTTAATAGTTTTAACATTCCTATCCGGCATAAAAATTTTTCCTTTGATTTCATCTTTCAAACAAAAAATTTTCAACAACATCCCTTAGGATTAATTAGAACCGTGAGGCTGTCCCCTTTTGCTCTTCTTTAATTTAAAAATTAATTTTTAAATATTTTATTTTACCGCGCATCATTATTCAAAATTTTATTGCCATTTGGGATAAAAGATAAAAACATACTGCTAAAAAGCTTACCGTGATTTGGAACCAATAAATGAACAAGCTCATGAACTATTACCGCTTCCTGAAATTTTTGCGATTTTTTTAGCAAGGAGATATTAAAAGTTATCTGCCCGGCTGTGGAACAGGAAGCCCATTTCTTCGTCATTTTTTGAAAGCGTATCCGCTTAGGGTTGGCATGGATTTTTTTAGACCATACAGAAACCAGTCGCTCAAATTTAACCTCAGAAGACAAGGCGCGCTCTGAGCGCGGAACACTTTGAATATCAGATTTTTTTACCATGCACTTTGTCATATTAAGCCTTTTTCAATACTTGCGTAGGCGGCGCCGTATCAGGGGTTATGCCCATCCCGCTACTACTATGCGGCGGGCAGACAGACGGCCATTTCCAGAATATTCTTAACTATCAAAACCATTTTATCTTTGCCTGCCGCGACAATAAGTATTTTATAAAGGTCTGCTTTTAGTTGACGCATTTCCTCGGAATTATCTTTATAATGAGGATATTTTTGAATTGTCTCATTTATTTCCATTGCCAACTTTTCAGCATCCGTCACATCTTCATTTTTCAGAACCCAATAAATGGCAAAGGTATTTTCATCAAAGCCTTTTTCCTGTTTTTCTTTATTGGCATTTTGATATTTCCTATAAAGTTCTTCTATCTGCTTTATAGCATCCTCAGTGCTAATCTGCCTATTTTCATAACCATCAAGTATAGATTCCGCTCTGTCTTTTATTGAGATTAAATAAGGCTGATTTCCTTCCGCCATTATGGTTTTAATTGTTTGGATAATCAAATTTATAACCTTGGCTTTTTTGATATTTTTCGAAGACTTTATAGCTGTTATTATATTCTCATTTAGGTTCACTTTAGATGTGGGCTTTTCCATATAAGCTGAAACCTTTTCACGAATAAGGCTCTCAGTTTTGCGCATAAATTTATAATCCACCACTGTGCGATGACTAAAGTTATTGCGAATTATCTGATATAAAGCGGCAAGCTTTGAATAATCATTAATATATTTCCGCAGAAAAATATCCGGAGATATTATCTCATAAAGCATTTCAAGTTCTTTATAAAAGTCAAAAAATTTTCCTCGGTCATCTTTCTCCGCCAATTCTTCAATAGCCCTTTCTACGGCCTTGTCATCTATTCCCTTACCGCATAATTTAAGATATTTGGGAGCTATTTCCGACATTAGAGTGGAAAACCTTTCTTTAAGAACTTCAATGTTTTTTATAACTCCGCTTACAATATCCGAATCAAAAGACAAAGCTTTTTCAAGCCTTTCAAATATTCCGACAAAATCCAGAACAAAGCCGAAAGATTTGTTAATGCCTCGCTCATCCTCATATGGACGATTTACTCTGGCTATTGCCTGCAAAAGCGCGTGATCGCGCATCGGCTTATCCAAATACATACAATAGAGCAATGGCGCGTCATAGCCGGTAAGCAGTTTATCGGTAACTATAAGCATCTTGGGCAATTCATTGGATTTAATAAATGCTTTTCTTATTTGTTTCTCCTCATCCTCTGAAATATAGAACTCTTTTTTTAATTTATCGTCATTATTCCCTTTTGTGTAAACAACTCTTGAATATTCAGGCGGCAAATATTTATCCAAAGCCTTTTTATATAAAGCGCAAGCCTCGCGGTCCACGGCAACAAAAAAAGCCTTATAACCAAGCGGTTCCACATTTTTGGTGAAATGCTCCGCCACATATTTAGCCACTTTATCCACGCGTTCATTGCCCTTTAAAAAATTTCTTAGACTTACCGCCTTTTCAAGTATTTTATTCAACTCTTCTATATCGCTAATACCCTCTGTCTCCGCCAAGCTGAAAAATTCTTTTTCAAGCCGCTCTTTGGAAACGCGAATTTCATTTGGCGCGAGAGCATAATGAAGCGGCAAGGTGGTTTTATCCTCAATAGATTCCGCTATTGAATATTTATCCAAATATCCCTTTGCATCTTCCTTGCCAAAAATTTTAAAAGTCCCCTTTCCGTAAGCGGTCTTATCTATGGGCGTTCCGGTAAATCCGATAAAAGTGGCGTTTGGCAAAGCCGCTATAAGATAATTGCCAAGATTTGCTCCGGTACTGCGATGCGCCTCATCAATAAGAACAAAAACATCTTTTCTGTCTGAAAGATTTTCATCAGCGCGGTCAAATTTATGAATGGTGGAAACAATAAGGCCTCTATATCCGCTTCCTAAAATTTTTCTTAATTCTTTTTTGCTTTCAATAATTTTAAGAGAATCTTCCCCAAGAAGATTCACAATCCAACCTGAGAGCTGTCCTTCAAGCTCATTTCTATCCACAAGCATTAAAATCGTCGGTTTAACCGGCATATGCAAAATAATCTCAGCGGATTTTATCATAGTGAAAGTTTTGCCCGAACCTTGCGTATGCCATATAAGCCCCGTTCTTTTTTCAGGATCAAAAGCCCTTTCAATTATTTTTTCAACAGCGCGGCTTTGATGCTGGCGCAATACAGTTTTTTTAAGCTCATCGTCTTTTGTGTAAAAAATTATCCACTTGCCAAGAAGTTTTAAAAACCGCTGGCGGCTGAAAAACACTTTTACCTTTTTTTCAAAATTACCGGATTCTTCATCTTTCCAGTTAAACAGATTTTTACGATCCAAATTCCATGTGGCGCCATAGTAAAAATCAAGTATATGCGTAATATTAAAAATTTGAGCATATGTTAAAAGTTCTGGAGTTTCATCATGATAGCGAGATATTTGTTTATAAGCGGTTTCTATATCTTGTTTGGCGCTTTTGGCTTCAATAATGGCGACAGGCACGCCGTTAATTATGAACATCACATCGGAGCGGTTTCTATTTTTGCCATTGGTAAAAGACCATTCATCTGAAATACAAAAAACATTATTGGCGGGATTTGAAAAATCAATAAGAGCTATATTGCATTCTTGTTTTTTGCTTTCAATATAAATGGATTTTTCACCGCGAAGCCATTTTAAAATTTCACAATTGCCTTCAATATTATTTCTTACACTTTCAATTTTGCCGATTATTGAATCAACATTTTCAATAGAAACTATGCCGGGATTCAAATCAATCAATTTATTGCGCAATGTTTCATAAATAAAAACTCCGCTCTCGCCTCCGCGAAGTGTAACAGCCTTATCGGGCGGCAAATATGCCCAGCCAATATCAACCGCATATTTAATTATCGGATTTTGAACAGTTAATCTTTCATTGTCAAGATTAGGCATTTTAATACTCCAAATATTTTTATTCTAAATGTTCTCGGCATTTTTAATAAGTGATTCCACTTTATTTAATAAAGTCTCATGTACAAGATTAAACATCGGATTAGAGTGAAACAAGAAATCCGCTGTCCCATTTGAGTATGTTTTAAGAGAAAATTTCTTATTTCCCAACTTAGCCTTCCATTTTCCATCCGCTTTTTCCCCATAACTGAATGTGCTATCGTTTATGGGTAGCACAACAACGCGGGACATAGCACAATTTTCAGAATCAGGGAATAATCGATATATTTTTTCACCCGGATAATCTTTTAATGGAGGTTTAGGATGCGTATATTGGCACACCATAAATTCCTGTTTCTCAAATAACGCCAAAGAAGGATCATTAAGATTATTTAATTTTAAAACCTCTGAATATACTCTCTCAAAATTTTCATATACAAGATTAAAATTATAGAAACCATCTTCTTCTTTATACCCATCCCAAATCTGCGATCCAGAATGCGTAGTTCGGGTCTTATATAAACGTTCTATTTTTAATAGCCCGTCTGTTTTACAATATTCAAGCAAATTAAATAAAATTCCAAATGAAAATCTAGAAGAACCAATAGTTATTGGCTGAATTGGAACCTTGTCTTTAACCGAAGCTTCCACATCATGAGTAATTCCCCGCTTCAACAACATACGTATTATCCCAGGATCAATATAGCTTAGATGCGGAGGATAAAACGTGGAAGATTTTAAGGCAATGTTACACCAACGAGGCAAATAATCATAAAAAGCTTTTTCAAGTTCTTCGATTCTATAAGAATCACCAGAATTCAGGCCCAAACAGTACAAATGTGTGTCTATGTAACTCATTAAATATTCCCGACAAAAATATGGATGTCGAATAGAAAGTAACTGGTATTTTAAAATTTCCTTAAAACTATTATAGACATATTGTTTTGCTGCCAATCGCGGATGATTTAAAAGCTTATTCTGTCCATAATACCCATACATACCAATATTAGATTGTGAAAAGATATTAAAATTAGAACCTAACCGACATATTAAAGGTTTATTCTCTCCTTTTTCAACGGCAAAAAGCGAGTAAGAAATTGAATCTTTAGTCCAATTAGAAAGGCCAAAACCAATTTTCCACATCCCTGGAAATTTAATACGTTTTACACATGCGTAATCACCATCTAACAATCCATTCAATTCATCCAAAAACTCCTGTATTTTCCCAACCTCTTCCGAACGCGTGGAAGGCAATGAAGTCACATTTGATGCTAATGACCTTAATAAGTTATATTTTTTAATTCTCTGAATATAATCATTGGCAATTGTCAACCATCGTGCATAATACTTTTTATCAGAAATAATTTCAGAATGTTTTAAGTCAAACGAAATATTTAAAGAAGCTTGCCCAGTATTTAAAGGAAAATCTTCTTCTCGAATATGCCGCCAAAAAACTTTTTTATTCTTTGTATCTACACAAACCAGAATAACCGGCAAAGCAGTTCGACCAGCATATACAAATAATTCCTTCGGACATTGATATTTACACCGTCCATCTAAAATTTTTCGAATTTGAACTTCAAGCTTTCCTATAGGACATCCATTATCATCCACCAATTCAATATAGCCATCGATATTTGGATATTTATCACGCTCTTTAATATCTATCTTTACCAATTTAGTATCAATTGACACACGAAATAAATTTATTGCCTCAACCTCTGCTGTATCCGTGGAACTATAACCCGCTGGTTTATGTTCAAAATCATTCATTTTTAAATGCCCCTTCTGCAAACTATATTCGACATATATAATTCACTTGCTATGTTTTCATTTCAATAGTTGCTCTGATTCTATTTTTGAGTTTCTTTTTTAGATCTTCTGAATTTTCCCAAATAATATGATTATACTGACGGGTGTCAAAATGTAATTCTTTTTCCCATTTTCCCTTTTGACAAGTAAAAATCACCGGTATTCCAAGAGCCTTCGCAAAACCCGCTTCAAAATATACTCCACTCCGACCACCGGTAAAATCAGCAACAAGAAATTTGCTTCTGCGAATTTCAGAAATAATAACATCGCAAATTTTCTCATTATGCTCCTTTAAATCTACTCTTAAAGCTTTTATTTCCGACTCTTCCTCAATTGCGGATTTAAAACCTTTTTCCCATACATCATCCATATCTTTATCAAACCACATAGCAACAAAAACTTGTTTATAGCTTAAGTTTGCAATTCCACGCTCTATATCAGCAACTCGGTTCCAACCTTTTGGAGTAATGCGAATAGAACTATGAACAATGTCTATTTCGACAAGTTTATCTTCCTGTAATTGATGCATGACAAACTGCCATCCATCCACATCTTCTGCGTAAGCAACAACCCAGTCAATTTCCGAACGAATCTTAATCCATTTAGATGGCTGTGCCCTTTTTGAAAAATTAATAAGCGTTCTGTCTAATCGCTCAAAAATTGAATGCGGAAATTTTTCAGAAACCAAAGTATCCCAACCTATATTAAAGATTCCACTTAAAATTTGTTCATCCTCATCATCTATTGTTGTACAAATAACAGGAATATTTCTTCTCCTTAAATTACATTCGCGGATATATGAAGACACCATGAAACGGTCTTTTTTTGTTTTTTGACTTAAATCCCTATTCATCTCATCAGTAATATAAAACTTGCCGCATTGCCTACAATCTACTCCTAAAATATCTCTGTTTTGTAAAGAGTGTAAAACCGCATTAGTTATATTACATATAGGACATTCTGCATTCATATGTTAACTCCCTCCAAATTCAATCGTATTTTCCCTGTCATAAGCTGATTAAGCGTGGAAGAAAAGAGGAAATTTAACTCGTTTAATTTCTTTCGAGCAATTTCTTCTTTTTTACTTATACAATCAAGAATATTAGCAATCTCTTTTTGTTCTTTATATTCAGGTAATGCAACCATCTGCGATAAAACATTGGCATCAGTAACGGCAGGGTAATTAGCTCCCCTCTGTAAATGACCGATTCTAACGATAAAATCAGAAGAGGAAACAACATAATAAAGAAATTCAGGGCAAGCCTTTGACTCTATAGCTCTTATAACACAAAACGCAGTAGAAACCACCTGCCCATCCAATTCCTTAGGAACAACTGCAATGCGGCGAAGAGTAGGTCTAACAGTGGCAAAAATCACATCTCTATGCTTAACCAATTTACGCGCCCGTCCCGGCACATCTTTTCCTAAGTATTTTGTGGAATCAATAATTCGGCATTGTTCACTTGAAACAGATGATACATCCACATACTCAATAATCTTATCAGGATTTTTTGTTGGATTTATAGTTGTTGTCTTATCACAAACAGTTCTTAAAGTCGAAACATCCCAACTCTGTGGTATTTCGCCGATTTCAGTTTGCTTTAATGGTTCGCCGCGAGTGCCTTCCCTAAACAGTTTTGCCATTGTGGCAGATTTTAATTCTTTTAAATCTGAAATTATTTTCTCCTGATTTTCAACAGCTTTCTGAAGTTTTGAAAGAACATAAGCAATTTTTTCTTGTTCAGGTTTAGATGGGCAAGGAAGAAATTGTTCCTTTAAGATTTTAAAATGTCTGTTATATCCTCTATTTGGAATATTTAATCTCCCAAGCGCAAAATAAAGAAATTTATTTTCAAACAACTCTTCATTTGCCTTCAATAATTTTGTTCCATCTGCTCCGGTAACAAAAGGGAAATCTATGTATTTAAAAATCCTTGTATGATCCCCGAAAATAATTAAAGGAATAGATTTTTTATAAACTTTAGACTCCTCATCCGTATATCCAGCAATTAATTCTTTGCCTTGATCGACAATAGGATATTTGCCTTTACTTTTGTATGAACTTTTCAGCTCTGATTTCTTTGATTCTTCCACACTATTTTCAATAGAGTCAATAAATTTTTTAACATCCCAATCCGCCGGAATTTCGCCTATTTCAGTTTGTTTAAATTTTTCGGTTATTGTTTTTGCCATATAATTTTCAACTTAAAACAAATTCATCCGCAATTTGGGGCATGTCATCTGCGTAAATATAATGCTTAAACTTAAATATCCGTCCCCGAGGGTGCCCATTGTCTATTATGAGCATGAGCAATGGCACTTCTGATTTGGGGTGAATTGGTGTTGCACTTCCGTTTCTGAAAGCAAAAAAACGGCCCGAAAGTTTATTGAATGCAGGCAGTCTTATACATGATGTTTGTCGCGTGTTCCCATCCAACTCATAGCCGGAAAGTGACAGGCCCTCTGGCAATTCAAACACAAGATATGGGTTTTTAGCTGTGGCCTCGCCATTATTTTGAAGATAAATATGAATATTTGAATTATTGACAATTTTTGCCTCAAACGAAAGAACGGGGCGCAACCGCCTATGGAATAAATCCTCTATTAATGGCAGATCCAGCGACTGAAATGTGCCACCGGCTCTGATATAAAATCGATGGTCAACAAGACTGCGATGAGGCAGTGTAGAGCTTTGCGGAATATAAACTGCCACCAGCCCTTTCCCCTGCTCTGTTTCAATACTTTTATATTCAACCCCGAGAATATTTCTCTCCACAATGCGGGATTCTAATTCCCGCAGGTCACTCTCGAATTTTTTAAGTTCATTTATTGGCTTAATACTAATAATTTCATCCACCCCATCAAGTTTACGAGCATCTAATCCAAAAATTAACACTCCCCCGCCTGTGTTGGCAAAACCGGACAAGCATTTGGCAAAACGGGCTTTGTCTCCCTGATCAATATTCCCACTTTCCGGTTTATCTTTTCTTTTACATTCAAGCCAATTGTTTTCAAATTCCTTATTTAGCATTTCAGTTTTAATATAGTCAAAAGTAATTTTGTCAAAAAGTATTTTAGCGTTATTCATAAGACTTCCCCTTTTTTCCAAAGCGAATGTTCTTTCCAATTTTCTGACAATCCTATTTGTTCCCAAAAATTTGTAACATTTGGATGATTGTCAATCAGGTTTTCCATTTCTTTTTGCCATGTTAGTGTAAAATTTTTATCGTAATAAATCCTTTTGAGAGTATAATTGATTAAATAGACAATACCGCCTATTTTGCGATAATTTATATTTTGATTCTCAAAGTCTGTTTTTTTAAAATATTTTGGGCTCAATTGAATATTTAAACCTTTATTCCAAAACCGCGCTCCATGAGCGCAGATATTTCGGGAGATTGAAAAAATATGAATGATATTCCGTAAAAAATAAGGATTTTCTATATCGGAAGAAATGAAATATTTTGAAATTTCAATTTGCTGGTTATATCTCATATTCGAAAAAAGTTTTGAGAATTCCCCCAAACTTAATACTTCAATAAACATCCATATAGGCATTTGCGGATAATTGGAATATTTCTTATGATAATATTTGATAAATATTTCCTTAAACAATCTACTTAGTATATTTCCATCCTCATCTTTTTTCTCCTTACAAAGAGAGTCATTTATTTTATCTAACCAGTTTTCATGATCACATTTAAAATTATCTAAATTATAGTGCCCGAAAGGACCATATTTGATTGCAATATTATAAGCAATTTTTGATTTAAACATTGTTTCGATAATGCATATGGCCTCAAATATTTTTACTCTTAATTTTCTATCAAATTCATGTAATCCTATCGCTTCCTCAATATTGCAGTTGAATTTATCTTCTTCTATTTCAAATGATTTCAAATAAGAGGTTAATTTATAATAATTTATGTTTGATAAAATTTTTTCCAGATTTATTTTATCCGAGATTATAACACCTCTTTTTCCTAAAAGTGATATTTGTTCCCGAATTGTTAAAGGTTCTTTGTTATATTTGCGCTTAAGGTTACTCACTACTCCCCCCCAAAAAACAGACCCGCCGCGGCTTTCGCCTGGCGGGTACAGTTAGATATATTATGATTTTTTTAAACTCCGCGGTCAAGTATTTTAAATTAATACCCGCCCAAAATGCGCTTAGCCTTTCGACCAGAAGCGTGGCGGGTATGTTATTTATAATATAGCAGAAAAAAAGCTTGAATTCAAGACCCGCCTGCTTAACCTTTCGGTCAGAGGCCCGGCGGGTACTGTTAAGGATAGTGTAACAGAGCCCTATATAGCCGTCAATAGTTATTTTCATTTCCACTTATACCCCATTTTTGTAAATATACCTTTAAGCTCTTTTTCCGTTTTATTCTGCTCATTCGTAATTTTGCCAAGGTCATTTAAAATTGCTTGAATATCGCGATGCTCAATAGCTTCTCCCGTTTCTATAAAGCGGGAAGGAGAAATATTATAGTCATGCTTTACGGCTATTTCTTTACTAGACACGATTTTAAGAAATTTTTCAATCTCGGCGCCTGAATGAAACGCCGAGGCGATTTTTTCAATAGCGTCATCCGTCAAATAATTTTTAGGCCGGCCTTTTTCAAAATTTTCCGACGCGTTTATAAGAATTATTTTCCCTTTTCGCTCTTTGGGTTTGTTTTTGTTTATTAAAAGTATAAGTCCGGCGGCAGTTGTATTGTAAAACAGATTATCAGGCATAAGCATAACGGCCTCTACCAAATCATTGTCAATAAACCATTTGCGAATAGATTTTTCCTTATTTTCTCCCTGACTTCCACTGCCGCGGCTCGCCGCTCCCGTATCAAGAACTATGGCGGCGCGGCCTTTTGAACTTAATGAGGAATGTATATGCTGAACCCATGCCCAGTCGGCGCTTGAGGCGGGAGCATAACCGCCGTGCGGGGAAAATCTGTCATAAGGGTCGTTTTCGTAAAACAAGGTGTCAATATTACCCTGATTCCACATGGGATTTGTAACAACCATATCAAAACTCTTAAGTTTATTATCCTGAGTAAACTTGGGATTGGTCATGGTATTGCCGCGAACAATCTCGCCTTCCATATCGTGAACAACCATATTCATCCGAGATATGGCAAAACTTGAACCGGTAAGCTCCTGACCATATAATTTTAAAGGTTTTTTTACATTATTCTTTCCTTCACGCCGCAATAATTCAAGTTCGCATTTTATCAAAAGGCCGGATGAACCTGTGCAGGGGTCATAAATTTTCTCGCCCTGTTTTGGATTCATAAGCTTGGCAATAAGCCAACCTAATTCCCTTGGAGAAAAAAACTCTCCCGCGCTTTGCCCCTGTCCTTCGGCAAATTTTCTTAACAAATATTCATAAGCCCTACCGAGAAAATCAGGTTCAACATCATTTATTCCAAGCCTGTATTTTGGATTGCTTAATTTTTCAATCAGCCTGTTTAAAGCGTCATCGCTTATTTCTCGCTCACCATTGTGAGTGGCATTAAAATCCACAATATCAATAACTCCCTGCAAAGATACATTTTCTTTTGCTATAAGCCTGAAGGCATTTGTGATTTTTTCGCCCAAAGTTTTTGGAGTTTTATTTGCGGGATATTTAAATCCACGCCTGCCGCTAATCACAGGCCATACCGCTTCTTCCGGAATATAAAACCGCACCATAGCATGGTCCGCTTCAATAATTTCTCCGGCTGTCTTTTCATCTCCGTATTTTTCCACAAGACGCGAAATTTCATCTTCAAACACATCTGAAAGTCTTTTTATAAACAAAAGCGGTAAAATATAATCTTTAAATTTAGGCGCGTCCTTTTCCCCGCGAATTGAGCAAGCGGCCTGCCAAAGCATGGATTCCATATCTTTTACATCCATTGCATTATTGGTATTCTTATTATTTTCATTTCCAACATTCTTTTTATCCAGATACCTTCGCAAATCCGAATAATCCGCGCCAAGTTTTTTAATGTAATCTTTAACTATAAGTAAAATTCTCGGATTTGGCTCAAATTTATTTTTTTCCCATCTATTTATTGTTGGATATGAAAGTCCTAATGTTTGCGAAAGTTTTTGCTGGGTTAACCCTTTTCTTTTACGAAGTTCTTTGATAACATTTGAAAATTCCATAATAAGGCGCTCCTTTATAATATCTGTTAGTCACATATCATATGATAAGTCATCTGATAATGCTTGTCAAGGGCAGTTTTGCCCTATCCTTTAAAACATATTATATAAACGCAATGTCCTTAATCCACACTATAAAACTTACCAATTCACTATAATGATTGTCAAATCCTTATAGGTAGAATTTTTTTCATCATGTCGGGTGGGTAATACAGCGTATCTATGATAAGGGAGAGGGCACTTCTCCACACAAAATAAAAAATCAAATAAAAGGAGGTGGCAAAGATTTTGCGGCGAACGATATTAGGTTTTTGACCTAGGATTTGCAGCGAATTCCACTGGAACAGCGAGGATGTCTGAAGGTAAAAGCTATGTCTTTTGACTGAGTGGACTGGGCTCTCGGAAGGACTGCTGTGGACACCCATTAGTGATCAAGTTCCGCAGCCGCCGAATAAATTGAAGCGAACAACGGCGTTAAAAATCCCTGCAAGATAGTGACTCGAGAACTTGTGTCCGCCAACACACGACATGATAGCGTAGTCCACCCTGCATGAGCGAGTCTACAGACTTATAGGATTCTATAATTTAAGATACAGGAAAGGTTACTTTCAATCTAACCCCGCGGGTTCTCGCAAGAAAACTATGTTCTGCTCCCGGCTTTGGCGGGCAAGCAGCCACCTCGGGATTAAAATTATTTACATCACCTTCCAGGTTTCCGCCTAAACCACATTGTTCCCAACCTCGAAGGTGATTACACCCATTGGCGGCCGCACATTGTTTTAAACGGACAATTAACACAACTCTTATCATCACAGGCCATTTCAAAGGGTTTCTCAATATCCAGAATTTCCTCAATTAAAGTTACAATCGCCTTTTGATAAGCATCAAAAATCTCGGCTCTATTGGGAGCTTTTCCGTGCATTTCTTTAAATAGTTTCTGCTCTTCAATCTTCTCATTTCCAAGCATCATTAAAGAAGCATCCACATATTGAATACTTGCATGAGGATTAGTCTTTAGATAAGCCAATATATAAAACGGCAATTGCACAGATTTTAAGGTTTTAGGCCACTCCTCCCGCTTAGCTAAATCAAACTTCTTCCAATTCGGCGCTCTAGCTAAAGCCCCCGTCTTATAGTCTATTATATGCAAGGCGCCGTTTCTCTCGTCAATTCTGTCGGCTCTCCCCCTTAATTTAATCGCTCCATGCGCGGTGGCAATCTCGGTTTTAAAACTTTGCTCGCAATCAATAATCTTAATGCCTTTAAAATTATTCTTATGGTAATCCAATATATCCGTCAGCCGTTTTTCTATCTGTGTTTTAATTATGTATTCATAGCCCGTATCATGATTTTTTATTTTTTCGTCAAAAATCTTCTTAGCTTCTTTTTTTATAAGCTTATAATCATCCCCTTCAATCTTTAAAGAAGGTTCTGCCATTTTAAGTTTGAAATAATTCTCCAATATATCATGAACTATGGCGCCGATATCGCTCTGTTCAATCTCGTCGGATATTTCATCTTTTTCTGTTAAGCCCAGAACATATTTATAGTAAAACTTTAAGCCGCAATCTAAATAAGCGTCTATGCTTGAGGGCGAAAATTCCCGCTTCTTAAGAGCATTGATAATGGCATTGTTTTTCTTTACGGGTTTTGGATCTTTTTGCTCAAATTGTATTTTAAAGTAAATATCATTCTCTTGAGGTTTTTTATTCTCTTTTTCAATGTCCCAAATAAGCTTTTCAACAAAAGAACTGCGCTCTTTATCCGCGCTGTCTTTATAAAAAATATGCGCTTCCTTCGCGCCGGCTATAAGAACATTAAAATAATATTTTGATATCTTCTCGCGCGTTTTGTAAGTTGAAAGGCCGAGATTCTCGCGGATAAAATGCGACAGGACGGTATCTTCCTTTTTAGATGCCGGCATTATATCGGCATTGGCGTCCAAGAAATAGACATTATCAAATTTAAGATTTCTGGTTTCAAGAAAGCCCAGAACCTGCATGCCTTTAAGAGGCGTTCCGCGAAAAGGATAATTTATGCTATCAATGAAGGTTTTAAAGAATTTAAAGTAAGCGGCGGTTCCCGCAAAACTCCTGTCATTTAACTTTGAATTTTTAAATTCAATGATACTTTCAATTGCCACCTGCACAAACGGCGCCCAATATGAGTGCAGATTGGCGGTGCTGTTTTCCGACAGGAAAGAAATAAAATCCAGTAATTTTGAGCCAAAATCCTCTATATCTCTTAATTCTTCAAACGGCTTGATTACGGTGTCATGGATATAAGCGATATGTTTCTTAACGGCGGCGGGAGATATTTTGGTTTCGCCGTATTTCTTGAGTTTTGTTGCCGATTTTTGAATTATTTCATCATCTTTTTCTATATCGGCCAATTTAATGTACTTGTTCATACTCGCGGATAATACTTCCTCTATGCTTTGGAAGATAATTCTGGATGTCTCGGCCGATTTATTGAAATAGATGTTTTTGATATAAGGATGAAATACGAATTTAAGATAATTGGGCGCGAAATATTTCCCGTCCGTTTTTTTATCAAGTAAATCCGCAAGGGAATCGATTAAAGCGTAAACGGGTGTTGATGTTACGGGATAGCCCATCGATATATTGTATTCATCCGCATCGGCTAGAACATTTTGAATTAAGGGAAAGAGAGTATCTGAAGACGGCAGAACTATAATGTCGGAGCTTTTCCCTTCCCCCCCTTTTTCCTCTTTTTTGGCTTTCAGCACTTCCGATAATTTGAATATTTCGCCGTGGATATCAGAGGCTTTATAAAAAAATGTATTTGCAAGGATTTCGGATTTAATTTCATGTTTCTCAAGGATTTTCATTTCGGTTAAAAATGAAAATTGCTCAATTAAGCCGGGCCCGCTTTCAAGTATCAAACTTATATTTTCTTGCTTTGCCAAATGTTTCAATATAGCTTTCTCGCTTGCCGTAAGAGCGAAGAAGCCCGCAAAGATTATATTCTCATATATTGAGGAATCAAATTTTTCAATATCTCGCGCGGCATTGGAATATTTAAGCGCGCGCGTTAAAAGCTTCGCGGCCTCAACGGCAAGATAAAAATCTTTATAAAGCTTGGAAAACTTCTTGAATTTTTTCAAAAACTCGGGAGCATTTATCTCTTCGGGCAATATTTCATCGTACCGCGACAACTCTTTATCAGTTTTTAATTCTATTTTAATTTCCTCAAAATCGCCGAGCATTTTAAAAGCCCAAGGCAGAAAAGAGTCCAATGTTAATGTTTTGGTCCCTGCAACCTCGCATACTTCATCTTTAAGATTATCATAAAGCAAAGCTGCCAAATCAAGAGAGGACGCCGCGGGAATGCTAATGCCGGGGCCGCTTGAAATAAAATCCACAAAATCATCCATTGAGAATATTTTGGGCGAGGCCTGCGCGCCTGTTTTCTCGGCTAAATATTTCCTGAGAAAATGAGCGGGGCGCTTGCCCGGAAAAACGACAATGTTATTCTCAAGAGTTTCAGCCGACAATAAAATATCGGCAACTCCGGAAACAATACTTTCATTTGGTTTTATCAAAATTATTTTTTGGCTCATAGTTATTGCCTATAACAGCCGAGCTTATCGCTCCCTTAATATTCACCGCGGCGGGTTTTCGCAAGAAACCTCTGTTCTGCTCTAGCCTTTTCGCCACTACTATCTTGACAAAGTAGTTTTACTGCCGCCTCAGTGTCTCTTACCCCGCGGGAATCTCCCGCCTATGGCGGGACAAAGAAAGCATAACGGCTGCCCACGGGGTTTTTGCCATGTTGCAGCTACAAACAGCTAAACTGTTGCACTTTAAAATTCCTATACATTAGATTAAAAAGCCGTATATTATGTGTTCAAGCGCGGATTGATTTTTTGAAACTATTTTATAGTCGGAAATTTTTAAATCCGCGCAAAGTCTTTTAAGTTTTGAAATATCGCCCGCTCGCGGCGTGAATTTAATTTCATACGCTTTTTTCTTGTCAACTATAAAATCTATTTCAACACCGCTTTTTCGCTGATAATAATTCACCGCGCCTTGTGAATTTAAAGCCCAGAAAATAGCGTTTTCAAATAAAACGCCTTTATCAACTTTGGCAAAACGGCTTAAAAACCCATTATCGCAAACATAAAGTTTGGGCATATTTCTTATTTCCGAATCCGCATTTTTGGTAAAAGGCCTTATCGTTTTTATGAAGTATGTGCTTTCAAGAAATGCGAGATATTTATAAACTGTTTCGCGCGAAATTCCAATCTCGCTTGATATTTTTTGTATATCCAGTTTGGAGCCTGTCCTTTGCATTAAAAGGAGCATCATATCTCTAAAAACATTTATTTTTCTAAAATCGCTCAACTGACGGACTTCCATTTGAAAATAAGACGAAAAAACATCATCTAAAATCATCTCTTTTTCCGCTGACGAATTCGCATTAATAACTTGAGGGAAGCCTCCGAAACGCGAATATTCGTCATAATACGAATTTAACTTTGAAAATATGGCTTTGGATAATTTAGATTCTGAGAAATCAAAACTTATTTTGGATTTTTTTAGTTTCAAAAATTCCCTAAAATTCAAAGGGTATAATTCAAAAACATGCTTTCTGCCGGATAATGATTCGGAAAACAGATTTTTTAGATAAAAACCGGAAGACCCGCTAAGAAAAAATTTTATTTCATAGTGATCTGAAAGATATTTCACAATGGAAGGGATCCTTTTTAAAAACTGTATTTCATCCAAAAAAATATACGCCTTTTTATTGATGTTTAAACCTAAAAACTTTAAATTATCCAATATTTTCTCAAAATCTTCTTCTTCAAAATATTTTTGATTGATAGGATTCTCCAAATCAAGAAAAAGCTGATTTCCGGAATTTATCTTGCTTGATATAAATTTAAGCAATGTAGTCTTGCCCACCCTTCTCATGCCTGTGACAATAATAGCGCCCTTGCTATTTATAAAAGGCTTTATTTTGGAATATAATTCTCTTTCTATAATCATAGATATACCTTACATATAGTTCTACCAAATGTCAAGTGATAATTAGCATATGGTAGCCTTAAAAGCTCTACTCTCTTTATCGGCGATTGGCAAATCGCCCGCTACAAATCCGCGCATCTATACTTCTATTTGCGCATTTTTACTTTTTATTTCTTCAGCAACTTCGGATTAATGCTTCCACACCTCTATTATTCCCCTATCACCTCTATTTTCTTTAAATCTATATAAGCTATTACGGCTTTAATATTGGAATCTTTATAGACCTCGCTTAAAATCGCTATATAATCTAACATCTGTTTATTATAGTTTTCAGTATTTTCAGCGCCGGTTTTAAAGTCTATAAGCGTTACTTTATCTTTATCTATTATCAGCCTATCCATTCTGCGCAATGCGCCGTTTTTATCTATAAATTCAGCCTCTGTTTTTATCTGTCTTTCCGGCTTTTCAGTGAAATATTCCTTTATTCCGCCGATAGCCAAAAAATCCGAAAGACTTTTGATTATCTTGGTTTTATTAAAGTCAAAATTATATTTTGAGACGAAGGTGTCATAATGCTCTTTAAGTTCTTTTGGAGTATTGGGGGCAAGGAATATTACCTTAGACAAAATATCATGGCATAATGCGCCTTCGGATGTTTCAAAATAACTTTTATAGGTCGGCCTTAAATTTTCAAAATCATAGGTGTCTTGCTTTGGCGAAGGCGCTATGATATCCACCGATTTAAGCTTAAACGCTTTCACCTCTTTTGACTTTAGAGGCAGAGAAGATTTTGACTCATAGTCTTCAAATATATCAATGAGCTTAATATCTTTTGATTTGGCTTTGGTTATTTTCTTTACCACAATATTATAGAGTTCATGCTTGGCTCTGGTTGAAATAACATAGAGGAGATTTAAATCCTGAACATCTTCATCCAGTTTCTTAGCCTTATAAATCGGTTTTAATTTTGGCGACACTTCCGCCATATCTTTGGTTATGCGGAAAACATTTATAATGCCGCCGGCCTCTTTAAAATACATGGCCTTTGTATCCGCGCGCTCGTCATATATCAAATTGATAATTACCGAGAACCCGAGACCTTTGGATTTATGAAAACTCATAACGCGCGCGGCATCCACATAATTTGGCAAATCAATTGAGAAAACGGCTTCTTTATCATCATCTGAAACTTGCGCAAACTCAAGGAATGTCCTTAAATTGCCCGCGCCGCTTCCTTCAAGCTTTATAACGGCATCCAGAAATTTTGCGAGGAAAGCCGACTCCTCTTTAAAGTTTTCGAATATTTTAAATTTAGAGTAAACAAGCGATACCAATTCATAAAGCGGAAGATAACCGACTTTTTTAAATAATTCGGCAAAATATTCGTCCCAATATTTCTTAAATTTCGAATGCGCCTGAAAGTTCGGATATAATAATTCTTTCCTGCCGCGCTGTTTTATTTCAAATATAATATCCGCTATATCTTCTTTCTTTAAATCTTTTTCGGCAAGCTTTAGGAATATATCGCCGCAGACAAAAGCCGAGAAAGCCAAATCATCGGACGGCGTTTCCAGAAATTTTAATAGGGCTAATAATTCCGCTATAACTTTCCGGTTTCTTATATCCAGCGAGCTTAAAGAGGCGACGGGTATATTCTTTTCTGTCAGCCATTGGACAATTGGCTCTATCCTTTTATTTTTAGCCACCAAAATGGCAATCTCATTTAAGGGGTAGCGGCGGCTCGCGCTCTCTATTATTTCAAGCAATTTTTCTTTTTCAATCGCGTCTTCATTAATATTAAAAGTTTCAAACACCTCTGTTTGAACATAGCCTAAGCTTTCGCGCCCTTTTTTAACCGCCTGCTCATAAACGGTAAGCTCGGTTATGTCATCCGCTATAAGTTCGGGCGTGTTTTTAAGCTTCTCTTTGAATAAATTATCCGCATAATTTAAAATCCGGCCGTCGCTTCTATAATTTATCGGAAGATTCTTAAGCTCAAGACCGTCGCTCACAGAATCCAAATTGAGATATTTTGTTTCGTCTTTCTTTTCTTCGGCCACATCCAGAAAATCCCGCATTATTTTATAATCCGCATTGCGGAACATATAAATGGCTTGTTTAATGTCGCCCACCGCAAATAAAGAACCTCGCTTAGCCAATGCTTCCTCAACCAAGGGTCTTATATTATCCCATTGCAGGCTATTGGTATCCTGAAATTCATCCACAAGAAAATGACTTATGCGCTCGCCGAGTTTAAGATATATCTCGGGCACGCTGTTTTTATCGATATAAGCCGAAAGGTTTTTGGCTATATCGTTTATATGTATTACTTCGCTTTTGCCGTTCTTGATTTTCTCAAGTTCTTCTTTAAATCTTGCATAGATACTTATATAAGGGTGATAATAAACGGCGGCGTTTATTTCCGCAAGTTCAATGACAAAAGAATTTAGAAATTCTATGTCTTTCTCCCAGTCTTTATGAAAATATTTCTTTTTCTGGCTATTTAATATGCCGAATTTAAAATTATAATTTGCCAAAAAGCTAAGAAGATTTTTTTCTTTGATGGCGGCTGATGAACTGTCTTTTATAAGGGAATCATTCGGCAATTTAGCCTTTAAACCTTCGCAAAATTTCAAAACTTCGCCGAATCTCTCTTTAAGCACGATATCATAATCCGTTTTATCGTGAACTATCTTGCCGCTGGTTTTGCCTTCGGCATTAAGGAAATTATTGAAATTGTCTTTTACGCGGGACGCTGGGTTCCAAGGGTATGAGCCGGATTTGGGCAGAATGGCCAAAAATTTATCTATTTCTTCGCGCGGCAGTTCTTTTTTTCCTATCTTTGAGAACATTGAATATAAAGCCAAATCTATCAACGCGTCATAGGTCATGGTTATTTCGGGATTTAGCGGCAGGCCGAGCTCGGCTACCGAACAACTCATGATACGCGTTAAAAAACTGTCTATGGTTTGTATATGAAAATCCGAATAATTATCTATTACAAGCTCAACCGCTTTCTTGGCTTTCTCATGTATAGCGTCTCTGCTTAAAGAAATAAGCTTAAGCGTTTCTTCCATTTTGCCGCAATTTTTATCCAAGGCTATTTCTTTAAGCCAGCCGAGTATGCGGCTTTTCATTTCTTTGGCGGCATTATTGGTAAAAGTTACGGCGAGGATATTTTCTATTTTGTTAAAAGGAATCTTGCTTGAAAGGAGCAATTGTATATAACGCCGGGTTAAAGTATAGGTTTTGCCCGAGCCGGCCGACGCGCTTATCAGTAAAGCGTGAGGAAATTTAAGCTCCGTATCTTTCTTTAGAACAGAGGCATTTTGATTTTGTTTGATGGACATGACATGCCTATATTATAGAACACTACCGCGACACCATAGTGTCGCTTTCAAAAAGCAATAGGCGCCTTTTGAGATCTTTAAATTAGTCCCGCCATATTCGCCAATACTACAAGGCGCTCTCCATTACTACATCGGTGCTCCCCATTACTACATCGGTGAGTCCGCCGAAGTTGTAGTGGCGGAAGTCCGCCAAAGATTTAGTGGCGGAAACCCGCCGAAGTCGTAGTGGAGGGGGCGGGAGGCTATATTCTATTCTTTTGTTTCTACCGCTGTAGCTGCGCGCCCTTGGCGCGCCTCTACACTTTGAAATTCCGTTACGATAAATTAATCGGAATCCAAGGCTTCTTTAGCAAACTCGGCCGGGATCTCTTTTGAAGCTTTGGCGCCGAGTTTTTTTATCATTTCAACTTGCCGAACGAGACTTCCCCTGCCCGTTTTAAGTTTATTTAAAGAATCTTCATAAGCATTGTTCGCAGATTTTAGATTTTTTCCTATATTGAGCATATCTCCCAAAAAGCCCATAAACTTATCATGTAATTCGCCGCCTCTTCTGGCTATTTCAAGAGCATTTCTATTTTGTTTTTCCTGCGTCCACATATACGCTATGGTTTTGAAAACGGGGAAAAGAGTTGAAGTGGATACCAAAATAATCTTTTTTTCAAAAGCATATCTGAATAAATCCTTGCCTTTGCTTTTGGCTTCTTCCAATGCCGCATGCAAAGCGCCTTCTATCGGCATGAACATGAGGACAAAATCAAGGCTATTAATTGAATGGATATCATAATAATCTTTGGCCGCCAATTCATTTATATGATTTGTGACGGATTCCAGATGCTTTGCAAGGAATAGATTTTTGGAACTTTCAATCTCTGCATTGTAATAGTCGCTATAGGCCGATAATGATACTTTTGAGTCCACGACAATATGCCGATTATCAGGAAGATTTATAATGATATCGGGCTGTTTTGATTTTCGCGGGTCATCTTCTTCTTTAATTTTTTTCTGCCAGGCATAATGAGTGTCTTTCTCAAGTCCCATGGCTTGAAGCATTTCTTCCAGAACCATCTCGCCCCAATCGCCTTGAATTTTAGACTTGCCTTTGAGCGCGCTTGTAAGATTTTCGGCCTGCTCGGTGACTTTAGTGTTTAACTCCGATAACTGTGTGATTTTTTCAAGTAAACTGACTCTACTGCTTGTATCTTCATTATGAATTTGGTTAACCCTTTCTTCAAAAGATTTTATTTTATCTTTGAGAGGATTAAGCATTAAATCAAGGCCGGTTTGGCTTTGATCGCGGAAAATTTTATTTTTCTCTTCAAAAATTTTATTAGCCACATTTGCAAATTCAGCGCTTAGTTTATCGCGCATATTATCAAGTTCGGCTTTCTGTTGAACCAGTTTCTCATTAAGGGCGGAAAGCTCCGCGTTTTTGCCAGCAAGGTTGCCGGTAATTATTTTAATTTCTTCTCTCTGTTTTGAAAGCTCAATATCGGCCTTTTCAAGGTTAGCCGAGAGTATTTGCGCCCTTTCATCAATTTTGGCTTTCTCTGTTATAAGAGTTTCCAATTGCTTTTTATATTCCAGCGCTTCTTCAACAGGAACAGTCTTTGCCGCATATTTGCTCTTAAGATAGAAATAAACAATAATCCAGCTCAAAACCGCGCCAATCGCCGCATATATAAGAATATCCATAAAACCTCTCCTAAAAAAACACTATGTGTTTTTTTACCCCTCGTGCTTAGATTTCTATATTTCCCATGATTATTCCGCCTATGGCGGACATGGGGAATGAAATCTACGAGGGGTTTTACACTATGTGTTTTTTTACCCCTCGTGCTTAGATTTCTATATTTCCCATGATTATTCCGCCTATGGCGGACATGGGGAATGAAATCTACGAGGGGTTACACTATGTGTTTTTTTACC
>JAKLQJ010000029.1 GCA_022013385.1 Elusimicrobiota bacterium
CCTTGTAACCTAATTGCCAAATTACCTTGTTGCCTATTTCATAGTCACCAGTTACAAACAGGTCACAAGTTGCAAGTCACATGTCACCAGTTACAAACAAGTCACCGGTTACCATCAATTACTATAGCGACAAATTTTACAGCCACCCGTTGCATATTTTGTCGCTACACTCTACATTACGCATAGGTCATAATGCCTATACGAGTATAGGCATTATAGTTGTTGACATGCGTCAAATCATACGCTATAACATAGTGAACTATCTAAATTTTTAGGAGACATCATGAGAAAGTTGATATCGATCTTAGTTTTAGCAACCTTTATAACATCTTTCACCTCGTTTGATTTGTTTGCCGGTGAAAAAGTTATTTATGGGAATGATGATAGACTTGACTATAATAGAATGCCGTTTTCTATGAGAAAATTGGCAGACTCCGTAGTTTCGCTCTGGGAATCACACAATTTGACACTTGAAGGCGATTCCTATAAGCTTAAAACAAAAAAATTCGCGGATGCCATGGATCTTTGCCCTGCGGAAAGATTTGGAGAACAACAAATGGGCGCTTTTTGTTCGGGTTCGCTTGTCGGCGATGATATCATAATGACAGCGGGACATTGCATAACAGATGAAACCGAATGCAAAAACACTAAATTTGTATTCGGCTTTGCCATAAAACCTAAGTCTATTTGGGACTTTATTACAAGCGCGCCTAATAACGCGCCTGATGAAATCAACTCGGCTGATGTGTATTCATGCAAGCATATAATAAAATGTTTTGAAGGCGATGAGCCCTCAGGCGAAGATACCGACCTTGGAGCGGATTATGCCCTTATCAAACTTGACAGAGCTGTAAAAGGACGAGCGCCCCTTCCTATTAATAGGGAAAGAAATATTAAAAACGGAACAAGCCTCTTTGTAATCGGCCATCCCATGGGCCTGCCGGTTAAACTTGCCGGAGATTCAAGCGTAAGAAACGCTTCTCCCGAAGGCTATTTTGTGGCTAATCTTGACACATACGGCGGAAACTCAGGAAGTCCTGTTTTCAATGCTGAAACCAAGCTTATAGAAGGAATTCTGGTAAGAGGAGAAACCGATTTTGTTGAAACGGACGAAGAATGCACCATTTCTAATGTGGTGCCTCAAGAGGGAGGCAGAGGGGAAGATGTAACTAAAGTTTCCGCCCTTTCATCCTTTATACCTGATCTTTCAAAGAAAGCGCTATACAAAGGGAGTGTCGCTAGAAACATAAAAATCGGGAATCTTTTGGATATTCAAGAAGATACTGGAGATTTCAGCATCCCCATGCCGACATTTGAATAAAAATAGGTGAGTTGAGTATGCATATATTACTTCTGACAAGGCGAAAGATAAAAAAATTGGTGTCTTTTTTAACAGCGTTCTTTTTATTTTCTACGCTTTTCTCATTTGCACAAGAATTTAGTCAGAACATCCCGGATTCAATATACAATACAAAGAACCTCAGTATACCGTTTCCCCAAGCGGATAAAATTGATATGCCTTGTGGTAAGCAATTGGAATTTTTACATTCCGTTGATTCTGATAAAACAACCAGTTCCATGCCAATTGAAGCAAATTTTCTAAACAATGATACCATGGCGCCGGATATAACTTCTGACCCTAAAGATATTGAGGAGGTTTTCCTTTCGGAGAAAAAAATCTTAAAGTCAGTATCTTATGAGGAAATTTCCGATGACAACAAAAAGGAACTTCTTAAAGATGCGGTAAGATTGGCAAAAAGTATTCTTAAATCAGCCGATAAAATGTCAGTTGGAAAATTAAATAAAAACATTCAAGAAGTTCTTTCGGCATTCAGTCTTGATAGAATAGCTTATCCTGAATCGGAAAAAACATTTAGGCTATGTAAAAAAAACCTGATGTAAAAGCTTTTGTTATTCATCCTTCATTTTTCACAAAGGTAAGACTTTGTCCATGCGCATTTCATCTTAATTCAGAACAACTATCTCAAATTTTGATACACGAATTTAGACATATTACAGGCGCCTATAATGAATGCAAAACCACTAAGTTTGAAATTGAGGTAATGAAGTTGGGTTATGGCAGAATACCTTTTGAAAGCGGATTTCTGAAACAATGCAATATAAGTTTGAGAGATGATGAGAAGGATGTTAATTATTTTGCAAGCGATGGATCATTAACAACAACAAAATGTTGTAGAACCAAAAAAGAAAATATTTATAGACATATGATAGATTACTCTTCTGAATGTCAGGCCAGAGAAATAATGGATAAAGTTGTAAAAAAATTAAAGCTTACGGATAATATGAATATTGTGGATTATAGTGTAGTTGCGCGTAAAAATAACAATTATAGTTTTGAAATATATTTTTCATCTCCCCTAACACTGATAACTTATTATTATGAAAGCAGGTGGGTCACTTTCGTCACTTTACAAAAGCATTCGGAATCAAAGATAAGAAAAGTCAAAGCTAAAGGAGAATACGTTATTAGTAGTGAAGTTTGCTCTAATCAGGAAGAAAAGAGTTATTTTATAGGAACACTGTCAACGCAAAAATTTTAACCTTATATTATAAAGAAAAAAGGTTTTTCCCATTTTTTTAAAAAATATGTTTTTTCATACTTTTTAAGCCATTTTGAATGATGAATGTGCCGAGGTTCTTTTATTGTATTTTTTATTGTGTTTTTTAATTGTAGTCGCATAAATTTCAATTTGCTATAATTTTTTTGGATTTATTGAAACACAAATTCAAATAGTATGACCCTACCAACCCCGCCTTTGGCGGGGCAGTGCCTTCTTATCAATAAAACTTTTCAGGCAAATATGTGGTAGGCTGAATTAGAATAGGCTACAATATCTAAATATGACAATATTGAGAAAAGTTTCTTTATTTAAAAAATTAAACTCTAAAGATTTTAAAAAAATATTTTCCATTGCTCAGGTTAAAAGTTTTAATAAAGGCGACATTGTTTTTCACAAAAACGAAATCGGGAATAATTTTTTTATAGTCCGATCGGGAAAAATAAAAATATTCACATCCATAGGGCCGAATAAGAAAAAAACTTTCGCTTTCCTTGAAAAGGGCGATTTTTTCGGCGAAATGTCATTATTAGGGAGTACAACTCGTTCGGCATCGGCGCAAGCCGTATCGGATAGCGAGCTCCTTGTAATTAGCAGATTTAATTTTAAAAAACTGTTAGCAAAAAACACTGATTTTACTTTAAAATTGCTCCAAACATTGGTAAAAAGACTAAACAACTCCGATAGAGAAATAGAAAATATGCTTTACCATAATATTTTAGGGAGATTGGCGGGAAAAATCATTGAGCTTGCCCCAAAAACAAATAAGCCTCCTATTGTTTTAAACATTGATCAAAATGAACTTGCCGAATGTATAGGCACAACCAGAGTGCCGATATGCCACGCCATAAAATCTCTTAAAAAATGCGGGGCCATTGATTATAAACGCACCGGCATCATTATTTTGAATCTCAAACAATTGGAATCAATAGCCAATATAAAAGAAGTCGGAGAAAGAATTATTAGATACGGAAATTAAGGATTAAATTTTAGAGGGCGGAAATTAAAGTTAGTGAAGAAAAAACTATGGATCCATTTAGAACGCTCAGAGGCTTCAGAGACATACTTTCGCCGGAAACAGATATTCTCTCATATATAGAGAATACGGCAAAAGAAATTTTTAAGCTTTATGCTTATAATGAAATAAGAATTCCCTCCGTGGAAATGACGGAATTATTCGTCAAATCCACAGGCGATACCACCGATATAGTTGAAAAAGAAATGTATTCTTTCAATGATGCCGGCAAAAGAAACATTTCGCTCAGACCCGAAGGAACTCCGGGAGTAGCCAGAGCTTTTGTGCAGCATAAATTAAATCTTTCGGGAAAAAACTCCAAGTTTTTTTATATCGGCAATATGTTTAGAGCCGAAAGGCCGCAAGCCGGAAGATTTAGAGAATTTGAACATATAGGCATTGAATATTTGGGCAATCCTTCTGCTTCAGCTGATGCTGAAACAATAATTCTACTTATGGCATTACTAAAGAAAACCGGAGTAAAAGATTATTTTGCCGAAATAAATTCGCTCGGCTGCGGCGATTGCCGCGAAAAGTATAAAAAAGAGCTTTTAGAATACTTAAAAAATAACGCATCCCGATTATGCGAATGGTGCCAAAACAGAATTGAAAAAAATCCCTTAAGGGCTTTAGATTGCAAAATAGACGGCTCAAAGCTGTCCATTGAAGCGCCTAAACTCAAGCTTTGCGAAGATTGTTCATTGCATTTTGAGAAAGTAAAAGAACTTTTAAAAATAGCGGAAATAGACTTTAAGATAAATAAAAGCCTTGTCAGAGGGCTTGATTATTACACGAGAACGGTTTTTGAAGTAAAAAGCTCCGCTTTGGGAAGCCAAAACGCTATTGCGGCTGGCGGAAGATATGACAAACTCATAAAATCCATGGGCGGACAAGATACTCCCGCGGTTGGATGGGCTTTAGGAGCCGATAGATTAGCCATGCTCATAAAAGACAATATATCCCTTAAAAGCAATGCCCCTGATATTTTTGTAATCTGCGCGGACAAAAGCTCTTTTACTGAATCATTTAAGATTTTAAATAATTTAAGAAATAACGGCATATCCGCCGATTTTTCAAATTTTGAATTAAGCTTAAGGTCTCAAATGCGCTCGGCCGATAAATCGGGCGCGACCATTGCCTTAATTATGGGAGAGGAAGAACTAAAAAATTCTTCTTGTTCAATAAAATTTCTTAAACATGCTGAAGATGACAAGGGCAAACAGGAACAAATTCCCTTAAATGAACTTCTCGAAAAAACAAAAAATATCTTAAACACAGAGAACCGTATCAATGATTAGAACTCACACTTGCGGACAATTAAGCCGGAAAAATGTAAATGAAACCGTTACGCTCTGCGGATGGCTTAGCATTAAGAGAAACCATGGAGGAGTTATATTTCTCAATCTGAGAGATATTTACGGAATTACGCAGGTAGTGGCAAAACCTGAAAAGGCTATCTTTAAAATTGCCGAAGAAATTAAAAGCGAATATGTAATCAAAGTAACAGGTAAGGTCGTTTTCAGGCCTCATGGAAATATGAATAAAGATATGCCAACGGGAGAAATTGAATTGGATGCGGATTCCATAGAAGTGTTAAACACATCAAAACCTCTGCCGTTTGAATTAAGCGAATACGCGGGCGTAAGCGAAGAAACAAGATTAAAATATCGGTACTTAGATTTGAGAATGCCTGCTATGGCGAAAATTATGGTTTTAAGAAGCCGCATAGCGGGACTAGTCAGAAATTATTTAAACTCATTGAATTTCAACGAAATAGAAACCCCGATATTAACAAAATCAACGCCGGAAGGCGCGAGGGATTTTGTGGTTCCGTCAAAAAACGCTCCCGGCGACTTTTACGCCCTTCCGCAATCTCCCCAAATGTTTAAACAAATTTTAATGATAGCCGGAATGGATAGATATTATCAACTATCCAGAAATTTCAGAGATGAGGATTTACGCTCGGACAGACAGCCCGAACATACCCAAATAGATATTGAAATGGCTTTTGTGCGCGAAGATGATGTGATAAAAACCGTGGAAGGCTTGATGAAAGAAGTTTTTTCATATATCGGCTCGGATATAGAAAACGCTTTTCCTTCTTTTGAATATGAAGATGTAATGCTTAAATACGGAAGCGATAAACCGGATTTAAGATTTAATCTTGAAATACAAGACTGCTCGGACATATTTAAAAATTCCGCCTTCAAAACATTTAAGGATTCCCTAAATTCGGGTAGCGTAATAAGGGGAATTAAAGGAAAAAACGGAGCTGATTTTTCGAGAGGCGATATAGACAAAATGACTGCTCTTGTAAAAGAAAACGGCGCTAAGGGTTTAGTCTGGCTCAAATATAAAAACAATAAGTTTGAATCGCCCATATTGAAATTTTTAAACGATGAAGAGATGAATAACCTTCAAAGAACATTTGATTTATCAAACGGCGATATTCTGTTTATAACCGCGGACAAACCTAAAAAAATAGCGCCTTATATGGGTGTTTTAAGAAACGAACTCATAAAAAAACTTAAATTAAAGCCGGCGAAAAAATGGGCTTTTCTATGGGTCAGGCATTTTCCTTTGCTTGAATGGAAACCGGATGAAAATCGCTATGACGCGACTCATAATCCTTTTACCGCGCCTTTGCCTGAGGAAACGAATAAATTTGAAAGCAATCCGAGCGATATTAAATCCATGCAATATGATCTTGTTTTAAACGGCATAGAACTGGGCTCCGGTTCCATAAGAAATCATAAGCGTGAAACGCAGGAAAAAATATTTTCGCTTATGAAATACGCCAAAGAAGAAGTGGAAAATCGCTTCGGCATGCTTATGAACGCGCTGGATTTCGGCGCTCCTCCTCACGGCGGAATAGGAATAGGTTTTGACAGATTGATAGCGATAATATGCGCCGCGGACTCCATAAGAGATGTTATAGCGTTTCCAAAAACCGCCAGCGGAATATGCCCTTTAACTGACGCTCCTTCAAAATTGGATGACAGCCAACTAAAAGAATTGCATCTTAAAATTGTTAAATAACAGAGCTATGACCCTACCACCCGCTTATTGTCCTGTGGACAATCAAAAAAAACAAAACATCCGCCGCCTTGTATGCGGCAAGCGGGTGGTAGGGTGAAATTCCCTCAATGGATTCTAGATGAAGTAAGAAAAAACAAAAAAAATCAGCGGCATTTTAATTCATTAAACACTATTAAAGATATCGCCCGATTTAATCTCCGCACTGTTTGCGATGAAGCATTATGTCCGAATAAAGGAAAATGTTTCTCCGAGGGAGAGGCTACATTTTTAATTCTCGGCGATATATGCACAAGAAAATGCAAGTTTTGCGCGATAAAAAAGAATGTAAAATCTTTGCCCATAGATATCGCGGAACCAAAAAACATCGCCTTTCTTTCAAAAAAATGGAATCTAAAATATGTGGTTTTCACCGCTCCTACCCGCGATGATTTGATTGACGGGGGCGCGCAACAATTCGCTCAAACTATTGCTGAAATAAAAAAGATATCGCAGGAAATAAAAACAGAACCTCTTATTCCGGATTTCGGCGGGAATATTAAATCCTTAGAAACGGTTTTAAACGCAAATCCGGATGTATTGGCGCATAATATTGAAACAGTTCCTTCTTTGTATAAAGAAATCCGAACCGGATCAAATTACAAAAGATCATTGCAAATCATAAAAAACTCAAAAAAAATAAATCCGAATATATTGACAAAATCGGGGCTTATGCTGGGATTGGGCGAAACTGAAAAAGAATTGGAAAAAACTTTCGCTGATTTATTGCGGCACAATTGCGAACTTTTAACATTAGGCCAATATATCTCTCCCTCAAAAAAACATTATCCCGTTAAAAAATATCTTCATCCCGAAGAATTTGTTAAACTTAAAGAAAAAGCGGAAGAGATGGGATTTAAAGCTGTCTTTTCAGGTCCATTGGTCAGAAGTTCATATAGAGCCAATTATTTATACGAAAAAGGCATCGGCATAGTTAGGCAGTAACAGTTTAGCGGTTTGTAGCCGCAGAGTGGACTACGCTATCGTGTCGTGTGTATGTAAGGACACGGTTCAATGTTCAAGTGGACTGGGTTACCAAAGGACCGCTATGGACACATAACAGTGTTCACCTTGGGATAAACCCATAGTGCCCTGATGCATATCGGGGCAAGTGGAGTGGACTGAACTTTCAGAGGACCGCTATGGACACAAGTTCTTGAGTTTCTATCCTGCAGGCTACGCTATCGTGTCGTGGTCGTTCACCCCGTGTAACTTCGTTCACAGGACTAACATCCTTGGCCGTCTGATGGACATAGTCCCTTGTTACGGCACCCAGCATAGCCTTGGAATCTTC
>JAKLQJ010000282.1 GCA_022013385.1 Elusimicrobiota bacterium
AAAATATTGAAAGAATCAATCTCTTAAGTAACCTTGCCAAAAAAAACGGGCTCATATATAATCTATTGCAATTCGGTCGGGGGAAATGATGAATTGATTTTTGACGGGAACAGTCTAATCCTCGGTCCCAAAGGAAATGTTATAGCTAAAGCGGCAGCCTTCAAAGAAGACCTTATAATGGCGGATATAAAAAAACCCGAAGAAACCAAAGACATAGAACAAATATCCAGAGAAGAAGAAAACATTCAGGCGCTCATACTCGGCATTAGGGATTATTTTCATAAGCAAGGATTAAAAAAGGGAGTTCTCGGAATGAGCGGCGGAATAGATTCCGCCGTTGTCGGATGTCTTGCCGTTAAAGCTCTCGGAAAAGAAAATGTCTGCGGCATAATGATGCCCTCAAAATATACTTCTAAACAAAGCGCGAATGATGCCAAAGAACTCTGCAAAAATTTGGGTATAAATTCCCTGACGATACCTATTAACGCCATTCATAAACTTTATATTGAAAATATTTTCCCCGAGAAAAAAGAGGATTTTATTGATACAACGGAGCAAAATATTCAGGCAAGAATACGAGGCAATATATTGATGGCTCTTGCAAATAAAAATAATTGGCTTGTTCTTGCGACCGGCAATAAATCGGAATCCGCCGTAGGCTATTGCACCCTTTACGGCGATAGCGTCGGAGCTCTCGCTCCCATAGGCGATATTTTTAAAACAGATGTCTATAAAATCGCCGCCTTCCTGAATAAAGACAATATTCTCATTCCACAAGCGATTATAGACAAAGCTCCGTCTGCTGAATTAAAACCGAATCAAAAAGATCAAGACGATTTGCCGCTTTACGAGGTACTGGACAAGATAATACGCGCTTACATTGAGGATGAAGATACGCCGCAAAATATCGTTAATTCCGGTATTAGCGACAAGAAAACGGTTTTTTCAGTCATAAAAAAGATAGACGCGAATGAATTTAAAAGAAAGCAATTTCCTCTAAGTTTTAAAATGAGCAAAAAATCTCTCGGCTGCTCGAGAAATATGCCTATAGTAAAGGATATGTCTTTCGCCTTTAAAACCAAATAAAACAAACGGCGTAGATACGGAAATACGGTGATAATTTGACGCGGGAAAAAATAAAAAGCATATATACAAAGCTCTAAAGATTTAAAAATTTGCCTTCAAAGATTAAGAACCTATGGCTAAAAGATTGTCTGTTTTACATTCTTGTGTTTCCATACCGTCTTATTTCCGCTGTTGGATGTTTTTTCCGCTATTTTTTTGTTTTGTTTTTGCCGCTTCAAACTCTTATTCAAAACCGATAAAAATTCTGGAAAAATCCCCAAAAAAAGAAATCAAGCCAAAAGAAGAAATAACAAAATCCCTTATATCGTCCACGGAAACGCTTAAAGAAAGCCTATTCGGAAAAATCATAAGTCACATGGTTATACCGCTTGACGCCGGGCCCATAATACCCTTACCGATAGTTGATTCTAGCAAAGACCTTGGTCTAAATTATGGAATTATGCCCATATGGGCGATAAGAAATCAAGAGAAGAAGATAATATCTTCCGTAATAGCCCCTTCTTTCAACTACAATCATTACTTGGGAACGACCTTGATTTACAGACACTATTGGTTTCCCGACGAGACAAAATTATTCGTTTTTCGCGCGCAATATTCGCAAGAAGTTCAAAAAGAAATTTTTCTACATTATTATACGCCGAAATTTCTCGGCACAAAAGGCCGCCTTAACTGGGAATTCAGGCATTGGATAAACGGTAAAGCGTCATTTTACGGTTATGGCGCTCATAGTTCAAAAGACAATAAAGCGAATTACGCTTTGCATATGACGGGAGAAGAATTTACCGCGACCGTTCCTCTGTACAAAAACCTGTATTTTGATTTTATGCATATGTGGTATTCAAAAAAAGTATCCAATGGCCCTGTTGAAACTTTGCTTAAAATTCAGGATGTTTTGCCGGCTCAATACAGCGACCTTTCCAAAAGAAAAGGATTCCACACTAATCAATTTTCAATCTTATACGACGATACCGACCATCCCTTTTTGCCGAAAATAGGAACGAATGCCAAAATATCAGTTTTATATTCAACCAAATTTCTGGGAAGCGATTACGCCTATAGAACCTATTCGGCGGAAATAAAGCATTATTACAATCACAAAGAGGAAGGGGAATTTGTAACCGCCATAAGATATTTTTATCAATTTCAAAGAGGAAATGAACTGCCTTTTTACGCTCAAACCACTCTCGGCGAAAGCGCCGGCCTTAGAATGGCCGGAGACGGAAGATTTGTGGACAGAGGAAAGTTTATGCTGAATATAGAGGAGAGAATAACTCTGTCTAAAACACCTATATTAAAATTTTTCAGCGAAATTGAAATAGCTCCGTTCATTGATATTGGAACGGTATTTGATAAACCTTCGCTCTTTACCTTTTCAAATATGAAGTATGGCCCCGGAATGGCGTTTAGAATAGTAATTAGGCCGCAGGTGGTCGGAACTATGGATATCGCATTCGGCTCAGAGGGAACAAACGCCATCATTAAAGTAGGTTATCCGTTTTAGCCGTCTCAGGAAAGGACGGGCGGTCATCATGATGGTTGCGCAAGTCTCAAGTCGCATATTATCACTAATAAACCACATACTGTTTCTATTCTCTTGCTTCTGACTTCTTACTACTCCCGCCTTTGGCGGGATCGCGCCGGATTATTTTTCAAAAAAGTGAATTTTTGACTGGTCAAATCTAAAGCTTATTTCTTGATTTTCTTTGAAACCTTTTTTATGGGTGAATATGGAAAATTCCATATTATTGGACGATACATAAAGCAATACTTCTTTCCCCAAAAGTTCCATTGTATCTATCTTGCCCTTTAAAATATTTTCATTGTCACTGGCAACTTCAATATCAGCCGGTCTTATTCCCATGCAATATTTAACCCCGGCTTTAACAGAAGAATTGTCAAAATAAAACCTGTCCTTTTCAAATTGAATATAAAGTTTCTCCTGTTCTCTCAAAACTTCAACATCAAATAAGTTCATATTCGGAAAACCGATAAATCCGGCCACAAATTTATTGGCGGGTTTTTCGTAAAGATTAATCGCGCTATCAACCTGTTGAACAAAACCGTCTTTAAGCACAGCGACCCTATCGCCCAAAGTCATGGCTTCAACCTGATCATGAGTAACATAAACAGTCGTTATGCCAAGCTCGCGCTGGAGCTTTTTAAGTTCTATTCTGGTAGCGGTTCTTAATTGCGCGTCCAAATTTGAAAGAGGCTCATCAAATAAAAGCGCTCTCGGTTTTCTGACTATCGCTCTGGCTATAGCCACCCTTTGCCGCTCTCCGCCCGAAAGTTCGGACGGTTTTGAATCTATATGGTTTGTGATATGCAATATTTCGGCGCTTTTTCTTACTTGCTTGTCTATTTCGGCTTTATCCATTTTGGCTATTCTCAAAGGGAAAGCGATATTTTCATAAACTGAAAGATGCGGATAAAGGGCATAGGTTTGAAAAACCATAGCCACATTTCTTTCTTTTGGAGATATGCATTCATTTTTATTGCCGCTTGCCACGACTTTATTGTCAAAAACAAGCTTGCCTCCCGTTGGATTCTCAAGACCGGCTATTATGTTCAAGAGAGTTGATTTTCCGCAGCCCGATGGCCCGAGAAGAACAAAAAATTCTCCGTCTTTCATCTCAAGATTTATATCTCTAAGGACATTAACGCTTCGCCTGCCTATAGTCTTAAATTCTTTCTGGATATTTTTAATTTCTATTTTCATAAATAACTCCTCCGACCATAAAAAACGATGATACAGTAATAAGCAACTTCCCTATAACTTATTTTTATATTCTCATATTCACGCATTTCTTATCTTTGCAGTTGCCGCTCTTCCACACATCTATTCCTCTACGCATCCGCTTTTCTATCCCTTAACAGCCCCCTTGGTTAATCCTCCGATTATATGCTTTTGAAAAATCAATGTCAGCGCCAAAATTGGCAACATGGTAATGGTTGAAGCCGCCATTATCTGCCCCCACGGAACTTGTCCGTGCAAGCCTTCAAATAAAGCTATGCCGACGGGTATAGTGCGGCTATGATAATCGGTAGTCAGAATTAAAGCGAAAATAAACTCATTAAAAGCGAATATGAAAGATAAGAGAGCCGTTGAGAATATGCCGGGAAGAGCGACAGGGAAAAGGACTTTAAATAAAATTTGAAATTTTGAACATCCGTCTACCATAGCGGCTTTATCAAGATCTCTCGGTATCTGCGAGAAATAACTTACTAAAATCCATAAAGAAAGCGGAAGTATCCACGCTATATAAGGAAAAATAAGAGCGGGATAAGCGTTTATAAAACCGAAGTAAACCATAATTTTGAATAAGTAGCCTATCATGCTTACTTGAGGAAACATTGAAATACCCAAAACAAAAAGCAGTATAAAAATTTTGCCCTTCATCTCAAGTCTTGTTATCGCGTAAGCGGCAAGCGAAGCGACGAATACGGTTGCCACCGACGATATAAAAGAAATAATAATGCTGTTTTTTAAATAATCCAAAAAATGCAAAGATTCAACCCCCAAAACATTTTTATAATTTTCAAATGTTAAATTCCATCCCTTAGCGAGAAAATCAGGCGCCGCATTTATACTTGTCAAAACCATATAAGCAAAAGGTAAAAGCGAAAATAAAACCATGAAACAAGCCGTTGAAATTATAAGCAAATTTTTAATTTTTTCTTCGTTCATTTTATAGCATCATCCTGGAATTTGCTTATTTTTATATAGAAAACAGACATTATAAAAGCTACCAAAAATAACACAACCGAAATAGCGCTGCCATAGCCAAAATCTCCGCCCAAAAAATACTTATACGCGTAAAGAGACACGGAAGTGGTGGCCCCGCCCGGGCCGCCATGAGTTAAAACATATATCACATCAAAAACTCTGAGGGAATCTATGGTTCTAAATAAAAGAGAAACCAAAAGCACGGGTTTCAATAGAGGCAAGGTAATAAGGAAAAAAGTCTGAACAAAATTAGCTCTGTCTATTTTGGCCTGAAGCCTTAAATCCGAAGGCACGGATTGCAAGCCGGCTAATACCAATAAAGCCACAAAAGGAGC
>JAKLQJ010000030.1 GCA_022013385.1 Elusimicrobiota bacterium
ACGGCATATTGGACGCTATTAAAGGCGTATCTAAAAAAGTTGATGTTTTCAAGACGAATCTCAAAGGAACTTCCATTAAAGTCGTAATGCTTGATGATGAATCGATTGATTTGAAAAATCGGCTCAGTTTAATAGTTATTAACGGGTCAATAGGTTTTGTCCTGATTTTAATTTCGCTTTTCGTTTTTCTCAATTTTAAATCAGGTTTCTGGGTGGCGCTAGGCTTGCCTTTTACTATTTGTTTCACTTTGGCCGGCATGGTTTTTATGGGCTATACCATAAATAATGTCACTCTGGCCGCTGTTATTTTGGTGATGGGCATGGTGGTTGATGATGCCATAGTGGTGGCGGAGAATATTTCCCGTTTGGGTTCAAAAGGCATGGCGCCTACCGAAGCGGCGATAAAGGGAACGGCCATGGTGTTTTCTCCGATAGTCGCCAGCATAATAACAACCTGTGTGGCATTCGTCGCGCTTTTCTTTTTCCAGGGCAGATTCGGTCAAATGAATAAGGCCATTCCACCCATTATATTTTTTATGCTCGGAGCAAGTCTTTTTGAATCTTTAATCATACTGCCGGGGCATATGCATTTTGAAGTTCCCATTATAAAAAAAATATCCGGAAAATTCCGCAAGGTGAAAAATGTTGAAAAGCCCCATTGGTTTGAAGCCGTTGAAGATATTTATGAAAAAATTCTGTTAAGAGCTTTGAAATTTAAGTGGTTCATGTTTCTTGGTTTTATCCTTTTAGCTTTATTTTCTTTTTATATAGCTAAAACAAAAATGAAATTCGTTATGTTTCCCAATGAAGAGACCAGGGAGATTTCAATAACCGGTGAAGCTGATATAAAGTCAGACAGATATAACACGGCCAGACTTACCGCTTTGCTTGAGAATGTAATTAAACCGCATTTGGGGAAAGAAGTTATCGGTTTCAGAACACAGATAGCCAGAAGCCGCCATGGGGGGGCGGTTCAAGAAAATAAATTCAGTGTATTGGTTGAAATTCTGCCCAAAGAAAAACGCGAAAAAAGCGCGGATGGCATTATTGAAGAATGGAAAAAAGAAGCCTCCTTGCTTACGGAAATTAAAAATATAAAATTTTCCAAAAGCCATTGGGGCCAGTCAAGCGGAAGCCCTATAGAAATAGTGGTTAAAGAAAATAATGATTTGCTTAGAGAACAAGTTGCCTACAAGTTGGCTAAAGCCATGGAAAATTATTCTCCTTTAAAAAATATTGAAATTGAAGCGCCTTTGAGAGCGCCTGAATATAAAATAAGCTTAAACAGAGAGAAAATAAAAAGGCTTTCCATAAATTCATCGGATATCAGCGCCACCATAAGAGCCGCTTTGCAAGGGAGCATACTTTACACGCTTACTTCGGGAGACGAAGAAATAGATGTGCGGTTTACCACTATTGAATCGGCTAAAGATAATATAGAAAAAATACTTGATATTCCCATAGGAAACAGAGGCGATTATTTGGTCCCGCTAAGGGATATAGTTTCCGTCAAATCTGTTTCCACGCCCAATGCCATAGAGAGAAAAGAAGGCAAGCGGATAACTCGTATTTTCGCGGATATCAAGGCGGAATCTAAAAAAACTCCCATAGAGATAGCCGAATATTTTGAAGCTGAAGTTTTACCCGAGATACAGGGAGAATATTCCACTACGCTGATTGATTTTGAAGGAGAAGTGCAGGATACAAGGGAATCTAAAGGAGATTTTATTTTTGCCATAGCTCTTGTCGTTTTACTTATTTACTTTATTCTTGTTTTGTTTTTCGGTTCGCTGATTAAGCCTTTATTCATTATGATAACCATTCCTTTTGGCGTGATAGGGGTAATTATAGCCTTCTGGCTTCATGGAAAAGTCTTATTCGGATTTTTCGCGGCCATTGGGGCATTGGGACTTGCCGGCGTCGTCGTCAATGATTCCATAATAATGATAGATAAATTGGATAAAAATTATGATAATTCAAAAGGAAAGCGGGACTCTATCTCTCAAATCTCTTCCATTGCCAAGACAAGGCTCAGGGCTGTTACTCTGACCACTTTAACCACTTGCGCGGGGCTTTTTCCTACCGCCTATGGTCTTGCGGGCTATGACGCTATGCTGGCCGAGATGATGCTTTCTTTGGCTTGGGGCTTGATATTTGGCACACTTATCACCTTGGTTATTATTCCTTGCATCTATAGCGTTAGCAAAGATTTTTATTTTATGTTAAAGGGGAATTTAGATGAGAAACAATCTGTTTAATAAAATAATCATTTTTGCAACCGCTTTTGCCTGTTTAAATATTTTTGCGGAAGATTTGACAGTGGATTTAAGAAAAACTTTAACCATGGATGAATTTATAAAAACCGCGGTTAAAAATGATGAAGCGTTTGAAGAAATTCTTACAGCTGAATTGGCTTTAAAATATAAAAAGGATTTGGCTTTGCCGGCTAAAGATTTGATTTTATCCGTAAAAGGCCGGCATGAGTTTTATTTTAATCAAGATAGGAACGATCCCAGAATAGCCGTTTCACTAAGCAAACTTTTTCCTTATACGGGAAGCGAAATTTCCGCCGAATACGCGGCTACGCCTTATTCAAGCGTCGAGGGCGTCTCCTCATACATGGCGGTGTATCTTTCCCAGCCGATAGCAAAAAACGCATTCGGCAAAGCCACAGGTTTGCAGGATAAAATAACCGGGGCTGAAATCGATATTGCCGGCTATCAAATAACGGAAGCTTATGAAGATTATTTAGCTTCTATGATTGTTGTGTATTATAATTGGTACTTGGCTTTTGAAAATCTGAAAATAGGAAATTCTTCATATGAACAAAGCTTGAAACTTCTTAAAAATATAAAAAAAAGGCAAACAAGCAATATAGCTTTGCCCATAGATGTGAATAAGGTTAAAATTCAGGTTCTTGGCAAGAAGGAAAATCTTATAGCGCTTGAGAAAGCATACGAGGAAAGCCTTAATTTGATAAAACAAGCTATAAGAGATCAAGGAGAGGCTATTATTGAGCCCGTTATTCCGTTTGAATTAAACAAGACTGAAATATCTTTCAAAAAAGAATATAAAAAATTTTCCGACTTAAGCAGGACATATGGTATTCTGAGGCTTTTAGAGAAAAAAAGCTCCTTGAATATTGATAAATATGCCGATAATCTTTTGCCTTCAACCAATCTTTTATTTGGTTATGAAATAGATGGCGATGATTTCGGGGTCAAAGGTTCTGATTCAAATCTATATGCGGGAGTGAGTATTAAATGGTTGTTCTCAGACCAAGTGGGAAAAGCCAATCATGAGACCGCCAAAATATCAGATAAAATTACTCATCTTTCAAATAAAAGCAAATATGTCAAACTCAAAACCGATTTAAATAATCTTTTCCTGCGAATTGAAAGAGAGAAAAAACTTATTGAAACAAGTGAGGAGAAAATAAATCTTTCAAAACTCATATTGACCGATGAAACTGTCAATTATTCTTATGGCAAAGTGTCGCTTAATGACCTTATAGATGCGGTAAACCGCATTGATGATAATAATTTTAATAAATTAAATCATCTTGTTAGATATAAAATTTTGATGACCGAATGGCTCAGAATTACCGATCAATTGGTGTCCGCGAAAAAGTTGGTCGTTCGATAGGCAATCTCGCGAAAAATTAGTTTTGCAGGCCACCTAAGTGTCTTACTCTGCGTGGGATGTTTACTACTATTACCTCTCTTATTCCCGCATCATGGCTCCTATAGGCGACAGTGTTCTTTTTGAATTTAAAGTTATGAGGCCATGTTATCGGATCAAATAAGTTCATAGCTATTAGGAATTTCCAAGGCTATGCCCATGGGATAAACCCATGACAGGCGGGTGCCGTGTTACGGACTATGTCCATCCCGCCACTACGACTTCGGCGGGCAGGCAGACGGCCAATAATTTATTTTTTACTTTACATTTGATTTGGAAAGAATGTATACTAAAAGTAGACTAAAACACAAATCGAGTCGAATGTTCAATATGACTAATAAAATCAATAAAAATGACCAAATAAAAACCGATATTATTGTAAAAGCCAGAGAGTTGTTTAAGCGTTTCGGTTTAAATAAAACAACCATGGAAGATATAGCTCAGACAATGAGCAAAGGCAAAAGCACGCTTTATTATTACTTTAGCGGAAAGGAAGAGGTCTTATATGCAGTAGCTCAAAAAGAGATTGCCGATACCTTTGGCTCTATTTTGGCGGAAGTTGAAAAACAAAAAAGCGCGCAAGAGCGGCTTAGAGCATTTTTTCTTAAACGCTTTGATGTGTTGGAAGAAAAATTAAATACCTATCCCGCCATGGTTAGGGAACAAAAAAAGAATATTGAAATTATTCATAAAATTCATTTGGAATTCAGTTTGCTTGAAAGAAACCTGATTAAAGAGATTTTATTATATGGCATAAAATCGGGAGAATTCGCGCATATTAATAAAAAAGACTGTGATTCTTTGGCAATTGCCGCTTCAACAATTTTAAGCGGCATCGATATTTACACTTTTGTGGAGGGAACCGTGCCTCCAATCGGCGACCAGCTTAATATTCTCTTTAATATAACCATGAGAGGCGTTAAATAATATAGTTTAAAGAAAACAAGAAAAGGCAATTAGTAACAGGGCAACTAGGGAATTAGCAACAAGGTAACTGGTGGTGACATGTGACTTGCAACATGTAACTGGCTTGACTGGCGACTTCTGCGATTAAAAAATTTGGAAATGAGTTTATGGAAATGAAACCAAAAAACAATCAAAATGACCCGGCAATTATTACCGGCGGCATGGGCGTTCGCATTTCCAATTGGCTTATGGCCAGAATTGTAGCCATGACGGGCGGTATTGGTATTGTGTCCGGCACCGGTCTTGAAATTATTTATCCAAGAATTTTACAGGATGGAGACAAAGGCGGTCATGTTCGCAGAGCGTTTACCGAACTTGCGCGCCGTCAGCCGACTCTTGCGAAACCTATTTTTGATTTATATGACAAGTATCACATCGAAGGTGGAAAGGCGTCAAATAAACCCTATAAGACTGTGCCTGTATGGAGATTAAATCCTCTTTATGAAAAAACTTCCGGTTCAAATTCATTTTGGGATCCGGCGCGTGAATTACAGCTTTTGGCAATTGCTTCCAATTTTGCCGAGGTTTGGCTGGCTAAAGAGGGGCATAAAGGTTTAATCGGCATTAATTTCCTGCGTAAGGTTGAACGGCCATTGCTTTGGACTCTTTATGGCGCTATGCTAGCCGATGTGGATTATGTTGTGGTCGGGGCCGGCAATCCGTCTCATCTTCCCGAGATGATTAAATCCTTGTCCGCTCATAAGTCCGCGTCTTTGCCTTTAAAAGTGTATGGCGCGCATTCAAGTTCAGGGGAGTTCTTTGCCAAAATCGAGCCGAATACTTTAGTCGGCGATAGACCGACAGCAATTTCTTGTCCAAAGTTCTTGGCTATAGTTTCATCTTTTACTTTAGCCGACGCATTGTTCTCTAATCCTAAAACTCGTCCATACGGCTTTATTGTAGAAGGACCCGAAGCAGGCGGACATAATGCGGCTCCTGCAAAAATGAAATTTGACGCTGAAGGACAGGCAATCATGGTTTATACCGAAAGCGATAGCGCTGATATTGGCGCCATTCGCGCATTGGGTTTGCCTTTTTGGCTTGCCGGCTCTTTTGGCGCTTCTAAAAGTTTAAATCGGGCTTTTGATATTGGAGCCGCCGGTATTCAAGTCGGAACAATTGCGGCCTTATCCGGACAATCGGGCATGGACCCTAAATTAAGGATGCAAGTATTGCAATTATTGACTCAGAATAAGCTTAAAATAAAGAATACCATGGTCTCACCTGCAGGTTTTCCGTTCAAAGTCGCCCAAATTCCGGGAACTATTTCAGATAAAACGGTTTATGAAAATCGCAAACGGATATGCGATATTTGTTTATTGCAAGCCACATATATTACTCAGGACGGAACTTTAGGTTATAGATGTCCGGGTGAATCCGTAAAGGATTTTGTGGCAAAAGGCGGCAGAGCTCAGAATACCAAAGGCCGTGTATGTTTATGTAATGCTTTGTTTGCCACCGCGGGATTTCCGCAAGTTCACGCTGACGGTTATGTGGAACCTCCAATTGTTACCCTCGGAGAGGATACCCGGTCAGCTCGGGAATTATTATCGGAGCTTTCTTCCGGGCAAGAAACTTATACAATTAGCAAAGCGATTCGCTATCTTCGCACTTAATTCCGCCGAAAATGGCACACTTTTGGAGCGGCGTTAACACTATACAAATAGTCAGCGTGATGATGTATGTTAGTGTAGTGCGTCCAACACTTCTTTACATTTAAATGCTTGTTTTTACCCCGTGGGTTGGGTCAATTTGGTTATAGAAAAAACCCGCGGGGTTAAAACCTCGACGCAAGATGCATAAATGGCAAATGTCAAGTTATTTACGACGCACTACATTAGTAACTTTTTAAAGAACGGAGTTGCGGGTATTCACTTTAAAATGAAGATAGGAAGTAGATATAACGGTTAAGATTGCTTACAAAGAGTTTATTGAAGCAATCCGAAAAACATCTAAAAGTAAAAATCACAATGATAGATATGGAAATATAAAAATTAAATACATTTATTAGAAGTATGTTTAGTAAAATCAAGCAATAAGCCAATCTTAAAAATATCCAATTAAACAGAGAATAAAAATAAATAATAATGAAAAAATTAATTACTCAAAATCAAATTGAAAGTAAAATCCTTTTAATCAGAGGACATAAAGTAATGCTTGATAGAGATTTAGCTGAATTATATGGAGTTACAACAGCCTATTTGAAAAGGCAAGTACGGCGAAATATAGAAAGATTTCCCAAAGACTTGATGTTTGAGCTATCTGCTAAAGAGTTTAGAGATTGGAGAAGCCAATTTGGCATCTCCAGATCTGATGTAATGGGTTTAAGGTATAATCCATTTGCTTTTACTGAACATGGAACTCTTATGCTTTCAAGTGTTTTAAATAGCAAAAGGGCTATTCAAGTGAATATTCAAATTATGAGAGTATTCATAAAATTAAAAGAGATAGTTTCCACAAATAAAGAAATACTTAATAAATTGACTCAACTTGAAAATAAATACGAAAAACACGACGAACAGATATACGCTATTTTTGAACAAATCAGAGAATTTCTAACATTCAAGGAAAAGCCTAAAAAGCAGATAGGTTTTAGCCCTGAAAAATCTCTAAAACATCCACAAAACAAGAAAACAAAATCACTTCTGAAAAAGTAAGAATACAACAGTTTCATAATAGAGTTGCCTTAGAAGTATGATGTTTCGGTCGCTCAAAACCAGAGAAGTATGGGGTTTCGTACCCCTCTTTGTCTATGAGAAACAGGGTTGTAGAGTAACGGTTATAGATATAACGGTATTAGATCGTTTATAACGATATTTTAATTTATAAGTTATTTATAATAGGGGTTTAGTTTCTGGTATCAAAAGTGAATGGTGAAAATTATGAAACAAACAGATATTATAAAAAACTGAAGCGAAATATTTAAGTAATTTAAAAAACTAGTGGTTGTGTAAAAAAACTGTATAATAGACTTGAAAAATATCCAATAAACAAGAGTGTTTTATGATATCGTTTCGCAATGAAAAATTAAAAA
>JAKLQJ010000283.1 GCA_022013385.1 Elusimicrobiota bacterium
GCATAGCTACCGACACCCTATGAAGCATAGCTTCCAATATTGGTCGTTCGCATAGCTACCGACACCCTATGAAGCATAGCTTCCAATATTGGTCGTTCGCATAGCTACCGACACCCTATGAAGCATAGCTTCCAATATTGTAATATATAGGGAGAGATTTACGGCGCGATGGCCAAGTGGCAAGGCGACAGTCTGCAAAACTGTTATTCGTGGGTTCGATTCCCGCTCGCGCCTTTTTTATATTTTTGCCGGTATTAGTGGCGGAAAAATTTTGATAAAAATGGGGAACTCATTATGCATTTAAGCCAAGCGGCTATGAATTTGGGGCAATCCGCAACTTTAAGATTAAATGATCTTGCTCGGCGGCTTAAATCCGAAGGAAAGCCCATTATACATTTAGGCGGCGGCGAGCCCGTGGAAGAAATTCCTCAAGCGGCCTATGACGCGGCGTTAAAAAAACTTAAAACTAGACAGATAAAATATACTCCCGCCGGCGGTCTTGTTGAGCTTAAAAACGAGATCATCGCTTATACCGAGAGAAAATACGGCTTTAAGGCGAGTCCCAAAAATATAATTGTTTCCGGCGGAGCGAAGCAATCAATATACAATTTTCTAATGGCGGTAGTTGACCCGGGCAGTGAAGTTGTTTTCCCCGCACCCTATTGGGTAAGCTATCCCGATATGGTTAAACTTGTTTATGGAACGCCTGTCATAATAAAACCCAAAGAAGACTCTCTTTTGATTGATATTGATAATCTTGAAAAATGCATTACATCCAATACCAGAGCCGTGCTTTTAAATTCCCCTAATAATCCGTCGGGAGCCGTTTATAGCGAAGATTTTATTCAAAAGCTTGTTGAAATATGCGAGAGTAGAAATATATATCTGCTTACGGATGATATTTACGGCAGGCTTGTCGGAGGCGGAATAAAAACTCCTCTCCCCTTTTCTTTTTCTAAAAAAAATCTTGATGATTCCCCCATCGTTTCCGTTAACGGCGTTTCAAAAATGTATTCTATGACAGGCTTTAGAATAGGCTGGAGCATAGGCAGTGAGGCGATAACCAAAGCTATGACTAAAATTCAGGGACAAATTACATCATGTCCGTCGGATTTAAGCCAAACGGCGGCCATCGGCGCGTTAAGAGACGGCGAAACTTTTATTGAAGAAATCAATGCCGCTCTTGATAAGAAAAGAAAAATTCTGATTAATGCGTTAAATAAATTTAAAAAAGTAAAACTTAGCGTTCCCATCGGGACTTTTTACAGTTTCCCCGATTTTAGCGCTTATGACAAAGATTCCACAAGACTTGCCAATATGCTGATAGAAAAAGCCATGGTTGTAACGGTTCCCGGCGTGGAATTCGGTCTTGAAGGGCATTTGCGCATAAGCTATTGCGGCGGCGAGAAGGATATTATTGAAGGACTTGAAAGAATGAGGAAAGTTCTTGATTCTAGCGTGGAAGTTGTAAGTTAAAAAACTCTTTGTCTCTCAACTCTCCCGCCACTACTGCTTCTTCGCCACTACTACTTAGGCGAACTTCCGCCACTACAACTTCGGCGGACTTACCGATGTAGTAATGGGGAGCACCAAAGAAGTAATGGCGGAAAACTTTACCCTGATATACATCAGGGTATCATGGGTTTATCCCATGATAAACTCTAAACTAAACGAAGGGGTGCGATAATGCCTGATACTCAGACTAAAAGCGAATACGGAATAGAAAATATCGGTTTTGTTCCCCAAAAAAATGTTTATTGGAACGCATCCGTTCCTTTCTTATATGAGCATATAATAAAGAAAAGCGAAGGGGTTTTAAGTAAAGACGGCGCTGTAATTATGGAAACGGGCAAACATACGGCAAGAGCGGCCAAAGATAAATTTATTGTTAAAGAAGATGAGAGCAAATCGGATATATGGTGGGGAGATTACAATGTGCCGATAGGCGAAGATAAGTTTGACAATCTTCTGACCAAGCTTACGGCGTATTTAAATGAAAAAGATATGTATGTCCAAGATTGTTTTGCCGGTTCACACAAAGAACATCGCTTGCCGATAAGAATAATAACCGAATATGCTTGGCAAAGCTTATTTTCAAAACATATTTTTATTGAGGCTTCCGCCGATGAAAGCGCTAATCATATTCCGCAATTTACCGTTATCTGCGTGCCTAATTTTAAAGCGGCCCCCAAAATTGACGGAGTAAGAACTGGCGCTTTTATTTTGGTTAATTTCAAAAAGAAGATGGTAATAATAGGCGGCTCAGGCTATGCCGGAGAGATTAAAAAATCCATCTTTTCGGTTATGAATCATCTCATGCCTTTAAAAGGCATTATGTCTATGCATTGCTCGGCCAATATAGGCGAGAAAAATGATACCGCCATATTTTTTGGCTTGTCCGGCACGGGAAAAACAACCCTTTCTTCGGATCCCAAGAGAAGGCTTATAGGAGATGATCAGCACGGCTGGAGCGATGACGGTATATTTAATTATGAAGGCGGATGTTACGCTAAGGTTATTAATCTTTCTCAAGAGGCTGAGCCGCAAATTTATAAAGCGATAAAAAGTTTCGGCGCGGTTCTTGAAAATGTGGTTTTTGACAAAAAAACCGGAGAATTAAATCTTTCCGATAATTCCCTTACCGAAAATACGCGCGCCGCTTATCCTCTGACATATATAGATAATTCTATTCAAAAAGACCATTTTCCTCATCCTCAAAATATAGTTATGCTCACCTATGATGCTTTTGGAGTTTTGCCGCCCATAGCAAAACTTTCATATGAGCAGGCGATGTATCATTTTATATCCGGCTATACGGCTAAAGTCGCCAATACCGAAATAGGCATAATAGAGCCGGTTGCCACCTTCAGCACCTGTTTCGGCGCGCCTTTTATGAGCCATCATCCCAAAGTTTATGCGAAGCTTCTCGGTGAAAAGATAAAAAAACATAATGTTAACTGTTGGCTTATAAATACCGGACTTATTGGCGGGCCTTATGGCATCGGTAAACGGATAAGCATAAAGCATACAAGACAGCTTTTAAATAGCGCTATTGAAGGCGGGCTTGACGATATTGAATTTGTAAAAGACAGTGTCTTCGGTTTTGATATTCCGCAAAAAGCGGGAGATTTGCCGGCGAATATTTTAAATCCCGCCGCCGCGTGGGCAGATAAAGCCGACTATGAAAAAAAATATAAAGAACTTGCCGCCCGTTTCATAAAGAATTTCAGAAAGTTCAAAATAGAGGAAGAAGATATAGTGGGCGCCGGCCCCAAGATTTGATAATCTTTCAGGTCAATCCCTGTTTCTTTTTTATGGTTTCATAGCGCGATATAGCAAGGCCATATTAACGTTATTGTCGCAAATAAAATCTTTATTTTATTTCTCCAAGGAGCGCTTATAGGGAAAATTTGAAAAAAATTTGAAAATCCTATTGACAATGGTCGCTTAAAAATATGGTAATATATTAGGAACACAAATATACGGTATCAAGATACGGTATAAATACTAGGAGGAATCAAAATGCCAGTAGCGAAAACAAACTCAAAGTTTATGAAGCCGATTACCCCTGATACTATTCTTGCTGATATAGTCGGGGCGAAACCCATACCGAGAACAGAGATCGTTAAAAAACTCTGGGTATATATCAAGAAGAATAAACTTCAGGACAGTAAAAATAGAAGAAACATCAATGCCGATGAAAAGCTTGGAAAATTTTTTGGCGGCAAGAAACAAGTCAGTATGTTTGAGCTTGCGAAGTTCATAGGCAAACACGCGAAATAAGTTTGTTTTGGTCTTCTAATTATGAATTACGCCGCTCCTTGAATAAAGGGGCGGCGTTTTTTTGTTCTGTTGTTTAAATTTGGTTAATATGATAGGGCCAAAGGCCTATTGACATATGGGGCGTTTGGGACTTGACTTTTATCAAATCGGGTAGTATAACATATAAGGAATAATTCAGGTTTTGGTTTTAAGGAGGCGGAGATGCGAATTCTTTCAAGATTGTCTATAACGGTTTTGGCTCTCCTTTGTATCAGCCCTCTTTTTGCCCAAAATTCCAATAACGGCAGTATTAGGAATATTTCAGTTTATGGAGATGAGGACAGAAAAGATTATTTTGAAGTCGATCGGACTATGAAGGCTTTCGCAGATTCTACCGTTGCCTTATTCCGTGACGAGGATTTGTTTTTTGATAAAACAAACAATGTTTATAGGATGATTAGATGGATTAAACTTGGAATAAAGCGTAATTTGAAAAAGAGTGAGAGATTTTATGATCAACCGTCAGCTTCTCAATGTTCGGGAGCCTTGGTGGGAGATGATATGATTTTTACGGCCGGCCATTGCGCTGTGGGCTATATGGCTTGCAGGAATATTAAAATAGTTTTCGGCTACGCGGTTAAAAAAAAGAATTTTTTTCCCACTAGTTTCTCCGCTGAAAATGTTTACTCTTGCAAAGAAAGAATTGCTTACTCCGATGATGGCAGTAGAGATTATGTGACGCGTTTCACAACATCGTATACACTTTTTGTGTCATAACATCGTATACACATAGTATACTATTTCAAAAAAGGATAAGGTGTAAATAAATGAAAAAAAAGCGAAATAATCAATGCTGAAATCA
>JAKLQJ010000284.1 GCA_022013385.1 Elusimicrobiota bacterium
CTCTAATAAGCATAGCTTCCAATATTGTACAATTGTAGTGATATGATTTTGGTGTGTTAACCCGTCACTTATTTGCAAGCGTATTTTCTTATTGGGAGAGCGCCACAAACGGTCGGGGTTAATGGAGGGATGTATGGCAGAAACAAAAAAAGTTCTTGTGGTGGATGATAATTCATCTTTTAGAGAACTTATAGAATATACATTTAGAGATAGCGGATTTCAAATTATTTCCGCGTGTAATGGGAAACAAGGTATTGAAAAGGCTATTTTGGAAAAACCTGACATTATTCTTTTAGATGTCATGATGCCTGATTTTTCAGGGATAGAAGTAGTTAGAACATTGAGTAGCAAGGCAATAAAAATTCCCATTATAGTTCTTACCGGCACCCATTTTAATTCAACGATGGAGTCGCTTTTTAAAGAAGAAGGCGTTGACAAGTTTCTTTCAAAGATGACACCGATAGAAGAAATAATTTGTCAAGTTAAGAAAATGTTGTAAAGCATAAGCTTATTCAATATTTGTAAAAAGCGTCTATTGCTTTTTATTTATGAAAAGCATAGGCGTTTTTTTATTAAACCGACCTTTGCCATATTTTGTATAATTCAATATTGGAAGCTATGCTTCCCCCATACTTCGTTGTGGACAGGCAGACGGCCAAGGATGTTAGTCCTGTGAACGAAGTTACACGGGGAGAACGACCAATATTCGTATATCCGCGAAAGCAGCCGCTGACAAAGGTGACAATAATGACCACTAAAAATATTGAGTACTCAAAAACCGTGTTTTTACCTAAAACTTCTTTTTCCATGAAAGGGAATCTTCCCGCCAAAGAACCTACAATAATTGAATTTTGGAATAAAATCAAACTTTATAAAAAAATGCTTGAAAACAGAAAGAATTCCGAGCCTTATTTGCTTCACGACGGTCCTCCTTATGCCAATGGACATATTCATATAGGCCATGCCTTGAACAAAATTTTGAAAGACATCGTTATTAAATCCCAATCCATGATGGGGCATTATACGCCTTATGTGCCGGGATGGGATTGTCATGGTTTGCCTATAGAACAGCAATTATTGAAAGAGCTTAAGATGGGCAAGAAGCATATAAGCGATATTGCCGCTTTTAGAAAGAAAGCCAGAGAGTTCGCCGCCAAATTCGTGGATATTCAGAAAGAAGAGTTTCAGCGATTGGGGATTATTGGCGATTGGGATAATTCCTATATCACGATGAGTGAAAATTATGAGGCAACCGTTATAAAATCTTTTAACGAACTATTGCGCAAAGAATATATCTTTAAAGGCAAAAAGACCATATCATGGTGCGCTACTTGCGAAACGGCTTTGGCTGATGCCGAAGTTGAGTACAAAGACAAAACCTCTCCTTCAATCTATGTCAAATTCAAATTAATATCTTCCCAATCCGCATCGGAGAATATTTTGCCTATGAAAAATAATCCCAATGCGGGAGTGTATCTGGTTATATGGACCACTACTCCGTGGACATTGCCGGCTAATATGGCGGCGGCTGTATCAAAGGAAGAGAATTACAGGCTGATAGAAACTGAAACTGAAATTTTAATTTTGGCGGACAAACTTGCGGATTCTTTCATAGCCGAGACGGATATTGAAGGGAAAAAACTCGGTCTAATAAATGGTGAAAAACTTGTCGGCCTTAAATACGAACATTGCCTTGCTCCTTCAATGCCAAAAGAAAGAAATTTTGAGCGTTCCGTTATATCAACCGATTTTGTGGATATGGAAACAGGAACCGGAATAGTTCATATCGCTCCCGGCCATGGAGAGGATGATTTTTATGCCGGTAAAAAATGGGAACTTGAAGTGTTCTGTCCTGTAAATAATAGCGGTTGTTTTACTAAGGAAGCTGGCGAATTTGAGGGGTTGAAAGTTTTTAAGGCGAACGAGAAAATAATTAAAACCCTTGAAAACAGCGGACATCTCATAGCTTCAAAGTCCGTTTCTCACAGTTATCCGCATTGCTGGCGATGTAAACAGCCGATTATATTTCGGGCCACCGAGCAATGGTTTTTGGGTATTGATCACAAGGATTTGAGACAAACTCTTATGAATGAAGCCGAAAAGGTTTCATGGGTGCCTCAAACGGGAAAAGAAAGAATGATGAATATGCTGGAGCAAAGGCCTGATTGGTGTCTTTCTCGTCAGAGATATTGGGGCACGCCTATTCCTGTATTATATTGCAAATCTTGCCAAAAAATTCAAATAGATGAGATTTTGATGAAACATATTGAGGAAAGGGTTTTCAAAGAGGGCTCCGATTTTTGGTTTTCAGCCGGCGCTACGGACATTATTCCAAAAGACTATAAATGCTCTTGCGGCGGAGCGGATTTTGAGAAGGAAAAAGATATTTTGGATGTTTGGCTTGATTCGGGAGTTTCATGGCGCGCCGTAATTAAAGATGCGGAATCATTAGGCGCAAAAATGTATCCCGCCGATTTATATCTTGAAGGTTCCGATCAGCATCGCGGCTGGTTTCAGACATCGCTTATTCCGTCGGTTGCGCTTAATGGCAAGCCTCCTTATAAAACAGTTTTAACTCATGGTTTTGTTCTTGATGATAAAGGCAAAGCTATGCATAAATCTTCCGGCAATGTGGTGTCTCCGCAAGAGATTTATCAAAAATACGGAGCCGAGATATTAAGGCTTTGGGTGGCATTAAGCGATTATTGTGAAGATATACGAATATCGGATAAACTTTTAAGCGGGCCCATAGATATTTATAGAAAGATAAGAAACACTATAAGGTACATTTTGGGCAATCTTAGTGATTTTAATCCGCGTGAAAATTATGTTTCCGATGACAATATTGCTGAAATGGACAGATATATAAGGCATCGTCTTTCTTTGGCGATTAAAGATATCAATTCGCATTATCAAAAATATGAGTATCGTCATGCCGCGCGCCGAATAGCGGATTTTTGTATTCTTGATTTATCCGCTTTCTATTTGGACGCTTTGAAAGACAAGCTTTATACTTTAAGCGCCGATGATAATCAGCGGCGCTCCGCGCAAACGGTTTTATATGATGTTTTATTGGCGCTTTTGCAAGTTATGGCGCCCATACTTTCATTTACCGCCGAGGAAGCTTGGCAAGTCATCAAAAAGGAAATATATCCGAATCTTTCCGAAAGCGTTTTCCTTTCGGATTTGCCGAAAGAAAAATCTAAGTGGCTGGATGAAAAACTTAATGAGCGCTGGACAAAAATAATGAAGATAAGGGAGAAGGTTTTGAAGTCTATTGAGGATATGAGAGGCGCCGGAAAAATAGGCTCGTCTCTTGAAGCTAAGATTTTATTTACCACTTCAGACGCAAAAACAGCTGATTTTTTAAAAAGCACAATTGAACTTTGGCCGGCTATTGCCATAATTTCGGAATGTGAAATTAAATTTGACGAAGCCGCATCCCGACTTGATATAAGCGCGGTCCGCGCGAGCGGAACAAAATGCCCGAGATGCTGGCAATGGCGCAAGGATATAGGCTTAGATAATGAATTCGCGGATATTTGCGGCCGTTGCGCCGATGTGATGAAAAAGACAATAGCGCGACAGTGTGACAGCGTGGAAGAACGAAAAAACGCTTAAGTTATTAGAGAGATAAAAGAGGGTGATAAGGTGAATCAAAAATTATTGTCGCCATTGATAATATTAAGCGTTTTTGCGGCAGACAGAATAAGCAAATATTTTGTTTTAAAATTCATCTTACCCAAATCTTTCAGTCTTTGCGGCTTTCTGAATTTTGCTTATGTTGAGAATACGGGGGTAGCTTTCGGCATGTTCCAAAACAGTAATTCCTTTTTCATTTTTTTCACTATCATTCTGATAGTAGCGATAATGCTTTTTAGAAGGAAGATGGAGTCCTACGGCGTATTTGTAGCGATAGGCATAGCGTTGGTTGTCGGCGGAGCTTTGGGTAATCTTTATGATAGGATAGTTTATGGCAATGTTATTGACTTCATAGATTTATCTTTTTTCCCTGCCGTATTTAATGTGGCGGATTCTTCTATAACCATAGGCGCGATATTGATTGCGTTCAGTTTGAAAAAGACCAAAAAACCAGTAACCAGTAAACAGTAACCAGTAACCAGTAAACAGTAAACAGTAAACAGTAAACAGTAAACAGTAATCGGTAATCGGTAACGAAGCGCGAAAGTAGCTGCAAAGCATAGCTTTGCCTGTAGAGGCAAGACCGCAGAATATTCGCAACAGTAAACAGTAAACAGTAAACAGTAAACAGTAAACAGTAAACAGTAAACAGTAAACAGTAAACAGTAAACAGTAAACAGTAA
>JAKLQJ010000285.1 GCA_022013385.1 Elusimicrobiota bacterium
CCGCAAGCCGGGTCAAGAATTTTACAGGTATCAATGGCATTGATGAGCAAAATTGTTTCTTTTGCATTAAACGGATTCGGATTTTCAGAATAACTGATAATATCGCGAATGCTTTTTTCTTTATCTTTTATGCCTGCATCGCTTAGTTTTTGTTTTAAATAAGCGGCAAGGGATTCATCCACCATATAATTGACAATTTCTCTTGGAGTATAAAAAGAACCGCTTTGTTTGCGGGCGGTGCTTTTTGTTTCCGGGTTATAACTTGCCAAAAGGTTTTCAAAGACTTTACCCAGAAGTTCGGGATCAAGAGCAATTTCTTCTTCAAGCGGAGTATTTTCTTCAACGGTAAATTTATAAGCGTTAAGAATGTCAATAATACCGCAAACGGTTTCATTGTTTTTTTGCTTATCATCCAATTCTTCGCTTAAATCAATTCCTTTGTGTTCACCCCAGAAAAGAAAATCGGGGACAATGGCTTGTTTCTTTTTAGTGGTGCTAAAACCATCCAAGCGGATTTCTTCTTTTAAATCATTGTCTTTTCTTGGAACTTCATCTAAACATTCAAATAAACCGCCATTTAGAAAAGGAATATTTCTAAAAATTTTTAAATTTTCTTTGTGGTTTACAAATTCATCTTGATAACGAAACACAAAAGGATTGCCGTAATCAGTGTTTTTTCCTTGAAATGATTCGCGAATATATTTCCGTGGTTTTATGGGAACACTTAAGGTGGCGAAAAAAAGGTTTTGAAGAATGGCTCTATAATAAACGGAATTATTTGTTTCTTCCATTGAAAAACCCTTTAAAATTTTTTCAATTTCAGATTGTTTGAAAAGAATTTCGGGAATCAATGTCTGTTTTTCTTTCATAAACCAACAAAACAACAAACGAGTAAGCAGACGAATAATGCTTTCGTTTTGATGAGTCTCATCGGGAATTTTATCGACATCAGGTCTAATCTGCGGAAACTTAACATTTTGCCCCGCCCACAGATACCACTTGAATAATTCATTATAAAATTTGTTATTCAGCTCTTTAATGTTTAGCGTTTTCCGCCAAGCGTTATGAAGCTCAACAAAATTGGAAAATTTATATTTGTTTTTAATTTCCTCAAAGGAAAGGTCAAAAAATATCTCAATATGCGCCCTATGCGGTTTTTCTATTGAAATGTCTTTAATGAGTGTGACTTTTTTTAGAACATCTTTTTGTTCATCGCGTTTATTTAAACGGCGGTCTATGACGGACAAGGTAAGCGTTTTGCCATATTTAAACAACACCATAACCGGCATGGAGAAAACTTTATTTATTTCGCGGTTTATTTGGCTGAGAGCCGTTCTGGTATAATTTTCTTTTTTAAGTTCAATCACAAAGAAAAGATAGGATTCTATGTCTATCTTGGAACCGTCATCTTTGGTAATTACTTCTTTTTTAAAAACGCTACATTGCCCGCTCAATTCTTCATGAGAAAGCTGAAAAAGCAGGTCAATATATTTCCAATTTTTGACTTGAGCTTTTTCTTCATTAAATTTATTGTCACTTTCATGCGCATAATATTCCTTAAAATAGTTATAAGTCTTTTGATTAAACGGCTGTTGTCTTTCGGTATTGTAACCGAGTGTTCTAAAAAAACCAAGAGCATTATCGGTCAGATTACCTGTATGAAACGCTTTAATCGCCGCTTCAATATCTGTTTTAACATTTTGTTTTATTTGCATTATGGCTCTATTTTAATCTCTTTATGCTTGTGTTATCCGTTAAAGATTTTATTTGGGTAATCGCAATACCATTGAGTTGTTGAAGCCGCCGGGATTGTGACAATCCTTGACGAATTAGCACTGAGTTGACGCTTTCAAGGTTAGATAATACAACTAATTGCTCAATTGCCGCGTAATCACGAAGATTGCCACTTTTTTTAGGATTTTTTGATCGCCACTCTTTAGCTGTTACTCCGAATAATGCAACATTCAGCAAGTCCGCCTCATTCGCGTATATCTGATTTATTTTTGCTTTAGAGAGCACAGGCGGAACAATGGTTTCCTTGATTGCGTCGGTATGTATTCGATAATTGACTTTGCTAAGGGTTCGTTGAAAATTCCACTCAAGTTTCAAACGATTGTTTTCGTCATCTTTTAAGCGTTGGAATTCTTTTATCAGGTAAATTTTGAATTCCGCGCTAATCCACATGCCAAATTCAAAAGCTATGTCTTTATGGGCATAAGTTCCGCCATATCTTCCCGTGGCAGCTTTTAGTCCGATAGCATTGGTTTTTTTCACCCATTCCTTAACACTTATTTTATAGCTATTCAGGCCTGCCTGACTTTTAATTATGGCGAATTCGCCATAATTAAAATTAGGATTATAAATGTTTTCCCAAATGCCGAGAAATTCAACAGTATTTCTGTTTCTAAGCCAATCAGATATAAAAAAATCCCCGTCTTTGGCTTTTAACATATCGGTTAATGAAATAAAATCCTCATGACCATTCTGAATAACCGTAATCGCGGTTTCTTTGACAATTATAATTCTATTTTTTTTCATTCTGTCACCTCACCACGAGCCATGTTATCAATTCAAAGCTTTCCATATCTTTTACCTGATTCTTCTTTGGGATTACCAAAGCGCTTCTATTATTAGTTAAGCGATGCGCGCTTCGCTTTTTAAATACATGCGCAATCTCTGTTACGGCCTTTTTTAATAATGAGGCATATTTATCCATTTTTTCGCCATTGTTGGTTTCTTTATTAAAAAGTTCGCAAAGTTTTTCATACGGCTTATCGTTTCCCTGACACAGTAATCGGAATATTTCTAAAATCTGCTTTGCGTTTACATAATTATAACGCACTGTTCCATCATCTCGAATATAAACAAGAAAATACGGCTGAAGTGGGTTTACCTCTTCGCTGCCGTGTGTGTCTCCCTTTTGCTTAAGACAATAAATTATGCCTGGTTTTATAATTTCCTTTTCAGTCGCAGTAAAATCATGAGTATTATTTAGCTTGGCGTATTTGCCTGATGGCGAAGGAACAATAGCATACAGTCCTAATGGAGCGTTTTCAAGTCTTTGTTTATTGTTTTCAATATAATTTGAAAGTTCTACGCGGAAATCATCAAGAGTAAAGTCTGTTAAAGATATGGATTCTTCCATTTCCTCAATATCTATCACTTCTTCGCGCAGTTTTTTAAGTTGTTTATTGCGATATTTAAGTTCATCGGATATTAATTCTTCAATCTGGTCGGTCGTCAACAAATTATCATCTGCTGTCGCGGTAACATCAACAAGAGCCATGCGAGCTTCCACCCTCTGTTTAAGATTTAAATAGTTATCTAAATCATGGGTAGGCCAAAAATTAACAAGTTGTACGGTTTTATTTATACTTCCCAAGCGATCAATACGGCCAAAGCGTTGAATGATTCGAACAGGATTCCAGTGAATATCGTAGTTTACCAGATAATCACAATCCTGTAGATTTTGACCTTCACTAATACAATCAGTTGCAATAAGAATATCAATTTCCCCTTCTTGCGGAGCGGTCATTAGTTTGGAGCGATTTTTTGAAATTGGGGAAAAATTTGTAAGAATACTGTCATAATCTTTTTTCCCAAAAATTGTTTCAGTATGGGAACCACAAATTAAAGCGGAATTTAGTTTTAATTCGGTTTGAACCCATTTGTTTAAATTTTTATATAAATACTCAGCAGTATCCGCAAACGCGGTAAAAATAACAACCTTTTTATTTTCATTATTGATAGGTTTTTTTATTTTTTTACGAATAAGCTCTTTTAATTCATGTAATTTCGCGTCGCGATCAGGTGTTACCAATTTCGCATTATTGTAAAGGCTGGTAAGAGCATCCTTGTCCTTTTTTAGCGCATTAAGCCACTCTTTAAGTTTTAAATCGGCAAGTTTGAATTTTAATTTTTTGCCAACCTGCAATTCATCCGATTCATCTTCATTTTCTTCGACCTCCGTAGGTTCTGAAAATTCAATTATCGCCTCATCCTTATTTGTTTTATTTTTAAGAAAATTATTTATTTTGTTCTCAAGAGCTTCAATCTTTTTTATTGTTCTTTCAATGGATATTTCAAATGATTCAATGGAGCTTTCTAATCGTTTTAGATAATTTACCTTCATCATTCCAATAAGAAAATATTCACGGTCGCTTTGTGTAAATGCGGATACTCCCGATGACTCCGCTTTTTTCTTGTAATCCTCTTTCATTTCCGGCTTTATATAGGCGGAAGGATTAAATACTGACAATTTGTATTTCAAAATTTCTTTGTTCAATTCATCATAAGTTGGGAATTTGTTTTCTCTGTCGATAACGGGATATAGGGAAATCGGTTTAAAACGATTTGGGAAATCTATGGCTTTTATTTTGTAGAAAGACTTGATATGCTTTCGACTGCGCGCAATTGTTAATTCATCTAAAAGCTTAAAGAAACCTGAATCAAGTTTTTCGAGGAGCTGTTTCAAATTTCTTGACGGATTCTTTTTTGGATCGGCCCAATTTGTAAAACGCTTTTGAGCGGTTTCCAATGTGGAAGCAATATTTTTAATCCCCGCCGTTAATTGCAGAGCATTATTTTCGCCTTCTGTTATCAACGCAATCTGATTTCGTAAATCTTTAAGCGTATTATTAACAGGTGTTGCGGAAAGCATGAGAACTCGTGTTTTTACTCCTGATTTTATAACTTTATCCATAAGCCATTTGGCCCGGTTCATTTTAACGGTGCCATCATCGCTTGTTGTTTCAAGAGGATTTCCTCTGAAATTATGGGATTCATCTATCACAATAAGGTCATAAGCGCCCCAATTAAAATCGTCAAGTTTTATGCTGTTTGCGCCCGATTTTCCGCTAATTCTTCCCATATCGGTATGATAAAGAACGGAATAATTAAAACGGTCACTTACAAAGGGATTTAAGGCATGATTTTGACCCGCCTGATAAATTGTCCAGTTGCCCGATAATTTTTTTGGACAAATAACCAAAACTCTCTGATTTAGAAGTTCAAAATACTTAATAACTGCAAGCGCTTCATATGTTTTACCTAGACCGACGCTGTCAGCAATAATACAACCATTATGTTTAAGTATTTTGTTAATTGCGCCTTTTACACCGTCTTTTTGAAAATCATATAAAATATTCCATATTTCACTTTCAAAAAAACCTGTTTTTTCATTAAGAAGTCCGCCTTTTTTTTGATCATCGAGATAAGATTGAAAAAGATGAAAAAGCGTTTTAAAATAAATAAATTCGGGTTCGTTTTCAGCGTACAATTGGGTTATATATTTCAGGACATCTTCTTTTACATCTTCCACAAGACCAGTCTTGTCATTCCATAAATCATCAAACCATTTTTCTAAATCTTGTCTGTCCCGGTCGCTGTCAATAACCATATTTAATTCTATATTCTTGTTCCCCCCAATACCGAGACCATTTACAGTAAAGTTTGAGCTTCCAATTATTGCTTTTTCCACACCGCCAGGCTGTTCAATATGATACATTTTCCCATGTAAAAAATTTGGTTTTACCATGGATTTGATTTCTGCTTTATTTTTCAACCATGTATAACATTCCCGAGCAACTGATTTTTGTTGTAAACGGTTTTCAAGAGGAATTATAAGCGTATCATCTTCTATTTTAAATTCCCTGTGATTTTTCTTTTCCGGATCAAGCGCTTTAATAAATGTAGGTTCACCAAAAAGCAACCTAAGACTATCAATAGAATCAAGTCTTTCCTTTAATGAATTATAAGCATAGATAGTAAAATAAGCTGAAACTATTGAAAGTTTTGAATCATTAGCAATTGCTGATTTTAAAAAATCACCTACCGCTCCATATTTATGATTATCACGAATTGATGACTTCATTGAAATATTTCCTCATTTCTATATAATTATCAATTATTTATTCCTGATAATTTGGATTCTTCCGACATTTTTTATTTTCCCGCACAAACCCCAAGTTACATGAACCATCTTACAATATAAACGCGTTTATATATCGTTTATATATTAGAACTTAACTCTAACACAAATCAAGAACGCTAGCATCAGTTTTGACTTGATTTTCCGACGACAAAAAAATAAAAACTTTTTATTAAGAATCTCCTAATATCGGGTGGGTAATACGGCGTATCAATCAAATGTAATTGTCTACAATTTTCCAATGTTTCCAGCTGTTGCTACACATCTATACATCTACACATCTATTCTTCCAGTCCTCTGATTTTTCTTTGAAATTGCCAGATGCTTTTTCGCGGATTTGAGAAGTTTTTCAAGCTCTTTCGCAGAAAAAATCTGCTTTGAAAAGAAATTTTTATCCATATCAAAACAACCTTATAGTCTTTTTTTTAAAAATACTTTTAAGAAGTTGTTCTTTACCTGATTTGCGCTCAAATTCTTTCTTAGTCATATTTACAATATTTAGTTCTCGCCCAAGACTTTTACGCAACTTAATAAGCGCCCTCTCTGCTTCAAGCGGCTCATGCGAACCGACTAAAAGAATATCTATATCACTTTGAGCGGTAAAAGAAGAATTAGCGTAAGAGCCGAATATATACGCGCTCCTTAAGTCTTTCAATCCGCCCAAAGCATCTTTTAAAAGCCGTTCAATTCCGGCTGCGCGCAAGAAAATTGCTTTATAGCTTTTATATTCCGGAGAGATTTTATTTGCTTGGAAATATCGCTCCTTGCCCTTAAACCTGCTTTTAAGCAAGCTTTCCGTTTCAAGAAGCATCAATATGCGGTAAACATTTTTCGGGTCTTCCTGTAATAAGCGCGCCGCTTCATTCACATAAAGTTCCCCCCGTTCATTAAGGAAAAAATAATTGAGTATTTTTCGCGTCACTTTTGATTTGAAACTAATCATTTTAAGCCCCTTCTTCGCCGACCTTGCTATTGCGACTTTAGTTTATGGTATTATTTTACCATAATTGTGGTAAGTTTATACCATAACAATACTTTGGTTACTTAACTGTTTTCTGTTACCAGTAACACTCCCAACCCCGCGGGAATCCCCTCCAATACAACACGGCGGGCAGGCTTTGTAGAAAAGCAAAGAAGCATAACGGCTGCCCGCGGGGTTCTTGCCGGTTTAGTCCGATTATTTCTCCGTCGCAGACTTAGTAACGGTTTTAGGCAGAACAAGCCGTTTCCAACCCCGCGGGAATCCCCTCCAATACAACACGGCGGGCAGGCTTTGTAGAAAAGCAAAGAAGCATAACGG
>JAKLQJ010000286.1 GCA_022013385.1 Elusimicrobiota bacterium
AATTAATTTGTCAGTTGCCAGAATTTGTTTCCGCGTTTTGGCCTCGGTTCTTTCCTTGCTGAACGGGCTTGCCAGTTCTTGCATAAATCCGTCGCCTTGAATATAATAAATGGCTTTTTCATTTACCACTTTCGTGATAGTTGAAATTCTCCAATTAAGCTGAACCTGCATTGAAGCTATAGGATCTTCCGATGTTCCGACATTGGCAACTGTTGAATCAGGCACCGCTGCGGTAAGATCAACTGTATATCCCCAACCCGCGGTTATCCTAATAGGTTCAACAGTAACGCCGGTAAGGAATTTGCCTTTGCCGGCAAGATTTCCGCCATATGTCCAGTGCACTTGATAAATAACCTTGACTACTTCGCCGCCGTATAAGTTTTTCATGCTGAAAGCGTATTTCCTTGTGCCGGGTTTAGACCAACCCTGTAATTGTGTCCAATGGCTTGTGCCGTAAGGAACGGCATTGGCATAGTTTGTGGTTATATTAACCACAGGTTTATTTTTCTCTATGATTCCAAACGCCTTTTCCATCAAGTTCACAATTTTATCAATGGTACCTAGATGTTCATCAACTGCCGAACCATTCATAGGAGGATTTATAGCCGGACCACCCGGAAGTTCCGGGAAGCTCGGATTAGAAGGAAAAGCATTATTATCTGTTCCCTCGTCCAAAGGAATGTCCGGTCCATGATATAAACTTCCGCCTTTCTCTTCTAAAGGCTCTAGTTTAATTGAGCTTTTATCAATGGTGTAATACTTTTCATCATACATATTTGCCGATGCTCTGCTTGTAAAAGCGAGCGCCGCTATGGCCGCTAATATTATTACTATTGATTTCTTCATTTTTTTCTCCTTTAATTTAATGTATAGGAATTTCAAAGTTTTGTAGCTTCCCGCCATAGGCGGGACTAATTTGTTTTATTCAAAAACATTGCTCATATCGTTTGAAAGCAAAGGTTTCGCTGACTCAATATCTTCAATTTCCACTTCCATTTCTTCTGTCCTAAAAGGGCTTGCTATCTCCTGCATAAGTCCGTCGCCGCGTATATAGTAAACGCTTGTTCCTCGACTTTCTTTAATCATTGTGGCTATTGTCCATGAAAGTTTCAACTGCAAAGCGGCCAAAGGATCGTCGGAAAGACCTGCATTTGCGACCGTTGAATCCGGCACTTCGGCGGCAAGGTCAAATCTATATGTCCAAGCAACATCAATAATTTCGGGCACGATACTGACGCCGGTCAAATATTTCCCCTTGCCCTTATAATCTCCGCCGTATATGTATATGACCTTGTATCTTACTTTTATCACCTCCGCGCCGTATAAGTTTTTGGCAGAAAAAGCATAAGTGTAAGCCTTAGGTGTTTTCCAGTTTGAAAGTTTATTCCAATTTTCAATTCCTTGAGGAACAGCGGTAGCGTATTTCGTGGTAATATTCACAACCGGAGAATTGTTTTTTATTAGTCCCCATATTTTGGCGGCAATATTTATTATCCTGTCTATAAAAACTAGTCCATCATCTTTTGCCCCAGAACCACTCAACATTGTTTGGATGATGTAATTCTCCACTTTCTCTTCTTTGAGTTTTACTATTTTAATGGATGAAGGGTCTATTTGGCAAAACTTAGGATCTTTTTTTGCATACGCCATTTCATCAACTGAAAAACCTCGTTGAACTTTAGTATCGGAAGGCTGAGCTTTCGCAAGGCCGGAAAAAGAAACCAGTAAAGAAACGGCTAGAATTTTAATCAGTATTTTCATCTTTTTCCTTTCTCCTTATTTCCTCTTCTACTAAAATTTTCCAAAGAAAGCCGTTAATTCCCGCCAAGAATACAAACATGCCATAATCGTCAAGAAAACACCTGACATACAGAAGGAATATCAATCACAGTGTGTCGGTTTCCGTTTAAAGTATATAACAATTCCTCAAAAGCCATAAGTGTCCAATGGTACAATGTTTATGCCCTTAAGACCTAGAAAAAAAATAGGCACTTAAGGCCTATTTAAAAAGTGGATGGCAATAGACCGATTTCATTTTTTATGGTTTTGGCAATTTAGGCACTTTTGTTCCATATAAACCCATAATATGTTCAGTCATATCTTTTTCCCCTTTTTCTCGCCGCTGTAATCTTACGGGTTCTTGGGAATTTTTATCAATTTCATAATGGCAATGCTTATATTTCTTTCCGCTTCCGCAAGGACAAGGATCATTTCTGCCAATTTTATTTTTTTTGCGCGTTTCAGACATATTCTTTTTCACTTTTAATAATAATCTATTTGCAAATAACAGGAATCCATTTTGCGCTAAAACCTAAAAAACTATGCGCGACTATACTGCTCCATAAAGTGCCATCCCATTTTTTTAACAAACCACACAATAATCCAATCGCAAAAAAATTTAAAGCGGTGTACCAATGATGAATTTTATAACTATGGTTTAAAGCAAATAAGAATGCAGTGATAAAAAGGGCGTATTTAAAATCAAGTTTTTTTCCAAGCGCAGTTTGTATAAATCCCCTGAAAAATAATTCTTCAACTATTGGACCAATAAATATTGTGAAAATCGCAAAATAATAAAACATTAGAGTATCAAAAGCAGGTTGATTTACTTTAAAGGAAAAATGTGTCAGACAACCATATTGAATATGTACTACTATCACACAAAAAAGGAATTTATAAATAGGAACACTTATAATTCCAATTAGTATCTTCCATGCGTTTTTAATATTGGTTTTTTTCCATCCGATATCTTTTGGAGATAAGGCATATAATTTCAGTCCACCTATCACCAATAATACAGCGGCACCCCAAAATACGGTAACTACCGATATAAGGCTAATAAAATCAGCCTTATCAATGGTGAATTTTTTAACCAATAGCAAGTGATTATAAAAATCTATAATCAAGCTTTGGGAAAATCTTGATAAAAGATAATGAACGCAAAAAATCAGAAGAATCCCCAAAATATAAAATATTTTGGAGGATTCTTCTGAATTATCTATTTTTTTGAAGAAGTCATCTAATTCGTTCATAATTTAATCCGGGAAATTGCAATTGGCATTATGACCATCCATGCCTTGATCGCAATACCAGTTAAAGAACTCACTGTCATTGGTTATTGGCGGATTATCATTATTATTACTGGTGGAACCTTGGGTAATACAGCCTTCATCAGTATGGCATGGATCAGTATCGGTAGTTGTTGTATTTGAAGATGAACCGGAAGAGAAAAAGTTAGGTTGATCGTTTATTTCTATAGGGGTATTATTTTGCGATGAGGAATTTTCACCATTATAATATCCATTAGTTGTGGATGATTGATTGCCTGAACTCACTTCATAATTATTGCTATTATTGCTAAAGTCGAATTTTTGTGTATTTCTTCTTGTGAATAATTTAAAGCTAGCAAATCCGGCAAACAAACTTAAAAATATTGCAGTTAGAGGAGTTGATGATTCGGAATTTTGTTTATTATCATTTTTTCTGTTTTGAAGCGCCGGCACATGACTTTTTATAGTCAGATTATTGTATCTAGAATGAGTTTTGTAAATTGTTTTATCATTTTTTATATTTCTTTCACTTATATCATTATCAGTGTCCAAAATATCATTATTTGCGTCATTATCAAGATAGACTGCATTGGCTGACTTAGAATTCAAGCCATTGTAAAAATCATTAAGTATAGAGTGTATATTGGAATTGTCTCTATTGAGGGATAATTTATCTGTTAATGTTGATAAATTATCTAGCTTGCGTTCTTCAGATAATTCTAATTTAATATCCTGTAAGTTTTTTACTTCTATTTTCTCTGTGTCTTTTTCAATACTTTGCTTCCCCACTTTGGCTTCGGTTCTTTCCTTGCTGAACGCGCTTGCCAGTTCTTGCATAAATCCGTCGCCTTGGACATAATAAATGGCTTTTTCATTTACCACTTTCGTCTTAGTTGAAACTCTCCAGTTAAGCTGAACCTGCATTGAAGCTATAGGATCTTCCGATGTTCCGACATTGGCGACTGTTGAATCCGGTACCTCCGCGATAAGATCAACAGTATATCCCCAACCCACAGTTATGCTAATAGGTTCAACAGTAACGCCGGTAAGGAATTTGCCTTTGCCGGCAAGGTTTCCGCCATATGTCCAATGTACTTGATAAATAACCTTAACTACTTCACCACCATAAATATTTTTCATGCTGAAGGCATATTTCTTTGTGTTTAGTTTTGACCAACCTTGTAATTGTGTCCAGTGGCTTGTGCCGTAAGGAACGGCATTGACATAGCTAATGTTTGTGTTAACCACAGGTTTGTTTTTCTCTATGATTCCGAACGCCTTTTCCATCAAGTTCATGATTTTATCAATGGTGTTCATAGTTTCCGGTTGTTGCGGATTCACAGAAGGATTTATACCATGAGGGTTTATAACTGGGATATTTCCAGTGTTTAAAGGTGTAGTTCCTTCTTTTATTTCATCTAAACACTCATTTGTGACACTTTTTATAGTGAAGTATTTGACATCGAAATTATTTTCGGAGGATGTTGCTGGAAGAACGATATTCATTAAAAATATCATAATTAAAAGTTTTTTCATTTTTTTCTCCTCACGATAAAAAAAGACTATATTTTTCATTGGAAGGAGAAGTAATCACGGTGTAGTTGGCTTCCAATTAGAGTATATAACAATTCCTCAAAAGCCATAAGTGTCCAATGGTACAATGTTTATGCCCTTAAGACCTAGAAAAAAATCAGGTCTATAGCCCTATATGCCACTAACATTTAAAAAAAGCGGACGGCATTTTATTGCCGTCCGCTTTTTATTTATTGTTGCTTAATATTCTACATTCTATATATCGCCTAAACCGCGGCTTTAACTTTTTCCTCAGAGTTAGCTGTTTCGCAATTCATTTGCGCTATCTGCTGATAAACGCTTAAACGCCATTTATATTCTTTATCGGCGGTTTTAAGAAGTTTTTTCGCGACTTCGGGATTGGTTTTATGCAGACTCCTGAAACGGTTTTCGCCCATCATATAGTCTTCAAGCGATATGGTGGGTTTTTGGCTGTCCAAAATAAGAGGATTTTTCCCTTCCTTTCTTAATTCGGGATTGAATCTGTATAATGGCCATCTGCCGCAGGCTACGGCTTTTTTCTGTTCATTCATGCCGCTACGCATATCAATGCCGTGAGCAATACAATGGCTGTAAGCGACAATCAAAGCCGGACCGTCATAAGCTTCAGCTTCCGCGAAAGCTTTAACAGTTTGCTGATAATTCGCCCCCATCGCTATTTGAGCCACATAAATATTGCCATAAGTCATGCTTATCATGCCCAAATCTTTTTTGGGCAACGGTTTTCCGCCTGCCGCGAATTTGGCAATAGCGCCGGTAGGAGTGGCTTTTGACATCTGTCCGCCCGTATTGGAATAAACTTCGGTATCTAAAACCAAAGCTTTAATGTTTTTACCTGAAGCCAAAACATGGTCAAGACCGCCATAACCTATATCGTAAGCCCAGCCGTCGCCGCCTACCACCCATGTGGATTTCTTTATAAGATAATCGGCAATGCTCATGATATTGAGAGCAAGCTCATCTTTAGAACCGGACAGTTCTTTTTTTAATTCTGACACTCTGGCGCGCTGTTCTTCTATTTTATCCCAAGCGCTTTGATCGGCATTCAATATATCGTCCGCTAAATTTGATTTGCCTTTCAAAATTGTTGATTTTGCCGAGTTCAATAACTCCAAAGCATATTCATTCAGTTTATCGTATGCCAATCTCATTCCCATGCCGAATTCCGCATTGTCTTCAAATAAAGAATTTGACCATGCCGGCCCTCTGCCGTCTTCTCTTTTGGCAAACGGCGTAGTGGGAAGGTTAGCGCCATAAATTGAAGAACATCCTGTGGCATTGGCTACGGTTAAATGGTCGCCGAAAAGCTGCGTCAAAAGTTTGACATAAGGCGTTTCGCCGCATCCCGCGCAAGCTCCGGAGAATTCAAATAAAGGTCTTACCAATTGGCTGCCTTTAACCGTATAACGATTTGTTTTCAATGAACCCTCATCTTTTAAAGAAAGGAAAAATTTAAAATTATCTCTTTCCTTTTCTCTGAGCGGTATTTGAGCTTCAAGATTAATGGCCTTTTTATCGGTTTTATTTCCGTCTTTATCTTTCGCGTGAGCGGGACAGCTATAAACACAAGCTCCACAACCCGTGCAATCTTCAACCGCGACTTGAACCGTAAATTTAAGCCCCTTCAATTCATTGCCTTTGGCATCCACAGATTTAAATGCGGCAGGAGCCTTTGAAAGTTCCGCGCCGTCATAAGCCTTAATTCTTATGGCCGCATGAGGGCAAACCAATGAACAAAAACCGCATTGAATACAAGCATCTTTATCCCATACGGGAGATTCCAAAGCGATATTTCTTTTTTCATATTGCGTTGTAGCCGTGGGAAATGTTCCGTCAATAGGCATAGCGGAGACAGGCAATTCATCGCCTTTTAAAGCCATTAATTTACCGGTTACATTTTTAACAAAATCCGGCGCTCCGTCGCAAACCATGCAAGGCCGCGTAAGTTTGGAGTCGGCAATCTGCGGAACTTTAACCTCTTCAATGGCTGCCACTGTGCCGTCTACGGCGGCATAATTCTTTTTCAATACCTCTTCGCCTTTGGACGAATAAGTTTTTTTAATGGCGTTTTTAATAGCGGTTATAGCTTGTTCTTTAGGCAAAATGCCTGAAATCGCAAAAAATGCGGTTTGCATAATGACATTGATTCTTGAACCCATACCGGTTTTATTAGCTATGTCAGCGGCGTTGATAATGTAGAATTTAATTTTCTTATCAATGATAGGTTTCTGCATTTCAATGGGAAGTTTGGCCCATATTTCATTGGTGCTAAAAGGACTGTTTAAAAGAAATATTCCGCCGTTTTCAACTTTATCAAGCATCTCATACTTATCAATGAAAGAGTACTGATGGCAACCGACAAAATTAGCCCTATTTACCAAGAAAGGCGCTCTTATTGGTTTCTTGCCGAAGCGAATATGAGAAACCGTCATAGAGCCGGCTTTTTTTGAATCATAAACAAAATAGCCCTGAGCATAATTATCGGTTTCTTCACTGATAATTTTCATGGTATTTTTGTTTGCCCCTACCGTTCCATCAGAGCCCAGACCAAAGAAGACTGCCCTGAAAATATCTTTATCTTCCATATCTATGGAAGTATCCCAAGGAAGGCTGGTATTGGTAACATCGTCAATTATTCCGACTGTAAAACCGTTTTTAGGATTTGCGGAGGCAAGATTATCAAAAACGGATTTAGCCATAGCAGGCGTAAATTCTTTGGAACCAAGACCGAATCTTCCGCCGACAATAGTAGGCATGGAGCCTATCTTTCCCGTTTTATGAGCAACGGCAAACGCGGTTATAACATCATGGTAAAGGGGTTCTCCCAGTGAACCCGGTTCTTTTGTTCTATCTAAAACAGCTATGGATTTAACAGTTTTGGGAACAGCGTTTAAGAGGTCTTCCTGCGAGAAAGGCCTATATAATCTTGCTTTCACAATGCCAACCTTTTCATTTTTGGCATTAAGATAATTGACTGTTTCCTCGACCGTGTCAGCGCCGGAAGCAGCCATTATCACAATAACTTTTTCGGCATCCTTGTCTCCGACATAATCAAAAAGAGAATACTCTCTGCCGGTTAAAGAAGCGAATTGCTTCATGGCATCTTTAACTATTTTAGGAGCGTCGGTATAAAACTTATTGGTGGTTTCCCTGCTTTGAAAAAACACATCCGGATTTTGAGCTGTTCCGCGCAAAACGGGATGTTCGGGATTTAATGCTCTGGCTTTATGCTGCGCTATAAGTTTAACATCTATCATTTTTCTCATTGTTTCAAACTCAATAGGCTCAACCATATTAAGTTCGTGGGAGGTTCTGAATCCGTCAAAAAAATGGATGAATGGGATCCTTGATTTTAAAGCGGCGGCTTGAGCTACAAGAGCCATATCCATGGCTTCTTGAGGATTAGCCGAAGCAATAAGCCCCCATCCCGTCTGTCTTGTAGCCATCACATCGCTATGGTCGCCGAATATTGAAAGAGCGTGAGTGGCCACCGATCTGGCCGAAACATGAAAAACTGTAGAGGTTAATTCCCCCGCTATTTTGTACATATTGGGAATCATCAATAAAAGGCCTTGAGAGGCTGTAAAAGTGGTGGTTAAAGCTCCGGCTGTAAGCGATCCGTGAACAGCGCCGGAAGCGCCGCCTTCAGATTGCATTTCAGCCACTACAGGAATTGTTCCCCAAATATTTTTTTCGCCTCTATCGGATTTTTCATCCGCTATTTCTCCCATGCCGGAAGAAGGTGTTATCGGATAAATCGCTATAACTTCATTTGTGGCATGCGCGGTATAAGTGGTTGCGCTATTGCCGTCCATTGCTACCATTTTCTTTGCCATATATATTGACTCCTTAAGTGTTGCCGTTTGGATTTTTTAAAAAATACTTGCGTATTTTTTACCCCCTGTGCTTGCCCTTCCGAAGCTTGTTAGCGTAGGAGGGTGCTTAGATTTCACCGCCCGATAGGCATAGCCTCTGATGCGGTATTGCCATAGGCTTATATTATTTCCCGCGTTAATCCCGCTTATAGCGGGAAGCGGGAAATGGTCGTTCGATGTGCATAGCACCTTGTGACGGAACACGATAAACGAAACTATGTTTCATAAAGTGTCGGTAACTTTGTGAACGACCGAACCTTTTGGTTCATCAGGTGTCGTAAGTTATACGAACGACCGACACCCGCCTGTCATGGGTTTATCCCATGGGCATAGCCTCGGAATCTACGGGGGGTGTGCCAAGGGGCTACAGCTACACTTCGAAATTCACTACCTATTATAACATTTTTGAATTTCGATTGACAAAGTGAGTGGCGGACTCTCGGGTTGAACTGGTATTGGCAAATCCTCTTCTCTTGCCTCTTGTTTCTCGCCCCTATTCCCTCTACCTTATTTTTTCGCCCATTGTTTCACAAGATTCAGCATCACTTCGGCGGATTTTTGCATACCGTCTAAAGATACCCATTCATAACGGCCATGAAAATTAAAACCGCCCGTGAAAACATTGGGAGCGGGCAAACCCATAAATGAAAGCCTTGCGCCGTCCGTTCCCCCTCGCACCGGTTTTATTATTGGCTTAATTCCGGCTTCTTTTACCGCCAAAATCAATTTGTCCATAATTTCGGGAAACATTGATATCACCTTTTTCATATTGCGATATTGCTCGGTAAATTCAATTTTTATATCGGCCAAAGGATATTTGATTTTCTTCTCATTCACTATCGCTTTTAAATGAGTTTTGAGAATATTGAGCTTTCTTATATCATGCTCTCTGGCAATACCGCTTATTTCGGCGTTTTCTATGGCGCCTTGGACGCTTGCAAACATTATAAAGCCTTCTCTCCCCGAAGTGGTTTCCGGCAATATGTTTTCCGGCCATGAGTTCATTATATCCGCCGCTATTCTTGCCGCATTAGCCAAAGAATCTTTAGCGGTTCCGGGATGAACGCTCTTGCCTGTAATTTTTACTTTAAACCCATCGGCATTAAAAGTTTCATCCTCAATTGCCCCTGCTATATCTCCGTCAATCGTATAAGCGATATCAGCGCCGAATTTTTTTACATTAAAAAAATTTACGCCTTTTCCTATCTCTTCATCGGGAGTAAAAGCGATTTTTATTGTCGGCCGCTTTATTTCAGGATTTTTAATCAGCCATTGAACAACCGTAAGAATTATCGCTATCCCCGCCTTATTATCCGCGCCCAAAAGAGTGTCCCCCGACGCGGTTATTATATCCTCTCCTATGCAGGATAAAAGTTGCGGGCATTGGAAGGGCGATAGAATAATTCCCTTTTGGGAGTTGATAACAATATTTCCGCCTTTATATTTTGGGTGAATTTTTGGTTTGACATTTTTTCCGCTCGCGTCGGGAGAAGTGTCCATATGCGCCATAAAAGCTATTACGGGCATTTTCTCTTTAATGTTAGTCGGAAGTTCACCCGTTACATAGCCAAATTTATCCATTTGGACTTTTTTAAGTCCGATGGCTTTCATTTCTTTGACAAGAATAGCGCCAAGTATCTTTTGCCCTTTGGTAGATGGATATGTTTTTGAGTTTGGATCGCTTTGAGTGTTAATTGCAATATACTTTTTGAATTTCAAATAAAGTTCTTTTTTTAAGTCCATAAAAAACTCCCCCAAACTTGCGCCATAACTGTAGTGATATTTGCCTCAGGCGGAATAAGCATAGCTTCTTTATATCCCGCCATATTCGCCATTATTGCTTGGCACTCCCCATTGCTACATGGCGCCAAGATTTTCCGCCAGAGGCGGACACGGAAACCCAAAAACTCATGTAACTTTCCATATTTGACGGAGTTTTAAAAAAAGCTTTCACCAGAATGATGAAAAATACTCTGACGAGATATGTGTATTATGTGAGCTTTTGGGACATTACCGACACTTGCCTGTTTGCTTATATATTTTAATATGTAAATTATAGGCAGAGCAAGCTCTGCAGCTACAAAACTTTAAAATTCCGTTACGATAAATTGCAAATTTATAAATCCGTCGTATTGTCTTTTTTGTCGGGAAGATTAAGAAGCCGCGCGTCTTCAATATCAATATCTCTGCCGGATGCTCGCTTTGAAGACAAAAGATCATCTTTTGAAACAATAAAGAATATCTGCCCATGATATTTCATGGTATTTTTTTTATTCCACGCATCATGAAAAGTGATTCCCGGAGTTGATGTCTGCACATCAATGCGAACTTTATCTTTGAAAATAGTTATTTCATTGGCAAGCACATCATCGGCGGTAGTTAGAGATGCCGTAGCAAAACCAGCATCTAACAAAGCATCAAGCAACCGTTGCGCATTATCGAGCTTTGCTTCTATAAGAATATCCAAATCAAAAGTGGCTCTCGGAACGCCATACAGTATTACAGCAATTCCGCCGATTGTCAAGTATTTCACATTATGTTGTTGAAATGACTTGAATACGCCCTGAAGTCTGTTGAGCACGATCAACCTCCTGCAGCTTGGGATTGATAGTAATGGCTAAATCGGTAAATGAACACAACATTTCCATTCTTTCTTCAAGAGAAAGTGAACGAAACCAGCGCACTTTATTTTCAATAGATTTATCTGAACGAGAATGTGAAATTGAACGCATCATATACCAATTATACCATATCGCAAATTGTTTACCCTGTTAGAGAAAGCCACCGACTCCTGTCGGTGGTATGGAATTTCCACATGGATAGCGGTCTAATGCCGCTATCTATAACCGTTAGAGGTTGTTCTCTAACGGGGTTTACTTCTGCAGGATAGCGGCTACAATGCGATGTTTTTTCCTGCAAGAAAACCTGATGTCCACGCGAAATGAAGATTATAACCGCCGCTATTTCCGTCAATATCTAAAAGCTCTCCAACAATATATATATCCTTATGGCCTTTGACTTCAAATGTTTCCGGATTTATTTGGGAAAGTTCCACTCCGCCGGAAGTTACCATAGCGTTTTCAAAAGATTTTGCCGAGCTTATTTCAAAATTAAAAGCGGTTATAGCCTCAATAAGATTTTCTATAAAATCCGATTTTGCTTTTGAAAGAGGCGTTTCTTTTTTAATGCCCGCTTTGTCCAATATTATTCTTGACACTTTATCTTCAAAAATTCCCTTCAAAAAAGAATCGGCTTTTTTTTCATTCAAAACAACCATTTTTTTTAAACGAGCCTTTAAAAGCGTTTCTGTTTGTTTAAGGGAAAACTCAGGAAGAAAATTTATTCGGCATTCGACTTTCCCCTTTTTTAAGCCTTGAACTATATCACGGCTTGCTTCTAAAGCCGCGGGGCCCGATATGCCGTAATCCGTAAATAATATCTCGCCTGAAGTTTCAGCTATTTTTTTATTATCAGCGAAAGCGGAAAGTAAAACATTACATCTTATACCGCTTAAATCGCGCGGCCATTTTTCGCCTATAATAAGAGGAACAATCGCGCAAGACAGACTTCTGATTTTTAAATTCAGAGAGCGCGCCAGTTTATAACCCCAGTCCCCGCCGCCTATTTGAGGATAACTTTTACCGCCGCAAGCAAGAATAAGTTTTTCACAATCGAAAGTCTCTATTTTCGGCTTAAAAGAAGTTTTATCCCACCACCCGCTTGCGGCACTATAGGCGCCATCCGTTTTTTTTAATCCCGCTTTTAGGCGGGATAAGCGGGTGGTGGGATTATCCCATTTTGGTTTAACAGTTTGAGTTTTTACGGTAAAACCGTTTTTTCTTTTTATTATTTCAACAACTTCGGTAAGCTTATGGATTTCCACATTTGGTTTTTGCAGTCTGAGTGAAAGTGCGTCCACAACTTCCTGCGCGTTCATGCATCTTGGAAATATTCTGCCATCCGCATCATTCTCAAGCCATAAACCCGTATCTTTCAAGAAATCCAATATTTCTTCGGGCTTGGTTTTTGAAAATACTTTTTTAAGAAAGGCGCGCGCATTGGAATTATAATTGCATGGAGAAATATTTTGATTTGACAGATTGCATTTTCCCGCGCCGGTGGAAAGTATTTTACGCCCCAAAACATGATTTTTTTCAATCAACAGTATTTTGCAATTGTTTTTTTCGGAGGCAATTAAAGCGGCAATCATCCCCGACGCGCCGCCGCCGATAATTGCGATTCTATTTTCTTTCATAATAAAAAGAGGCCAGAAAAGATGATATGGAAATACGGTAATACGGTGATATGCGTTAGGAGTTTCCTTACTCACATATTTATATATTCACTATTTACATTGTTTTCTGTCGCGCTGTATCGCCATCTCTACCCTATACCCTAGTGTAGTGCGTCGTAAATAACTTGACATTTACTATTTACGCATCTTGCGTCGTGGTTTTAACCCCGCGGGTTTTTTCTACAACCAAGTTTACCCAACCCACGGGGTAAAAACA
>JAKLQJ010000287.1 GCA_022013385.1 Elusimicrobiota bacterium
AATACCGCTAATTTGGAAGTATCCACAGTGTCGGTTTTTTCCTCTATATGCCTCATTTTCTCTTCAACATTATTGGCTAAAGTGCTTATCTCAATAGGCGTTAATCCCTCAATGGCAATATTAAATTGCCTGCCCCGTATCCTAACAATAGTTTCGTGTTTATTCGTCATAATCCGTAAATAGTTCATCCTGTCGGCTTGAGGCTTTTTCAATTTTAATGCATATCTTTGAAAGCTTTTTTTTAACTTTCTGACTCCAATCCTTAAACTCTCTTGTTTTTATGGCTCCTTTATTTGTTTTGTCCCGCTCTTTTATAAGGGAATTTACCTGTTTCTCCAGCAGTTCATTCTCTTGCTCAAGTTTTTTAATAAGCGAAACGGAGCTGTTTATAAGTTTTTCAAGTTCATGTACCTTATCATGCATATGCAATCTTAATTATAGTAAATACAAAAGCGCGGAACATAAAAACGGGGGCACGGCACATTCAAAGTGATAATGCAACGAACCCGACAGATCCCAAATTTATTCAGGCTCTGCCGCCGCCAACTTCCAACGGAAAAGAAACGCTATTGCCAATAAAAGAACCGTGATAATAATCCAATAATATGTCTCCCAAAAGGAATGTCCCGTTTTTTGAGAAGCCTGCTGTGATTGCAAAGCTTCCAATCTATCTAGTTTCGCAGCTGTGGCTTTTTCCATTTCTGTTTCTTCTATTTCTTCTGCTTCTTTTTCCTGTTTTTCTTTCAGTGATATTTCATTAAATTTTTTTATGCAATAAGCAATCTCATTTTTCGCTTTTTTATCATTCGGTTTATATTCGCTCGCTTTTATGAATAATTTAATAGCTTTCCTAAATTGTCCTTTTTTTATCAATTTTTCACCTTTGGCAAAATATTTTTCGTAATTTTGATTCATTTTAAATATCAATTTCTTTTTTTCCTGACTGATATACTTCTCCATCTCCATTCTTTTCGCTTCCCACGGCGTCAAACACATTTTTATCGTTTTATCGCGGCTTCCGGAAACTAAATATTTGCCGTCGGGCGAAAAGGAAAGTGACATTACGGAAAAAGCGTGTCCATTTATTGTTTCTACGCATTCGCCGCTTGAAACATTCCAGAATTTAATTATTTTATGGCCCCCCGAGGCAATATATTTGCCATCGGGCGAAAAGGAAACTGTCATTACGGAATGAGGATGCCCTTTTAATATTTTTAAACATTTTCCGCTTGAAACATCCCAAAGCTTGATTTTACCGTCATCGCTTCCCGAAACAAGATATTTGCCATCAGGCGAAAATGCAATTGAATGTATAAGGCTATGCCCTTTGAATCGCCTTTTTAATAAACCATCTGAAATAGTTAACATTTTTATTATTCCGCCCAAATCCGTGAAAGCAATGTATTTTCCATTAGGCGAAAATATGATTTTACGCACGGCGTCGACATCCTTTTTATTAAATATTTTTACGCATTTTCCGGTTGAAATATCCCAAAGTCTTATCGTATTATCGCCGCTTCCGGAAATAATGTATTTTCCGTCAGGCGAAAAAACGACCGATTCCACAAAATCGCTATGGCCGCTAAATATTTTTGTATGGTTTTTGTTTAATTTGCTTGCCGCGGTTCCGGCTATAAGGGCGGCGGAAACTTCTAAAAGTCTTATTATGCCGTCATCGCTCGCCGAAGCAATGTATTTTCCATCAGGCGAAAATGAAATCGCTTCTATCCATGAATTTATCTTAAATGTTTTTATCCATTTGCCGGGCGCTTTATCCGCCGCGCCAAAAGTTGGAATGAACGCATCCCATATTCTTATTGTGCCGTCGCCGCTTCCGGACGCAATGTATTTTCCGTCAGGCGAGAACGCAACCGAGTTTACATAAAACGAATGTCCTTTAAATGTTTTTAATAATAAATTCTCGGTATTTATACCTACCGCATTGGCATAAGCTGTTAATGCTGAAACCGCTATTAAAATTATAATTTTCATTTTAAAAAAAAGTTTTCCACCATTAATTTCTTCGGCGGACCCGTCCCGCTTAAAGTGGGACGGGAAAGTTCGGAGTTTAAGGTTTAGAGATAAAAGATAGAAAAAAGAAGCGCGGTTTATTTTGAAAAGTCCTTTTCATCCCATCTCAATATTAATGAAACGCGATGCGTAAGCCCTAAATCGCCATATGGCAATATCGCGTAATCAAATGTGATTCTTTTAATTTTTATTCCAATACCCGCGCTTAATGCCGCCGTCCAACCAAGGTCATTAACGCCTTTGGTTTTGACGCCCAAACGGAAAGCGAGCGCGTCATAAGTATATTCCGCGCCCAAGTGCAAACTTGGCGTACAATCCGTCGGGGAATTTAAATCGGATAATAAAAGCAAATTGTCATTCAGTTTATAGCCAATGCCCAATCTCGCGGTTGTCGGCAAAGAAAATTTTTCATTGAATCCTATTTTTGTCCCAAAATTTTGAATCACAAAACCCAATTTTGTTTTTTTATCCAAAGTATACATGCCGCCGATATCCATGGCAAAAGCGCTGTTTGTGTCTTCTTTTTCTATGGATTGTTTTATTATTTTGATTGTTCCGCCAAGCGAAGTTTTATCGCCCAAGTTCCGGCCATAGGAAACGCCCAAACATTTGTCATCCGCCGTATAATCGGAAATAGAATTTCCCGCATTGTCATAACCCTTCATTTCATCCATGCCGAGGTATACAAAACTTATAGCCGCGGTTCCCTGAAATAATCGCTCAGCGCCCTGAATTGAACCATAATATATGCTTTCATATAATAGCGCGCCGTTAAAAGACGCCTCGGGATTTTTTAAATTGGCTAAACCCGCGGGATTCCAGTATACGGCGTTTATATCGTCAGACACGCCGACAAAGGCTTCCCCAAGGGCGCTTGGCCGCGCGCCATAGGATAATTTTAAAAATTGCGCTCCCGTCGTTCCTTGACCATAACTCAAGCAATAATTGCCCAAAGAAACGATAATTAACAAAAATATTTTTTTCATCGTTTTCCTTTACCTTATCAATCCGAATTTCCCTTTTGTTTCATTATCGGCATTATCCGTAATTATGTAAATGTATATGCCGCTTACCGCGGTTTGGCCGTCGTCATTTTTTAAATACCATTCATAAGTGGCCGTGTTTATGTTCTTTTGCTTAAACACAAGCTCGCCCGCTATGTTAAATATTTTTATTGTCACATCTTTGCTCGTTAAGCCCACGAATTTCAATCGATCATGCCCTTGCTTCACCTTAACGGGACTTGGATAAACTTTTAAAGCCGAGAAATCTCCGGCGTCAAGCAATACAATGGAAAATATGGAAAGATGTTTGACTTTAACTTTCGCTTTTTTATTTATTTTGTCTATTCTTATATTCCTTTCTTTGCTCCAATCTTCCGTTTCTTCATCGCATGACCATATTTCAATATTGTCTTCTTTAATATTCGTGCCGTCAACCACGCCATTATTGTCTTCGTCTTCATAAGGCAGGGAAATTTCTATATATTTGCCGAATTTCTTTTGGCCGCTGCCCAAACTTACTCCTCTCGTCATAATAAATTGAGCGAATCCTCCCAATGGCGTTTGAGCGAAAAGAGGCGGATTGACTTTTATTCTTACATAGTCGGTTGTGTTTTCAAGCGATCCCGCGGGAACCTTTACCTCGGTTATATCCGATTCCTCGGCGGCTACCCGCGATATATTGTCTTTTCTATTGTCAATTTTTTCTTCCCTTATATGAACGCCGTCCACGACATTTTCTTCTATGTCTTTGTCCACCCTGTTAATGGAAACGGTCGCGTATTCGGGGGAATTATCCTCCGCGCCATAGGAATCATAAGCCACCGCGCGAATATCATAATTTCCATTATCAAGTGAAGTTACATCCCAATGCGTGAAATATGGGAAGATGGTATCTGGATTTGGATGTTCCGTTACCGCCGGAATAATCGTTTCCCATGTATCTAGGAAACTCGGCTTATATTCAAATAAAACTTTACTTGTAAAATCGGGATTTTGATAAACATCCGCCATAATAAGAACGCGATTGCCGGACACCTTTTTGCCCGTCTGCGGTATCTTGATTCTTGCTTTGGCGCCATGAACCTGCTCAACAACAATCGCGGACACCACATTATTTATGGCATTGTCTTCAATATCTTGCGCCTCAATATTCGCCACAGGCCTTACTGAAAAATAATATCTTTCGCCGCGGGGCAAATAATCCGAAGTCCAGCTCGCTTGGGTATTTGAAACAACCGCTTTTACGGAGGAAAACAGTTTTGACATATCAAGGGCGCCGCTCGCGTAATAAATATTATAGCTCTCAACTTCCGCCGTAACCGACTTTGTCCAATCAAGTCTGATTTTTGTATCATCCAATGCCGTAATAATTAAATCGGAAATGGGCTCGGGCGGAATAATGTCAAATATTAATTGGAAATCCAATGGGCTGCTGCCAGCGGCGGAAACCGAAACCGGTTCGGTTTGTTCGTCATATCCGTCAAGACTAACATTTACATTATAACTTCCGGGGTTAACAATCGCTTTATAATCGCCCAAATATGTTGTCGTCGTTATAAACGCTCCGCCCGAAACATTCACTGTCGCGTCGGGCAATGGCGTTACGCCGTCTATCTTTGTCACTTTGCCGTAGATTATTCCGGCTGTTGGAGAAAGCGAAGGTTCATCATCGGTAATGGTCACTCCTTGGTTTATCAACACATCATGCGCAACCATATCAAACCCGGGCGCGGATACCTCAATGGTATAATTCCCCGCCAACAAGGATAGTTTATAGCTTCCGTCAACCGCGCTTAATACCGACGCTACTTCCTCGCCGCCCTGCTTTGCGACAATGCTCGCCCCTTTGACGGGCACAGTCGTCCCTTGCACAAAAATTTTGCCTGATAAAATACCTGTTTGAATCGGCTCTTTAAGATTTATCGGACCATAAATATTATTGTTTTCGCCCGCCTCAAGAATACTTCCCTCCGTGTCAATTTGAGCATAGGGATTCATCTCGCCGCCGGGATAGGCGAATGAATATGTAAAAGTGGATGAGGCGAGCGCGGCGAGCGACGGCACTTGCCAGCATTTATCTCCCACCTGTTTTACCGTGGGCGAGCTGTTTAGGTTTTTGTAAAAATCCAAATAGAAAGCTCCCGCCGAAGCGTCGCCCTGATTTTTTACAATAATTGTCGCCGTAATAATCTCGTACATTCTGGGCGAGGTGGTTGAAATTGTCATGCTTTCTATAATTAAATCCGGCTGTCCCGGGCTTGCCGTTTCATTGATCGCGAAATCCACGGCGCTTGATTGATTTGAAACAACCAATACTTTCGCCATTGTTTGCGAATCATATCCTTCAAGAGATATTACAATGTCATAGGTTCCCGTGGTTATGGTCACCGAATAATTCCCCGAAATGTCTGTGAGCGCTTGAGTTATAAGGTTTTTATTGTCGCTTCGCAATATCTCAATATTCGCGCCGGGAATTGGGGTTATTCCGTCGGCTTCCGTAATCTTGCCCGAAATTATGCCGGTTGACACGAATATGGGCGCGGTCATTGTGGATACCACAGCGTCAAACGCGGTTTCAATCCCATCGGCGTTAAAAGCTTGAACCTTGTACCAATATGTCGTATTGGGGGATAATCCCATATCGGTATAAACCAAGCTTGTATAATCAGAACCAAAATTCTTGAGCGTAATTGAACTTGCCGCGAAATTGTCCGTTGACTTTAATATTCCCCACCCTGTATACGCGGGATTGGAATTTGCCGACCATTGCATTTTAATACTGACAAATGATTGTTCAACAACAAATGAACCTGTCGGTGGATTGGCAAGAGTGAAGTCCACCGCATCGGCGCCTGTATCGCCATTGGCATTATATACTTGAACAAATCTATAATAAGATGTATTCGTTTCAAGACCCGTTTCAATATATTCTGTGGTATCGGAACTTAAATCGGCGATTATTTCATCCGCGCTATTTTTTATTCTATAGCCGTCTTCATTCGCGGCATTGTCTATCCAGCTCCATTTTATAGACTCGTTTGATAAAGCCGCGCCGCTAAATCCCGTGGGCGCGAATGGTGTATAACTAACCGTTAAATTTATTCCCGCAATGGTTTGGCCCGATGGATTAATGGGAGAAACCAAATCAAAATTAGTGGTATTCTTTATAAGTCCCGCAAGTCCGTTAAATGTCATACTGTCTATATGAACAAATCCATCGCCATTGGCGCCTTCCGTAACGGAAACATTGTTAAACTGTCCTTCCCCGCTTGTAAGCGATATGGTATAAAAGCCGTCACTATTTTGAATATTTCCCGATACTATTGTCACCGAGCCGCTTATTACGCCTCCTATATAATTTGAGGAAACGGAAAATTCAATGTCAAATGCTATTGACAATGGCGATATTAAATCGGCGGACGCTCCCGCGCCAAGCGGCGAAGGATTAAAAGATAAATTTCCCGCCGTAATCGCGGAATCGGGAGAATTGGCCACATTTATAGTTGAAGCATTGTCTTGAGCTAAAACGGGTCCCCATGACGGAACAGAATTAACCATCTCAGCAGTTAGCTGCAAATCTCCGACTTTTTTTGGGGTAACCGTAAAAATGGCCGAAGAAACAACAATTTGGTTTAACGGCGACACAATAGTTGAAAGATCATCCGCAATAAGTCTTATTTCTTGACTGGCTCCGGGAGTTAAATTCCAGAACGAATCCGTTATATCCACTGTGACCGTGGTGGAGACTTCAATATCCCAATTATCAGGAGTTCCCGTTCTGCCATTTCCTGTCGAACCTGGTTCTCTTGATTCGCCGGAAAGAAGAACGCGCAATTTGGTCGGACTGTTCGGGGAAAGAGGCAAAACTCCGTTTTGATTTTGGGAAAGTATGGGCGAAACACCGCTCAAATCGTCAATGGTCAAGATTCTGTTCCCCGCCGTTCTCAATGTAATGCCTGATATCGTCGCGCTGCCGTCCGTCATTGAATAAAAACCGATTGAAGGCGTAAAAGGGTCGTCCGATGTGGCCTTTATATTGCTTTTGTTTACACCGCTTACTTTATTATATCTGCTGTCGGCGGCGTAGACCATGGCGTCAAAAGCGTTCCCCGCAATTGTAGTTGAGATCGCTCCGCCCACGCCATAAGGTTGAGTGATTTTTCCGGGGACTAAATATTGACCCGGTAAAACGACTATCATTTTTTGGGCGGCTCCCGGTTCAACCTTTATGCCGGAATCCGTTTGAGTTAAAAGCGGCGGAACACTGCCGTCATCCACAGCGTTTATGACTAAATTATTGGTCGCGGCGCTCGGCAAAAATCCATTAATAGTCGCTTCGCCGGCGGCCAAAGGCTGAGAAATGGGATGCACGGCATAAATATCATTTGAAGTAAGTACTACATTTCTGCCGATAGGAGCGAGATTCCAATACTTATCTACGGAGCGCGCCTTAATTGTATACGCCGTACCTGCTATTAAAGGACCGGAAGCGCCGGTTTTTCCCGCTATGCTCCCTTCATCGGGAACTTCATCTTTCACCAATAACTGCAAAGCGACGGCATTAGTTGAGTTAACCACAATGCCGCTTACGGTATCGGCGCTAAAATTAGTGCCGGTAGCATGATTGTCAATAATTCTTAAAGACATCCCGCCGGGACTTCTGCTAACCGGCACAAAAATAAATGTGGTTGTTCCATTTTCTAAAGCCTTTAAAAATGGGTCGGGAGCAAGACCTCTTAGTTGTATATTCGGGTCACTTGGAAATTGTAATTCCACAATCGGAGTATTGGATGAAACAGCCATAAAAGGCGTAACGCCTTTGACCACATTATAGAATTCATCGACAAGATTTACCGTAATCTGCGTTGTCACACCGGCTGTAAGAGGCGCGGGTGAATTTTCTCTGCCGCCGGTTACCGGATCCGTGTCATAATCCGGCTTGCCCGGATCAAGATTTTGCCCCTCGGCCAATAAATGCAATTTAACGGGATTATCCCACCAAACGGGAATATCGGTTGGAGTATAATACACGGATGTGGCTAGCGGCAGAGAAGAACTTTCGGCCTTAATAGTGTGGCTTGAAGCTACTACGGGAGTAAATACAAAAACAGTCGCGCCGGATTCAAGCGGTTGAGAAGAAGGATTTATATCGTATTGGTCGGTTATAATA
>JAKLQJ010000001.1 GCA_022013385.1 Elusimicrobiota bacterium
ACACTTCTTTACATTTAAATGCTTGTTTTTACCCCGTGGGTTGGGTAAACTTGGTTGTAGAAAAAACCCGCGGGGTTAAAACCACGACGCAAGATGCGTAAATAGTAAATGTCAAGTTATTTACGACGCACTACACTAGTTTATCGTGTGAAGGACGATTTAAAAATACAATCCTGTTTTTATGTTAGCGGGAAAGCAGGTGGTAGTGTATAAGATTGGTCGTTCGCATACAGTGTCGCGCTGCCGGCGTTGAGTGAGGTTGTTTTTTTATCTATTCAAGCCTGATATTTTTCCGGTTTTGACATCATAGCGCCAAGCATATTCAAGCGCGCTTATTTTATTATAGGGCATGCCATAAGATCTGTACAAAGCTTTATGAATCGGATTTCCGTCTTTTATCATTCCGCAGAAGCGGTAAAATGATTCGCCCGCTTTCATTTTCATCAAAAATCTTACCAGACTATAAGATTGCGCATACCAAAGCCGCACGCTTTCTTCATCCGCTTCCTCAAGTTTTTCAATTCTCATCAAGTCTGTAAGTTTAAATCCGGCGCCGCGAGAGATCATTTTTAGATTGGCGGAAAGCCACAAAGGAACGGAAGCTCCTCTCTCAACTTGAATATAAACGGCCATGCCTTCGCTAAGCCATAAAGGATTGGGTTTTTTGCTAAAGAAACTGTCAAAATAAATATGGGTTAATTCATGGGCTATAATGCCGAAAGTTCCTGGATTTTTGTAGACGAAGATTTTTCTTTCTTTCAAGGATGCCGTTCCCCCCGACCAAGCAGGGCGTCCGGTAAGTCTTTGATAAGTTTCCTGCGAGGCGCAGAAAAATAAAAAAACTTTTTTCTCTCTTGTCCATGGCGAGAAAGATATAAGATCAAGCATGATATTTCCGTGAAGATGTTCCAAGGCATTCGCAATCTTTTCTGAAACCTTTTCTCCTTCTTCATACATAACAAAATGTCTGGTTTCGGTCATTGAAAAGCCGTGAGGCACAGGAGGATAAGATTCTTTGGCGCCCTGCGATATGTTTAACGCTTCTAGTCTTTCCTCTGTGGTATGTCTTTTAGTGAAATTAGGAGAAGCGATTCCCTGCAGTTCATCGGTTTTAAGCGGCACTACAAGATTACTTGTGTTCAATCCGGCTTTAGATGTGTCCGTTTTTATTGAGGAAGGAATATCATTTTTGAAATCTAATGGAAAACCGGATTTTGGGATATTTGTTCTTTCAGTTTCCAAATTAGTCACCGGCATATCATAGGCAAATGGATTTTTCGACAAATATATTGTTTGTTCCGTTTTAAAATCCGAGCTTATGTATTGATACATAAAAGTTCCCCATAAACCGGTTACAAGGAGCCAAAACCAAATTCTTAATCGTGAAAAAATATCCATATAAAATATTATCCAAAATATGATAGCGCAACAGCGCTGCAGTGATACAGCGCACAGGTACTAAACACTAATATAATTTGTTAGTCACCCAGAATAAATTAGTCCCGCCTATGGCGGGAAGCTACAACACTTTGAAATTCCTATACATAAATTTATACTCTACATTTTGCTTACTTTTCGCTTTTTTTCTTCTTACTACCCCGTTCACTCTTGCGTAAAAAATTTATTTTTCAATAAATTTGCGGTGAGGGAGGGTCTTTAACTTTTAAACAACTTTTCCGAATCGGAAAAGTTATGCTTTTTCTGATGTACTGCATCGCTGTTGCGCTGCTTTTCTGTCGGCTTATCTTGATGAATCCCTTACTTTGAGTATCATTTGCGACATGGAATTGACAAATAAACTGAACAATATCACGAAAATCGCGTGTATTGAAGCCATCGCCCAGTGCACCGTTCCAAGCTCAAGCCCCAAATAGAGGCTTTTAAAATAATATGTTCCAAGCATTAAAAAAGCCGCCGACAAAGCTATTAGAAAAACTTGAGTCCTTTTCATAAACATGGCTGAGGCCGAAGGAGCTATCAAGAAGAGCAGCCATGTCGGCGCCCAATAGGAACCGAGAAGATAAAAAATAACAACGGTAATCAGCAGATTGAAGACAACGGTTAAAACTCTTATTTTTTGAATCCATCTAAAAAATTTATATTCATTTTTTGACATCCACCAATTTATCGCAAATGTGGCGGCAAGAATTCCGAATGTGATATATGTTGTCTGTTTATCAAGAGCCGAGAAATAGATGGCAAATATCGTAAGTATTAGCGCGAACGGCGTAAAGTAAGTGTTTAACAAGTGCATTTTCCTCTCCTTAGAATGAGAATGAATCTGTTTTTTTCTTCTCCAGCGAGCTTATAATCGTGTATATCATAAACAGCAGTGTTCATCTTCTCCATAATGTTCACAATCTTCGCGGATTTTAAAATTTTAGCATTTGCATGCCATGCGTAAAACAAGCCGCCTTCTTCTTTAAGCATATTTAAGCATTGAGGCAGTATATTTTCAAGCTGTCCCATCGCTCTTTCAATCAAAATATCTGTTTTCCCCTTTTGAATACGCGGGTTTTCTCCTATTCTTTCATTTGAGATTTCAATTTTTTTTAATTTTAGTTTGGAAAAAGTCCATATTAAAAAATTTCTTCTTTTAAAGTTTGGTTCGTATAATTTAAAATCGGCGTCTTCAAGAAGTATTTTAAGCGGAATTCCGGGAAGGCCGGCGCCTGAACCTGCATCGGCTATAAGTTTGTTTTTTAGAGAAGGAAATAATGTTTTTATTTTTTTTATAGGCGCTAAAGAATCAGCGATGTGCCTTGCCCATATAATACCGGCGTCTTTATTTGAAACTAAATTAAACTTCTTATTTTTGTCCAAAACTTCATCAACATAGCGCGTCAAAAGCTCCAGATGATTTTCTGATAGTTTAATATCCCATTTATCTATCTGTTGTAAGAAATAATCCTTATCGGTCATAATATAGTTGCAGTTCAAGTTTAGAGCAACGGCATTAATTTTATATTTTCAAGCCATACATTACGGTGTGTCTATAAGCTCGACAGAAAACAACTTATGCGCCTCTGTATTCTTTGCCGCTTTCGCGTCTTATACTTCTCCGCGTTCTTTGCGCTCCTGTAATATTGATAATCACAAGCTGCAAGTCGCTCGGAGTTACGCCCGGGATACGCGATGCTTGCGCCATGTTTTTCGGACGCACTTTAATGAATTTTTGTTTTGATTCAAGAAGCAATCCTTTGATTTTTGAAAAGTCCAGATTATCGGGAATATTTATATGTTCAAAGTCTTTTATTTTTTCCGCTTCTTTTATATTTCTCTCAATATAGGTTTTATATTCTCTCTGAATTTTAGCTTCTTTAAAAGCTGTTTCCAATGACCATGGAAACATAGTTGTTTTTTTTGACGCTTTGAAATGTGGATTGCTTATGATTTCCTTAACGGATTTTTCATAAAGTTTAAAGGGTTTTTTGTATTTTTTATCTATAAGCCCCGTTTTAAAGCCGTATTTTAAGAGGCGAAGGTCGGCATTATCTTTGCGCAAAAGAAGGCGATATTCCGCTCTTGAGGTAAGCATTCTATATGGTTCGTCAACATTTTTTGTTATTAAATCATCTATCATAACTCCGATAAAAGCCTCCTTTCTTTCAAGGATTAAAGGTTCCGAATGTTTTAATTTATTCGCGGCGTTTATGCCCGCCATAAGACCTTGAGCGGCGGCTTCCTCATAGCCGGTGGTGCCGTTTACTTGTCCGGCCATAAATAGTCCCCGCACTATTTTTGATTCAAGCGTTTTGTCGAGTTGAATTGGATAAGCGAAATCATATTCTATCGCGTAGCCCGCGCGCAGAATTTCGGCTTTTTCAAGTCCCTTGATGGAATGAAGTATTTTTAATTGAACATCTTCGGGGAGGCTTGTCGAAAGACCGTTTAAATAGTACTCCTCGGTATTATAGCCTTCCGGCTCCAAAAATATATGATGGCTTTTATGATGAGGGAATTTTACAATTTTATCTTCTATGGAAGGGCAGTATCGCGGGCCTATTGATTTTATTTTTCCTGAATAAAGCGGCGATGAATGAAGATTATCGTTTATAATTTTTGTTACTTCATCATTGGTGTGAGTTATCCAGCATGAGCGGAATTTTGCAGGAGCCGGCCTTGCAAAATGTGAGAACGACTGGCAAGGATTATCGGGTTTTTGTTCAATACATTTTGAAAAATCTATTGACCGGCCGTTTATTCTCATCGGAGTTCCGGTTTTAAGGCGGGCAAGTTCTATTCCGTGCTCTTTTATGCTGGCGGAAAGATGATTGCTGGGATAATGATTATATCTGCCGCCGGGAAAAGATTTTAGCCCTATGTGAATAAGTCCTTTAAGAAAAGTTCCGGCGGTAATAATTACCGCGCTTGCTTTATATTTAACATCTCTTCGCGTTATTACGCCTTTTAATTTTGAACCTTCAGTCCATATCGCGGCAACTTCATCCTGAATTATATATAGGTTCGGCTGTTTTTCAAGAATATGCTTCATTGAGAATTGATAGATTTTTTTATCGCATTGCGCTCTTGGAGAATGGACAGCCGGGCCCCTAGATGTATTAAGCATGTGATAACTTATAGCCGAGACATCCGCAATCTTTGCCATCTCGCCGCCTAAAGCGTCAATTTCGCGGACCATTTGTCCTTTGCCTATTCCGCCGATGGAAGGATTGCAGGACATTTGCGCTATGGTGTCTAAATCCTGTGTTATTAATAGGGTTTTTGTTCCCATTCTGGCGGCCGCCAGAGCGGCTTCACAGCCGGCATGGCCCGCGCCCACTACGATTATTTTAAAATTGTCGGGATAGTTTTTCATTATCTTGCAGTATAGAAATTTCAAAGTGTAACGATTTAGTTGTTTTGTAGCTGCAGAGCTTGCTCTGCTAATTTGTCGTCGCTATGGTCTCTGCATTTCTGCGGTCTCTACATTGATAAAATTACTTTTAAAGTGTTTTCGGATAATAAATTTATTTTCAAAATCAGATAAAATAAGCCGAATGTCCCGACGGCCGAGAACACAAATATTAATACGGTTTTAAGCACCGATATATTGTTGATTGTTTTTATTGCTTTTACAAATAGCGTCAATAGCCAAATACTCATTATCAATTCCGATATTAAAAACAAATTTTCAGATTTTAGAGATACGGAAAGAAATGCTATAGGTAGAAATAAAAATGATATTAGGTTGACCGAAAAAGCGGCTTTTAATAAGAAAAGGAAGTTATTTGTATCTTTCCTTATTATTAAAACGATTAGCATCGCAGAGATTAATAACATAATGCATTGGAGGAGAAAATTATCCAAGCTCTTTAAAATATAAAAAAATGCCAAAGCGGAGAGCAAACAAGAAAACAAGGATATGGGCAATTTGAAAGCATAAAACAATTTGGTTAAAAAAAGAGCGAATAAGACAAAGAACAATGAGAGGAGAGTTCCCCAAAAAAGCTGAACGCCTAAATAAAAGAAAAAACTGGGGTTCAGTATATTGAGAACTGCCGTTTCATTTGGAAAGTCTAAGGGTTTATAATTTAGAAATAAGGAATTGAAAATAATATAAATGAAATAAACGGCTAACGGAAAACCCCAATTTATTTTACCTATTTTAAGATTTCGGAAAAAAACTTCAGGATTCAAAATCAAGGCTTTCACACAACAACGGAAATAAGATGATATGTAAACATGTTGATACGGAAAAATATGATATGTTGCAAACAAATTTACAATCATATGTTTTTTTGTTTTTTGCCAAACTTTTAAATTTTCAAATATTTTGCGCATATGCTGTTATTTTATTTATATATTGATACCGTTTATTTTTTCTTTTATCCATATCAATGTATTATCGCATTCTCTTTATATGTATTGTCCTGCCGTACTATTTTGCGCACTGCTCTCCATTTTTTTGACCTTTTGTTTCTCTTGTTTCTAACTTCTTGCTTTCTTACTTTCCCACGCAAAACTTGGAGAATATGTTTGAAAGAAGCTCCTCTGAATTTGTTTCTCCGAGAATATCCGAAAGTTCATTTAAGGCCGATTTTAAATGTTCGGCGGCAAGCTCCAAACGAAAATTTTTATTTTTAATCAGTTTCTGAAAGAGTTTTATTTCAACCAAAGAATTATTTAATGCTTGATAATGCCGCATAGATGTTATGATTGCCGATGATTGGTCGCTAAATAGTGTTTCTTGCCGTTTTACTATGAGTTTTTTCAGTTGTTCTATTCCCGACCCCGTTTTGCAGGAAATAGCCATCGTTCCTTTTTCCGTTGGTCTTTCATGTTTTAAATCCGATTTGTTGAAGACTTTAATAAGCTGTGTTTTTTTCGCGGCAAAATGTTTTTTTATTTGAGCTTCAACCTCTTTTTCGTTTTTACACGGTTTTTTTGAATAATCCATAACCCAAATCAGAATATCGCTTGTCTTTATAAAATCTATCGCGCGGACAATGCCTTCTTTTTCAATAGGATTTTTTGCGTCGGTCTTTATTCCTGCCGTATCCGTAAAAATAAAAGAAATTCCGGAAAAATTTATTTTTTCTTCAATGGTGTCCGTTGTGGTGCCGGATATCTTTGTGACTATCGCTCTTTTATAGCCGAGAAGCGCGTTCAAAAGCGATGATTTTCCGGAATTGGGAATTCCTATTATGCTTGTCTTAAATCCGTTTTTTATAAATCGGCCTTTTTCAAAACTTTCAGCCATTGTTTGAATGGCGGTTGAAATTTTTTTTGTTTTTTGAATGAAATCGTGAAAATCTATTTCGGCATTTCTTCATCGCTGTCATCAAGCCTGACTTCAATTTCACTAAAGAGGTTCAAAATCTGAGATTTTATTTTTTTGATTTGAACGCTTATCTCGCCTCTAATTTGTGATATGGCCAAACTGTGAGAAGCCGAGCTTTCCGAATGAATCAAATCGTTTACGGCTTCCGCTTGCGTCAAATCCATTTTTCCGTTGATAAAAGCTCTCATGGTAAATTCGCCCGGCGCCGCTTCTCTTGCGCCATTTTTTATGGCGAGAGTCAGTATTTTTCTGATTATAAACGGAGAGCCGTGGCAGAATATTTCAACGATATTATCTCCCGTATAACTTTTCGGTTCCTTATAAAAAAGAGATACCGCCTGATCTATAAGTTTTCCATTTTCCATAACTTTCAAAATATGTGATTGCTTTGTTTTGGGATTAATAAAGGTTTTTTTGGGATAGAGAAATTTAGACGCTATGATAAAAGCGTTTTTGCCTGATAGGCGTATTATGGATATTGCCCCAAAGCCCGGCGGGGTTGACGGGGCAATAATCGTTTTAGACAAATCGGATATAAACATAATGGTTAGGCAACTAGGTAACTAGGCAATTAGGCAACTAGGTAACTAGTGTAGTGTAACACGAATAACTTTACAGTGGCCACGACCATACAGTCATTGTAAAGCCGTTACTGTTACACCACACTAGTGTAGTGCGTCGTAAATAACTTGACATTTACTATTTACGCATCTTGCGTCGTGGTTTTAACCCCGCGGGTTTTTTCTACAACCAAGTTTACCCAACCCACGGGGTAAAAACAAGCATTTAAA
>JAKLQJ010000288.1 GCA_022013385.1 Elusimicrobiota bacterium
AGATGCGGTATATGCGACTTTTGGAGGAGTTAAAAAAAGAAGGGGAAGGAATTACAGGAATTTTCTTAAAGAAGGATTAAGATAAATTTCAATGGCAGGTTTTCAGTGGGAGAAGGTTTCATAAAAAAGCTTGAAAGAAGTTTGATGATGGAAACATAGATAATGCGCATGGCGAGACGGAAAATTAGAACCGTCCCCTTTAACTAATATAATCTTTGAGGATTGTATAACCGCCACCATATCCCTGCTTCTGGTCATTCACACAGTTCATGACACTTGATGAGTCATAGCCTCGTTGTTTGTATTTCCATTAGGATCTTTGAACTTGTCAAATTCGGGTATTCGTTCAGCCGTTCAACTATATATGTTTTGAATGGCTCAAGACGGCTTTTCGTTCTGCGTCCTCGCGGTTCATTAACAGGCGGGTTTGAATCACTTTCCAATGCGCGTCGCACCGTTTTGCGATGAATTCTCAATAAGCGCGATATTTCGCTTATGGATATTTTATCTACTTCATACATTCGTCTTATATTTGCCCAAAGTTCTGTTTCCATGACTATAGTTTACATGCTTAACATCTGAATTGCCCATGTGTTTTGTATATCGGCGCGTTTCGATTAAACATAATATCCAATAGTCCGTCGAGTTTTAGAGTTAATGTGTTTTGCATATCGGCGGTTTTTATATTGCGTATTTGCCCGATTTTACCAATGAACAATGTGTCTTGTATATCGGCATTTTGCGCCTTTGATTTTAGCCGGCGCAGTCTTCGTCCGCGGTTATCTTTGTTTACATATTCAGAATGTTCGGCGCGATATTTGGCAAGGTAGCCGGGATGTTTTTTAAGCCACGCTTTTACTTTTACATAACGACCGCAAAAACCATCGGGATTATCCTTTTTCCACTTTTTTTGCAGTTTTCGCTTATGTTTCTTTTGGCAGGAAATATTTTTGCAGGATTTTTGAGTTTTTGCCGCTCTAATATATGGCGTATAATATTTGCCGCAATAAGGACAGCGTTTCTTTGGGACAATTTTTCGTTTCATGGATTTGCCTCCTCCATGAAAGTGTATCACAAAGAATTAAAAACAGGTTTTGGAATTTAAGAAGTGTTTTATTGCTGAACTGGAAGAAACAAAATTTAAAAAAAATCGCACACAACCTGTACACTAATTAATGCCAATACCTGTACACTTTAAGAACGGCGTTAACAGACTAACATCCTTGGCCGTCTGCCTGCCCGCCCCCTCCACTACGGCATCGGCAGGTTTCCGCCACTAAATCTTTGGCGGACTTCCGCCACTACAACTTTGGCGGACTCACCGATGTAGTAATGGAGAGCACCGATGTAGTAATGGAGAGCGCCTAAGTAGTAGTGGCGAAAATGCAGTAGTGGCGGGATGGACATAGTCCCTTGATACGGCACCCTGCATAGCCTTGAAATTCCTATATATAAATTCGGGGCGTATCTTTTTAGCTCCTTAATATGCTAAGCTAAAGAGTGAGTGGTTCTATGTTCTCCGACGAAATATAACGGTCTATATTTAATCGATACTGAAAAGTTCCTATTTTTATTTGTTTCCACCGCGCATTTCATCTTATTTGTTCCTAAAAATACACTTTTTGAACTTTTTCAATAGCCCCTATTTAATTCTTCATGAAGTTTTTTACACACTCCGACCCAAGAGGCTGCCTTTCTCTCTTCCTTTTGTTGACTGGTTGATTTTAAATATTTCTTGCCCCGCATTTTAGGCATTTTTAAAGGAAAATACTATGATAAAAACGAAACAAAAGATGACTATACTTCAAATAGCGACATTAAACCGGCCTGTAAGGCAAAATTTGGGTTATGGACCTATTGAAACGGTCATTTATAATATTGACGCAGGGTTGCATAAATTAGGCCACCGCTCTATTATTGCCTGTTCCGGTGATTCCCGTATTGTCGGAGAACAGTACACGACCATTGAAAAAAGTTTCAGTGAGTACTGGAGTAAAAACACGCGCGCGCAACAGGAAGAAACACGCAGACATCTTATTCTGTCGCTTCAAAGGGCAAAAAAAGGCGACATTGACATCATTCATGTGCATGATACCGTTATGGCCAAATATATTTTTAACGGAGTTTCTAAAAACCCTATTCCAATTGTGATGACTCTCCATGTGCCTGCCGAAGATAAAGGAACCTTCAATTTGTGGAATGAATCGCTCACGCCCTCTTCCCGCGTATATTTTGTCCCGATTAGCGAATACCAGAGAGCGGAACATCATGGATTAGTTAATGCGCAAAAGGTTATTCATCACGGTATTGATCTAGAAGACTATCCGTTCAAAAGCAATTCCGGCAAACAAGATTATTTATTTTCAATCGGAAGAATCACCAAAGATAAAGGACAGGATAAAGCCATTGAGATTGCTAAAAAAACAGGCTCCCAGCTTATCATCGCCGGCAATGTTCAAAACAAAGTAAAAGACAGGGCATTTTTCAAGGAATTAAAAAAATCAATAGACCTTGTTATTGACTCGGGCAAAACTTTCACCGGCAGTGATTATTATGAAAAAGTCATGAAACCGATTCTTGATTCGAACAAGCAAATCATCTATATCGGAGAAATTGACAGCGCTCAGAAAAAGATGTGGTACCAGCATGCGCGGGCGACATTATTTCCTATTCAATGGGGGGAACCGTTTGGGCTTGTGCTGATTGAATCCATGGCCTGCGGCACTCCTGTAGTGGCCTTTAGTAAAGGTTCGGCGCCTGAAATTATTATTCACGGAAAAACAGGATTTGTCACAGATTCAATCAAGGACATGGTTAAGTCCATGAAAGCGCTCAGCCTTATCGATCCTCATAATTGCCGCCAGCATGTCAAAGATAATTTCTCCATCGGCAGTATGGCCGAAAAATATTCCCAACTATATCAGGAACTTGCGAAAGAAAGGACATTATGCCTAAAGACATCCCTGTAAGCAACGGAAATTTTCTCTTAAATTTTGATTCAGATTATCAAATTAGGGACATTTATTTCCCTTTTATCGGTCAGGAAAACCATTCAAGCGGACATCCTTTTCGCTTCGGCGTATGGGTGGACGGACAATATTCGTGGATGGGACAGGACTGGGAAAAAGATTTAAGATATCAGGATAATAGCCTTGTGACGGATGTCTTTTTAAAAAATAAGGCCTTGGGCTTGGAACTCCGATGCTCGGATGTGGTGGATTTGGATTTGAACATTTACATCAAAAAAATCGAGGTAAACAACCTTCAACAAAAAGCCCGTCAAGCGCGGCTTTTTTTTAGCCATGATTTTCATCTTTATGGAAATGATATCGGAGGCACGGCTTATTTTGATCCCAGAAGTTGCTCGATTATTCATTACAAAATTCATCGCT
>JAKLQJ010000289.1 GCA_022013385.1 Elusimicrobiota bacterium
CATTGAACCGTGTTCACGCTATACAGCATGACAGGCCTACATACACAGGCAACGAAGCTATGCTTCATAAAGTGTCGGAAACTATGTGAACGACCACGACACGATAGCGTAGTCCACTCCGCGGGAATCTCCCGCCTATGGCGGGACAAAGAAGCATAACCCTACCACTTACTTATGGCACTGTAAGCGCCATCATAAATACGCTTCGCAAGTAGGTGGTAAGGGTAACGGCTACACACGGGGTTCTTGCCACGCTGTAGCTACAAAACAATTAAACTGTTACCCCGCTAACTCTACAACTCTTAAACTCTTTTTTTTGCCTTATTTCCAACCCCCGAGGAGTCTTTCGAAGCAACTCAACCACGATGCTGCGCAGCCACCTCGGGGGGTATTCCTGAACTCTTTAACTCTAAACTGTTCCCTGTTAATTGCCTTATTGCCTGCCTACTCCGAAGGAGTAGGCTTTATTCCTTTTAAAATTATTATTTTTTTCGCTATATCGCGGAAGGCCGGCGCCGCGGTTTCGGAAGCGTAAACATATTTTTTAGGATGGTCTAAGATTACTAATATTGTGTAAAGCGGTTTGTCTGCCGGAAAAAATCCGCAAAAGGATGTTACATTAATACTCGCTTGATACTGTCCCGCGGAGTCTAATTTGTTGCTTGTGCCTGTTTTGCCCGCTATAGGATAATTTTCTATGCGCGCTGATTGTCCGGTGCCTTTTTCAACCGCATTTCTTAATATTTCAGTAACTGTCTTTGCGGTTTTAGCGCTGATAGCATTGCGCACTTTTGCGGGTTTGTTTTCAAATACGATTTGTTTTTGGAAATTTAATATTTTTTCAATTATTTTAGGCTGCATTAAAATACCATTATTGGCTATTGCGGAATAAGCCGTTATAAGTTGCATCGGCGTTATGCCTATTCCATGTCCATAAGAGCCTACGGCGAGGTCTATCGGTTTGTATTTTTCCATTGGCCGCATAATGCCGAGTGATTCTCCGTAAATTCCCAAACCTGTTTTAGCGCCGAATCCGAACGCTCGCGCAAAAAAATAAAGATTTTTAATGCCAAGCCGCATGCCGAGTTTGGCGACTCCTATATTTGAAGATTTTTCGATAATTTCCGAAAGAGATAAGGTATCCTCAGGTTCATGGTCGTGCAAGATTATTTTCGGCGAAAATTGCCATGCTCCTTTTTCACAATAAAATTTATCATTAGTGGTCGTTATATTTTTTTCCAAAGCCGCCGCCAAAGTTATAGCTTTAAATGTGGAGCCGGGTTCATAAACCCATTGAACAGGTTCAATTCTGGATATATCCTGAGGATAAGACACCATTGATAAAATATGCCCGTTATTAGGGTTTTGAACTATGACCATTCCAAAATCAGCTTTTGTCTTTTCAACATACTTTTTTATTATTTCCCGGCTAAAAAATTGAATATTTTTATCTATTGTCAGATATATGTCTAAAGGTTTGCTTTCCTTCTTTAATCTGTTCCTATATATTATTTTGCCGTTGGCATCTCTTATTATTCCCCGTTTGCTGATATTTCCGCTCAAAACCTTGTCATAAAGATATTCTATGCCTGTCAGCCCTTTATTATCACCTACAATTCCTATTATATTTTTCGCCAAATTAACATTAGGAAAAAATCTGTCTTGTTGCGCGTCAAAAAAGATTCCTTTAAGATTTAATTCCTTTAATTTTTCATAAGTTTGTTTATCAAGCCTTTTTTTAATGCCGATATAATTTTTGCCTTTATTGTATTTTGTTTTAAGGATTTCTATGGGGATTTGGAGTATTTCGGATAATTGTGAAATAACTTCTTGTTTGTTTTTTACATCTTTTTTCAATATATAGCAATCCCATGTTATTATGGATTCGGCAAGAATATTGCCGTTAATATCAAATATTGTTCCTCTTGGCCCTACTTCAGAGATAAATCTTGTAAATTCTTTAGCCGCGGTTTTAGAAAGATTATTATGTTTTACCGTTTGCAGATAAAACAAGCGCGAGAAAATAGGCAAGACGGGAAATATTGCCATTAAGACGCAGATTTTTAATCTTGCGCGAAAGGTTGTAGCGATATTGCTTTTCACAGGGGTCCGTTTGAAATAGATTTAAATATTGCGGCGCTTTAAAGCATCAATGGTTTATCATATGAATTGCAAGCAGCCGTTGTTTTTTGTTATTAGGAATTCGGCGGTTCGACAAACAACATGGAAAACAAAAATGAAGAGCGCTATTTAAGAGATGGACAATAAAGCATTAATGTCATTGAGCCCAGGCAAACCATCTCAAGTTTTTTTTATCCGGTTTAGTTTTATTATCTAAAATGATCACAGACGCAGGTTCCGGATAAATCATCCCAAGCATTAAAGCCTTTTTCTGAAGTTTTTCCGGCGATAGGGCTGTTTGAATCTCTTTTGACAGATACTTATTGGCATTTGTAAAATCTTTTATCTCTTGCCTTGTGTTTTCTATCCTATAGCCCAGTTTGGTCGCTTGTATGTTTTCCCATACAAATACAAATAAAACCGCGCTTATCATTAGAATAATTTGCAAATACAGTATGCGTTTTTTTTTAGCCATGATGTCCAATCTTGCAGTCTATTATTTATTAAAACTGCCAAAAAACCCTTCTTTTTTAAATAAGTTTAAGTAAGAAGGCTCTTATTCCATACCGAATAGTTCTATTCTTCTAATGCTGTGTTTCTCCCAAAGATACAAGGTTTTTGTGGGAGATAGATTTGATTTAATATTCGTTCTCCCGTTTCTGACGGATTTATTTAGCAATAGTCTTTGCAATCTGGTGCCTACTTTGAACATGTTTGAGGTATTCATACTTTTTCCTCCATCCATTTTTAATTTTTCCAGATTAGTTCTAAGCTTCTGTTTTTTCTATTACTCTCAGTTTCGCGCTCCTTGCTCTGTGGTTGTTTTCAATTTCTTCATCGGAAGGTTTTACGGGTTTTTTTGTTATCATTTCCCATCCCCCCAATTTCACCATTGATTTGAAAGTTTCTTTTACTATTCTATCTTCAAGCGAATGGAAAGTTATTATGCACATTCGTGAACCTTTAGCCATAAAGTGAGTGGCATTATGAATACCCTTCAGCAAATTATCCAATTCGGAATTTACGGCAAGTCTCAAAGCTAAAAAAGTTCTTGTTGCAGGATGTATTTTGTCTTTTCTGCAGACAAAGTTTTTTTCTATCAAGCTTTTAAGGTCCGAGGTGCCGACTATTGTGTTTTTAGCTCTTTCATTGACAATTAATTTTGTTATTTTATTGGAAAATCTTTCTCCCGAGATTCTTATTAAATGCTCTATTTGTTCATAAGGCCATTTGTTTATAATGGTGTAAGCGGTAAGCGGATTTTCAGGGCTTATTCTCATATCAAGGGGGCCATTGTGTTTAAAACCGAATCCTCTTGAGGGTTTGTCAAAATGAAGAGATGATACTCCCAAATCAAATAGAACTCCGGAAATTTTTGCAATATTCTCGCGAGGCAAAATTTCATCTATATCGGCAAAATTACCTTTTACTACAGTTACTTGTTCTTCGCAATTGCTCAATTGTTTTTTTGCCAATTCAATCATTTCAGGATCCCAATCTATGGCAATCACTCTGCCTTGCTTATTAAGCTCAGAAAGAATCCCCATCGCATGTCCGGCCATACCGAGCGTTCCGTCGACATATACCCCGTTTTTGTCCGTAACGAGATGCCGCACGGTCTCTTTAAGCAGAACGGGCTTGTGAGTATAATGTTTCGTCATATATCTAATATTTTGCTGAATTTCGCAAATGACGGTTCCATTATATTTTTCTTGTATTTTGTCCATGAATTGGCATTCCATATTTCGGCTTTATTTCCTACTCCTCTTATAATAATTTCCTTTTTTAATGAAGCATAATTTTTTTGATTCTGCGGAATTAAAATTCTCCCTTGTTCATCCATTATGGTATCGGACGCATTGCCGAAAAAAAATCTTTTAAAAGCTCTTTCTTCTTCCTTATTTTCGGCTTTAAATATTTCCATATTGTTTGCAACCAGTTCTTCCCACCTCGACGGCAAGAAAAGATAAAGGCAATGATCCAAACCTATGGTAATCATGAAATAGTTTTTATCTTTTTTGCGAAGCGCTTCTCTAAAGCGAGCCGGAATAAAAATACGGCTTTTGCCGTCCATCGCATATTTATATTCTCCGTAAAAAGCGCTCATCCGTTTTTCACCTTTTTAAAACACAATTCTCCACTTTCAACCACCGTGAAATAAGAGTATAGTGAATGAATGTTGTTTTGTCAATACCCTATTTTAAAATGTAGCGAATTTTTTAAAATGTCATGATAGCGGCAAGTAGAAATGTCATGGTTAAAATGCTAAAACCTTCTTTTGATAATCTCAAGAGGAGGCGACAA
>JAKLQJ010000290.1 GCA_022013385.1 Elusimicrobiota bacterium
AAAATCAAAATTTTAAAGAGCTTCGCTTTTCGTCATATTTTACACTTGTTTCATATGTGTGCTTTTTATATGATTATAAGGAATAATTTATCAATTACAGAATTGTATGTCAATTATCCCGACTATTATTTCAAATATTATCTCAGAGTGGCAGAGAAACAAATCACGAGTTGCACACATGGCACAGGTATGTGCGGCGCCCTGCGCCTGCTTTTTAAGGAGAATAAATGGTTCTAAATTCAAACGCTCCGATTGAAAACATCGACGAGACAAACCCGAATCCGGGGAAAAAATCTGCCAAAAAAAATATTTTAATAAATATTTTAATCGTTTTTTTGGCCATTATTTTTGTTTTCGTCAGTTATATCAGCATTAAGATGTATAGACAAATAAAAGAAATGAAGGAAATTTTTAGCAATATTGAAGAAATGTCAAATTATGCAAATTCTTCGAATTTGCCCAAGCCTCAGCAAAAATTGATTTCTTCTGTAAAATCAGACGAAAACGCTTCAAGACTTTTTGTAGGATTTGGCGACGGGAAAATGCCGGCAAATTTAATGAACGCCGATGATACTAAAACTCTTATTGAAAATGCCCGAAAGATTGAGCAAAAAAAAATAATAGATGCCATGAATAAATACTCCGAACGGCCCATTGTCAAAGAATTTATGAATGATTTAAAGAAAGATCCTAATTTTCAAAAAGCGCTTGAGGCGAAAAATTCCAATAATCCCATGGCGGTTATAGGAAATATCAATAAAATCAAAAATATGAAAGAAATTGTGGGAAAATATGCCATGCGTCCCGATTTTATGAAGTTAATGTTGGATATTATGCGGGATACTGAGATGAAACCTTTATTTAAAATGATGCCTGTCGGTATGACGCCCGGCGTATCAAATTTCGATATCAAAAGCATTGAAACTGAAATCAAAAATGAAAATTTGAATGAAAATCTTAAACTTGCCCCTACGGTTTTTGATAATAATGATTCAAAAAAGTCATCTCAGAAAAAAGTCATCCCGCCTCCTTTAGAACACGAATAAAGAAAGGCAATTAACATACAAGGCAATTGGGCAATTAGCAACAAGGTAACAGGCAATCAGTGAACAGTAATCAGTGAACGGTAAACAGTAATCAGTGAACAGTAACCAGTAATCAGTGAACAGTAAACAGTAAACTTGTGACATGTGACTGGCAAATCAGTAACCAGTAATCAGTGAACAGTAAACAGTAAACTTGTGACATGTGACTTGCAACATGTGAAACTAACTTTTATCCGCCGTAATAATGTTATATAATTGTAACACATAGTCCATTATGACAAGAGTTAGAAAAACCATTAAAAAGTTCGCTAAACCTGTAAGTATTGTCATTATTCCGCACAATAGTTTTCCGTCTTTTCGGTTTAGCTTTTCCATATTTACCTTTCTTTCGCTTATAGCGGTGTGGTCAGTTTTTACGCTTTGGTCCGGTTATATAGCCGGCAGGCATTTTGATTACAATGTCACCAAAATGGATAATAAGCTTCTCAGAACAAAGATGGAATATTTTTCTCTTAAAGTCAAAAATGGCCTTGCTTATCTTGAAATGGCCCAAAAAACAGACGGGCAAATGAGGAAAATATTGGGAATGGGCGAGTCTGTATACACAAACAAAAGATCTCTGGGCGGAGCCAATTTGTCCGAATTATCGGATTTTAAAAAGATATTGTCGGAAAAAATTTCAAAAGAAAATGCTTCAACATTGGACGAATCCATTACCAAATTGAAAACAATGTCCGAGAAAAGACTTTCAAGTTTCGCGGAAATCACATGGTATATTACCAATAGGCATAATTTTTCAAAAGCCATTCCTTCATTTTGGCCTACGGAAGGAAAAATCGCTTCGCGTTTCGGTTATAGATTATCGCCAATAAGCATGTTTAGAGAATTCCATCACGGAGTGGATATCGCGAATTCACCGGGCACTAAAATAATTTCTACCGCCGATGGCGTTGTGCGCCATACGGGATGGGCCACAGGGTATGGCCTTACTGTTCTAATTGATCATGGTTTTGGTTATTCAACTTTATACGCTCATCTCAGTGAAATTTTTGTTGAGGAAAAGCAAAAAGTGGAAAGAAGACAAAAAATAGCCAGTATGGGTTCTACGGGTTCTTCAACGGGGCCGCATCTTCATTATGAAGTTTGGCAGCATTCCGTGCCTAAAAATCCTATGCCGTATATTAAAACGGAAAGCCGACTTAGTGAAAATATAAGTATTTTTGAGAAGATTTTTTCCGCGGAACAAAGTTTGTAAACAGACTAGTGTAGTGCGTCCGACGCTTCTTTACATTTAAATGCTTGTTTTTACCCCGTGGGTTGGGGAAGCTTGGTTGTAGAAAAAACCCGCGGGGTTAAACACGACACAAGATGTGTAAATAGTAAATGTCAAATTATTTACGACGCAGGCTGGATTTTAGATTTCTAAAATTATTGGAGGGAATATGGGTCTTTTTAAAGGTTCAAAAATGGCTTTTGATTCGCATAATACCGAAACAGTTATAGGCTATGACGCTTATTTTCAAGGAACTTTCACCATAAAAGGTTCATTAAAAGTTGATGGCCGGCTTGACGGCTCCATTGTTGACGGAAAAATGGTTACGGTCGGAAAAACGGGAAAGATAAAAGGCGATGTTTCGTGCGAGCAAGCTATTGTTCTCGGCGAGATTAAAGGCAATATAAGCGCTTTGGAAAATATTGAAGTTATGAAGGGAAGCAGAGTGGAAGGCGATTTAAAAGCCCCTAAAATCACTTTGGAAGAAGGCTCATTTTTTAATGGCCATTGCTCTATGCTGACAAAAGAGAATGTTACTTTAAAAAAACAAGTAGAGAGTAAAAAATTAATATGATATCTTTTCTTAACAAACATAAAAAACCCATATTTATAGCCACGGTGGGTATATTTCTTGCCAGTATATTATTTTTGGGCGGAAATTTTCTTACTAAATCCTCCGCCGGAGCGGTTGCCGATATCGGAGGCAAGAAAATAATGTATAAGGATTTCATTACCCGGGTTAATATGGTTTTGGATAATATGTCCGAAAGCGGAACAACCGTAAATGAAATTGTTCGCAATGGCGTTAAACAGGAAGTATTCCGGGATATGGTTGTTGAAGAGATTTTATCTTCCGAAGCTGAAAAAAGCGGTATGGAGATTTCAGACTTTGAAATAGCGATGGAAGTTCAGAATACTCCGCAGTTTACAAGCAATGGCGTGTTTAATCAGCGTCTTTATTATCAAACGGTTTGGGACCGGCTGCATATGACTCCGTCGGAATATGAAGCATGGAGAAAAAAAGTTAGGCTAGCGTCCAAGTTTAAAGAATTTGTGTATTCCGGCATAAAAATTACTCCCAAAGAATTAAAAAATTTTTACCTTGCCTCGAATAAAGGCAAACTTAAAGATTTTGAAAAAGAAAAAGAAGAATATAATCGCAAACTTGCTCAAGAAAAATTTCTCAACCATTTACAGCATATTACCGCTCAGATTGAAGTGAAAAGCTATCTTAAAGAAAGAGAAGAAGGAAGATAGCTGTTTATCCCGTGATTGAAATCAAAAATCTTAACAAAACTTTTGGCGATTATAAAGCTCTTTATAATCTGAATATTACCGTTAAACCCGGGGAAATTTTCGGATTTTTAGGTCCTAACGGAGCGGGAAAAACCACCACCGTAAAAATTATTTCAGGCATTTTAATGCCCACATCGGGAACGGTTATTATCGGCGGATATGATATTCTTGCCGATACGATTAATGCCAAAAGAACATTGGCGTATATTCCAGACGAACCCTTTGTCTATCCTAAGCTTACCGGCTATGAATTTTTGAGATTTATCGGCGATATTTATAAAGTTCCTTTTTCTTATCAAAAATCGGAAATTCCGGCTTTAATGAAAATATTTGATTTATCCAAGTTTTCCAATGAACTTCTGGAAGCCTATTCGCACGGAATGAAACAAAAGCTTCTTATAGCCGGAGTTTTATTGCGCAATCCCAAAGTCCTTTTATTTGACGAACCCACTATCGGACTTGACCCCAAAAGCATAAAAAAATTTAAAGATATTTTGTCCGATTTGGCAAAAAAGGGAACCACGATTTTTATGTGCACGCATATACTTGAAATGGCGCAAAATCTTTGCTCAAAAATAGCCATTATAAATTTCGGCCGCCTTATAGCCGAAGGCACAATGGGCTATTTTAAAAAAATTGCCGCTATGGACGCAGGCGGCGATAATTCCCTTGAAAATATTTTCCTCAAATTAACATCAAAAAAATAACAACGGAAATATAAAAATATGATAAAGGTGATACGGATAGAAAAAGCGAATGATTGCAATATTGGAAGCTATGCTTTGGAACAACGCTACGGGATAAACCCATGACATGCCCATGGCGCCATGAACGACCCCCGCCTTTGGCGGGGGCAGGCAAATTTGTTTATTACATATTCTTGTATTTCCGTATTTACGCCGTTTATTCTGTTTATTTTTTTAACTCCGCAACTCTATATGCTAAATGTTCTCCTAAAAAGAAAAGTAATAACTTTCAAAAATAGAATACTTGCCATTAAAGGCTGGAAAATCATAAAGAATCTTATGTTCCTTAGCGTAGGTTTTGGTATGCTGGGCGCCCTTTACATCGGATTTTACAGGCTTTTAAGCTATCTTGAAGGCATTCAATTGATAGGCGGCATGCTCAGTTGGAAGCTTACATCCATGTTATTTTTGATTACCTTCTCAATGATTATAGTTTCATCCATTATAATTTCAATGACCACGCTTTATTACTCATTTGACCTTAAATTTCTTTTTTCTTGTCCATTGAATATGAAAGTTCTTTTTTTAGATAAAGCTTTTGAAACCGTATTTTATTCCTCATGGACACTTATGCTGGCTATTTTGCCTTTTATCATAGCTCTCGGGCAGGTAAAATCCTTAAATTTTGGTTTTTACGCGTCTTATATTTTTTTAGTGATTCCCTTTGTTATGATAGCAAGTTCCTTTGGAATAATTTTCAGCATGGCATTGATGTATCTTTTTCCATCGTCCAGAACAAGAGATATTGTCTGGATATTGGGCAGTTTGTCTCTTTCATTCGTCTATGTCGTATTCAGATTTTCCAAACCGGAAAAACTTATAAGACCGGACGCGCTTGAAGTAGTCGCTCAGTATATAAATTATCTTCAAGCTCCTACGGCGGAATATTTTCCGTCGTGGTGGCTTACCAAGGCCGTTATGAGTTATTCACATTCCGACTGGACGGCTTTTATCCAATATTCATTATATCTTATCGTTCTTAGTATCATTGTTTACGCGGCCATGACTTATCTTTCGGGTTTTTTTTATATGAAAGGATTTAGCGGCGCGCAAGAAGGAGTTAAATTTAAGGGTAATGACAAATTATCGTTTGAACAAAAAATGTTTAATTTGGAAATTCCTTTTAAAGATATTCTTCTTCTCTGTTGGAAAGATAGGAAGCTTTTTTTACGGGACGCGAGATATTGGTCGCAAATAATACTTATCGGCGCGCTTATAATGGTTTATCTTTTTAGCATAAAAAACCTTCCGCTTGATGGACCGGATATTAAAAGCCTTATCTCATTTTTAAATATAGGCGTGGCGGGATTTGTTGTTTCAGCCATAGGATTAAGGTTTATTTTTCCCGCGATAAGTTTAGAGGGGAATAATTGGTGGATAATAAAATCTTTTCCGATTTCGATTAAAAGCATAATGATTTCCAAATTGCTGATCGCGGGCATCCCTTCCGTTTTAATAGGCATTGTGCTTATAGCATTTTCAAACAAGTTTCTTGAAGCCGATTTTTTTATTTCGGCTATTTCTGTTTTTACCATAATAATAACCTCAATTGCGATATCAATAATGGGGATTGGTCTGGGGGCATTATTTCCGGATTTCAAGGTGGAAAACATCCATCAAATTGAATCCTCGCCCGGAGGTTTTATATATATGGCTTGTTCTATAGGTTATTTGGCTTTGATAGTCGGCATTGAATCATGGCCGGTTCAGATGCATTTCGCTCATAATTTCGGCAGGGCTAATGCTTGGAATTTTACAGGAGTTGGTTTTTGCGCGGCCGCTTTTATAATTCTTAATGCTTTGGTAATGATTATTCCGTGGAAATTAGGGCTTAAAAATTTGGAAAAACATGAAATTTGACCCCACACCAAATAAAACAGCTACAGATTAATGTATTGTTTAAAATGCGAAGTGAAAATTTGTAGACAGAAATTTGCGTTATTAGCTTTTGTATTTTGTGTGGGGTAAAAATGCCGCAGAAGGGAGTCGAACCCTTACTCGCCAGAGGCAAACCGGTTTTTGAGACCGGCGCGTCTACCAATTCCGCCACCGCGGCATCACATAGCGCTGTTACAGATTATAATTTTACAAAATATTTTATATTCTTCGTAATTTGTTACCCGTTACCGATTACTATTTTTTTGCGCCCTCTGTTTTCTGTTCTCATATTCCCACATAGCCTTTTTCCACGGCTTACTGAGTATTGTTGACTGGTGACTTGAGACCTGTAACCTACATAAAAAAAACGCAAAGCGTTTTTTTATGTATACGGTATGCTTATTCTGGTGGGATTCGGTTTCGGCTTCCACATAAATTCGGTTTCTTGAAGCTCAACGGCAAGTTTAAGCGTTTCTTTTAAAATGCAAGTCACAGGTATTGAAAAAATAACTCCCCAAATTCCGCCCAGCTCCCAGCCCGCCATTAAAGAGAATATAACTATCACCGGATTTAATTTAACCGCTCTCTTCATTATATAAGGCTGCAAGAACCAGTCATCCACGAATCTTATACAGGCGAAGAAAATAAGCACATTAATTACCATGAAGCCGCCAAATTGGAAATATGCCACTACCGAAGAGATTAAAGCTCCCACTATGGCGCCGAGATAAGGCACCAAGCTGCTTATACCGATTATAATAGCTATAACCGCCGCGTAATCTAAATTCATTACCATCAGACCGACAAAGGCTATGCTAAAGATTATAAATGCTTCGGTTAAAATGCCGCGCATATAATTTCCCAAAGAAGCGTCTATTCTTGATGTTATATGAAGCGCTAATTCCACATATTTGGATGGAATATGGTCTAAAATATAATCCATTACTTCAGGTCCGCCAAGAAGCATAAAAAAAGTTACAAACGGCACAACGAATAAAAGGGTTAAAGCCGGCACAAAACCCAAAATAATTTGAGGTATTTCCTGAATTATAACCGAGAGTTTATCATTCAAATTAAAATTTGCCACCAATGGATAGTTTTTTAAAAGTTTTTCATTTACGCCTGTGAGATAAATATTAATTTTTTGCACATAAATCGGCCAATCTTTTTGGAAAGTTTCTATTTCAAAGGATATGAAGTAAAACATTGAATAGATAAGAGAGGATATTGCTATTCCGGCCATGATATAAAATCCCGCTACGACATATATTCTTTTTATTCCGCGCACTTCAAAATATTTTACAAGAGGATATAGGATATAAGCCAAAGCCGCGCTAAGAATAATGGGAAATACCGCTGCTTTCGCGATAATTGCCAAAGCAAGAGCGCATATCACTATAAACGAAGGGATTAAATATTCCGTGACATTTTTTTGGTTTTTTATTTCTTCCATTATTCTGTTTTCGATCACCAATTAGCAATTGGTAAACAGTAATCAGCAAACTAAGAAAACTCCTTTTATCAAACCCTCTTTACTCATTGCTAATTTTATTACTGCTTATCCGTAGTTCTTCTGTTTCGTAGAACTACGGCTTCCGCTGTTTCAATCTGAGCTCTTAATCTTGATGACATTACCTTCGCGAGTTGTGTCGCTATAACAATGCCTATTTTAGGTTTAGACAGGAATAGATTTTCAAGCTTTGAACTAAACATCATAAGGACTTTGGTGTCTTCAGACGCGGTTACGGTAGCTGTTCTCGGCATTTCTTCCAAAAGAGCCATTTCTCCAAACAATTCACCCGGATGCACTTCAGCTATTTGTTTGGTTTTTTTGGTTTCTTCATCAAAAACGGTTAGCGCTACTTTTCCCGACGCGATTATAAAAAGCGCTCTTCCTATATCGCCTTGAGTAAAAATAGTTTCGCCTTTAAGATAAGTTCTTTCGGTAAGGCTTTCAAGAATATATATAAGATCTTTTTCTCCGATACCATAGAAAAGTCTTATGTTTTTTAGAAAGTTTATTTTTTTAAGCACTTCTTCATCATAAAATGTGTTAAATAGTCTCATATTGTTTAATCCTTAAATCACAGAACCGCAAAACTTTTGCGTCCTTTGCGCAGTTTATTCCGTGTCTTTGCGATTCCCTTCAGCGTTTTCAGACTGTTTTTGTTTAGCCTTTTTTACCGCGAATAACCCCATAATTCCCGCAATCATTTTCAGCCAGCCGGAAGATATGCCGGATGAGATGACTTTAGCAGTTTCTATAGCGGTATCAATTGTATTTATCCTATTGTTGGCATTCATAGATAAAATCTCTATTGACTCGGCGCTTCGGCGAAGCTGAGTAAAAGTTTTAATTGCTTCTATCACAAAAGCTACAAAAGCAACGGTAATTACTATTGCGCAAATTATAAGCGTGAGATTCATGATATGTCCCCTTTATTCGCAAATTTTATTATAAAGATAGTATATAAAATTATCCACATTTATGACCATTTTCCACCTCGGAGGTGGAAAATGGTTATTCTATGATGAGATCCTTAATTTTGGCAAGTTCTTTTTGATATGAAATTCTATCTTCAACAAAAGCTTTATAGATATCAGGTTTTATTTCCAAGATACCGGTGTAATTGCATATCTTATTTTCAATTCGTTCATCAGCGATGTATTCAGGATAGGATGAATATTTCCATTTATCTGGCGTTTCAATTATTAAGGCAGTTACAGGATTCAGGTGTAAATACCTTGTTAAATGTACCAAATATACATCTGATCCAACTATGATGGATTTGAATTTCCCTTCCCATAAAGGGCCTTTTCTATTATGGCTGGTATTAAAATATCTCGTATAGCTATTAAGAGTATTGGACATAAATGTAGAAATTCCGTTTTCCATTGTTTGTTCCAAAATAAAATGTATATGTGTAGGCATTATGCAATAGGCCACTATATTCACCAAGTTTTCTTTTCTAGCATTATCTAAAAATATCTTGGAATTTGTTTTTTGAATTTCTTTGGATTTAATGAACCATGAAAATTTTACAAGGGGAGCTTTTTTTTGATAGTAAACAAAAGTATTTTTGAACCTTTTGAATTCTATATCATTATTGAACACTTTGAAACCTGCGATGCTTTTGGTAAAAATATGATAAATTTGACCTGTGATTAAATTTCTTTTTTCCATAGACTTAATTTTACCATTTTCCACCTCCGAGGTGGAAAATGGTTGTTCAATTTTTGTTTAAATTTAGTCCGACTTTGTTCCATGTGTTTGAATTTTCCATACATAAATAGATTTTTTCTTTTTCAAAATCGGCTTGTTGCAAGAATTTTGTCATCTTTAAATAAATATCCGTCCTTAAATAATCGGGATATCGCATTTTTCCGCCAAAATCAATAATAAGCTCTTCATCAAGTATTTTTGACGAAGGGAATCTGTTTTCAATAATTTTTTTAAGTTCGGGATTAAATCTTAATGTGCCGAGACTTATCCAATGTATTTTATCACGGCTGATTTTTGAAAAAATAAGTTCCACTATTTGCTGATAATCCTTTTCCCATCCTTTGTAATAAATTATCGGATCAAAGTGAAATCCAATACCGTAACCGGCATCCGCGCATTGCTTGGCGCTATTAATTCTTTCCGCTAGACTCGCGCTATAAAATTCATTCAAATCCGCTATTTTCTGCGGATTAACCGACCATGACACAATAATGTTTTTTGCGGGTTTTATGTTTAAAAGGTTTTTAATTTCCGAGCTTTTGGTTTTAAATTCAAAATAGGCATTGGGATATTTTGCGAAAAAAGGAACTATTTTTTTCGAATAATCGCTTATATTATCCAAAGCCAATGAATCTGAAAATTCCCCGCTTCCTATCCTCCAAAGACCTTTGAACGATTTTACCCTACCACTCGCTTGAGTGTCGTTAGACACCCCTCTCGGTGCGTAAGCGGGTGGTAGGGTTAGTTTAACTGCTAAGTTATTTAAAAAATCATCAATATTTGAAGGCAATGCAATACCTGAAAAATTCTGATATTCTTGAAGGAAACAATAGGAGCATTCAAACGGACATCCAAATCCCAAGTTTAAAACATAATAACCGCATCGGACAACGGATTTTGCGCAAGGGCATTTTTTGAAAAAATCATAATTTTCATTGATTACAAAAAGGTTCTCATGTCTCAAAGAGTAATCCTTTAAGGTATATTTATGCTCCTTAATGTGGTTTTTAATGTTCTCTATCGGCTCAAATTTTGCGGAGGGGAAAAGTTTTCCGATTTTTTCGGCTAATTCGCTTTGAAGAGATTTTTTTTCAATATAAATATATCTCGGCTCGTATTTAAATTTAGAGGGTTTAAACTCCAATTCTTTTGAAATATTTAAAGCGGGAAGATAAAAGATATTTTTTTCATGGCGTTTATAAACTGTCGGATAACGGTTTTTTAAAAGAAATGTTTTGATTTGCTTGAAAGATAATATTTTTTTATCCATCTGTCTGAGCGCATCTTTTCCGCACAGGCAGGCAATATCGTCTATTTTCAAATTGTCCCTTTTCGCTATCTCAAAAAGCAGTCTTTTTACTTCTCTCTTTTTGTTTATGCCGAGACGCGGGAAATTATTTGCCAAATATTTATCTATGTTTTTTATCAGCTTAAATTCCATTGATAAAACTCTTTAGGATTTGGGCGAGTTGTTTTCTTGAGCATTTTAAGGCGCTTTTTTCATGTTCTTCCAATTTGCCGAAAAAGGGTTTTTTTTCGGGCGAGTCCGTTGCGTAAAGAACGGCAATGGCGCTTTTGCCGATTTTTTCCGCGCAGGAAAAAACTATGGATGTTTCCATATCCAAAGAAGAAATTTGCAATTCTTTTAGTTTTGGAATATGGCGTTTTTCAAGGAGTAAGGAATTTACTGTGGCGCAAGCAGAAGTTTTTAGCCTTGAGAAAGAAGAGAATTTTTTAAACAGAGTTTTACATGGGTAATAGGCTTTGGCATCGGATGGGAAATCAAGAAAAGCGCTTGCGCTTTCAAAATTGAAAGCTTTTTCTATTATTAGTTTATCTCCAATTTTGAAAGGCGCCAATATTCCGCATGGCCCAAATAGAAAAATATTTTCACACGGAGTTTCTTTTAAAAGGAGAACGCAATCGGCTATAAAAAAATTATTTTTGACTGATATTACGGTTTCGTGATTTGAATTATCAATTTTAAAGAATATTCCCGTTGAGGAGGTTTTTGAATTTTTCCCAATAAAAAGAGAGGCATCGTTTGCCTGGCAAATTAGGCAGTTTTTCTTTATTTTGTCAGGATTTATTCCAAAAAACTTTTTAAAGATCTCAGTTTTTTCTTCTAACCCTTTTTGCCTTGCCATTGCAAATCTTCCTTTAGTTATCTAGCCCTCTGTTCTTATTTCCCTATTGCTTTTATCCAAATTTAGCCGTCTCCCGCCGGGGAGACGGCTAAAAACCACACCTGTTGCCTTTTTTGCTTATCGTTTTAGTCGGTTTTATTGAGAACTTTTTTTACTAATGCCAATACGCTGTTATGTTCCGTCATTTTTGGAAGAAAAAATTTACAAGATATGTCTTTTTGAAATCCAAATTCTCTTTCCGATTCAGAGATATTTTCACCGGTTAATATTATATATGGAATACCTTTCAGCTCAGGACGACTAGAAGCCAAATTATTCAAGTTTTTAATAAATTCCGGCCCCGTCATAATGGGCATGCTTATGTCAATAAGCATTAAATCCGGAACAAAATCCGATAGACAATTTATGGCAATTTGTCCGTTGGATGCCAATTTTACTTCATATCCCGCGTCAAGAAATAAGTATTGAAACATAACTCTTACGGAATAATCGTCGTCTATAATCAGTATGCGTGGCATAGATTTTTTAAAAGTATTTGAGCATGTTTTCAGTTATAAAAAAGAAACGAAAATAGCAATTAAGAACAGAACGAAAAGTATGTAAAGCCACATCTGCGCGTTCTTTAATCCTGTTTCAAGTTTTTTTAACTCAGAAAATTTTTTTTCGGCATTTTGTTTTTCAGTAAGCGCATATTTTATAAACTCTTCGTATGCTTTTATTTTGTCAGTAATGAGTTTCTCAACTTTTGATATCTTTTCCATGCAGTAATTAAAGTCTTGAATGCGGTTTAATTGTGAGTTGGTGTTTTGTTTTGGAACGAAATTGATGTCGGTGGATGCGGAAAGAAAAGTTGAATTTAAAACAGAACGAGCATGAGATTTTGCCTTAATGGGGGAGGTTTGTTCCATTAGTAGCTTGTGAATGGTTTTTATAATAGTATCTATGGGTGTTCCCTTCTGAAGTATCGCGTCGGCATCGGAATACGCAAATTGAAGTTTTTCCGCTTCAATATCTCTTCCCGTAAAAATAAGGATTTTAGGGCGATTTTTAATGGTTTTGCATATTTTTTCCGACACTTTATATCCGTTCATTTTAGGTATGTTTACATCCAAAATTACAAGATCATATTTTGTTTTTCCAAGTCTTTGAAAAACCTCTTCGCCATTTTTGGCAAAATCCACTATATGCCCTTCTTCATTTAAAAGATTCCATAAAAATTCTTTAATCTGGTGTTCGTCATCACAAGAAAGTATTTTAAACGCTTTTTTTAAGAGATTGTCGGTTTCAATTTTTTCCATTATGTTTTCAGGAACTGCCGGAGATGTTTGGTAGTTATCGCCACTAGACTTTTTTTCTGTCTTTTGCCTGTAGCCACCTCAGTGTCTTACCCCGCGGAATGCTTTTCCGCCAGATGGCGTCACAATTTGTTTGGCGGAAACTACTCCCTCTCCATCCGAGCCACGGAGGTATTCTAAACTCTGTTTATCCGTTGCTTTTTTTCTATCTGCTGTTTATCGCGTTTTACAGCGCTCGCAAATCTTTCAAAGTTTTTTGAACAAGCTCAAGGACTTCTTCAGGACTCGTCATTTTTGGAATGAAACCATAGAAATCATCATTGCCTTTGAAAACGCCGTCAAAACTCGCGTTCATAAAATTTTCGCCCGTCATGATGAAGAAAGGGATTTGTTTTAGTTCGGGTCGTGAAAGCGCAAGTTTTTTAAAATTTAGAATAAATTCTTTTCCGTCCATTTCCGGCATCGCGATATCAACAAGCATTACATCAGGGGTAAAAGAAGCTAATTTCGCGAGAGCGTCAATTCCGTTTATGGCAGTTTCAACCGTATATCCGGCGTCCGCAAAAACATATTCAAATAAAGCTCTTATGGTCTGTTCATCGTCAACTATAAGCAGTTTGGGCATAATAATCTTTTGCCTCCGGCAAAACAAAGTCACTCCCGCCATAGGCGGGACAAGTTGCAGGCCACAAGTTCTGACTTCTCGCTTCTAATTTTTCGCTTATCTTATGTCCCTTTGCGCTTTTTGATTATTCTCCTTTCCAAAACACCTATTCTTGAGAGTAAAACATGTCTATCAAAGGGTTTTGTAAGGTAATCGTCGGCTCCTGTGTCATAGCCTTCCACTTGATCGCTTACGAATTCTCTTATTGTAAGCATTATTACCGGCATATTTTTATGCTTATCACAATGTCTTATTTTTTTAAGCAGTTCAAATCCTGTCATCACAGGCATATTTACATCTAAAATAGCCATGTCCGCGCCGTCTTTATTCAAACGGTCCCATGCCAATAATCCATTCTCTTCAATAAGCGGCTGATGACCCGATTCCGTTAAGATTTCCAGTAATAATGCTCTAAAATTGGGATCGTCTTCAGCTATAAGAATTTTCACATAGCCTCCTTTACAAATAAGTCACCAGTTACAAACGGGTCACCAGTCACCAGTTTCCAGTCACCAGACACCAGTTACCAAAACAAGTCACAAGTTGCAAGTCACAGGTCACAAGTTTACTGATTACCTGTAATCCTGTTGCTAATTGCCTTTTCTTGCTATGGCTTTGGCGCCACTATCTTTTCCCGACTGATTAC
>JAKLQJ010000291.1 GCA_022013385.1 Elusimicrobiota bacterium
ACATATTACCACGAAGGCACGAAAGACTGAAAGCACGAAATCTATTTTATTTTTTTCGCTGTTTTTCCTGTCTGCGTGCATCGCACAGGCAGGCGTGTCTTCCCAATTTTCGCGCTTTCGTGGTCGCTTTTAGTTTCACTACTCAGCCTGTTGCATAACTCAACTTAAATCTTTTTGAACCAGTTTAATCCGTTTACAAAGGCAAAATTGGCTAAAAATTAAACTTATGCCGAACAAAATATCGTTTTATATCGGATGTCGCCCAAAATTTGCCCGACTTTTCCTGCAATACCCTGTTTCAAATTCTTTTTGTTGTTCAACTGCCCAAACTTTGTCTTTTTACTGCGCCATAATTTCAAAAGATTGTGCGTGTAACATATCAGCGACCATTCACTATCTGCCGCTTTAATGCCTCTGCGCATAAAACAATCGCATCTGCGCCCATCTTTGATTTGTCCGAATACCGGTTCTATAGTCTGTCCCCTCAATTTATAAAGCTTTCGTCCTCGCTGTGTCAGCAGTTTTCGCTCCATTAATTCTCGCGCCGTTAAATCCTTCGGAATTCTTCCTCTTGGCGCCGGTTGTTCGCTCATGGCTTTTCGTTGTTTTCAATCTTTGTTTGTCGCAATTAAAAGTTCTTCACACTCTGAAGTCTCATCGCTTATATTGGCTTCGCTCCAGTACCCTGCATCCTCCAATATCGTTCCAATCTTTTCTTCAACTCCGGCGGACTTTAACTCTTCATTCGCTTTCTTTAACATCGGTTTTGATTGCTTGACATCATTTGCTTCCTGCGTTACCGCCGCCGCTATGATAATTTGTTCTTTTGTCGCTATTGCTTGCGCATTATACCCTTGCGCGTATCCTGACCGCGTTTTCATAATACGGCTTTCAGGATCTGTCACATTTGCTTTCGCTTCTTTCTTAGGTTTTGGGTTTGCTTCTTTCGGCTTTCGTCCGCGCTTTTTATGTCCCTCGTTTTCCTCTTGCCTTGCGCGCTCCGCTATCTTTCTTTTCTGCTCTTTCGCTTTTTCTTCTGCTTCCCGTTCCAACCTTGATTTGGCTTCTTGCAACCGTTTTAGCCGACTCCCGCGCTCTCTTAATCCCTCAGGCAATTCGTCACCCCGCTTGTCTTTGCCGTAAAGCGCGTCTTCTTCCTCATCTTTCGCTTCCGCCTCTTTGAACATTCTATCCACTTCTTCTTTCAAATGCTTATGCGTCCGGTTCGCCGATAAAGCGGCCGCCCCTTTTATCTTTGTTCCGTCCAATGCCACCACTCCGACCTTTATCAATCCGGCTTCTCTGCATAAGCGCAAAACATCTGTGAATAAATTTTTAAGTTCTGTTGCGTTCTCCGAACGAAATCGGCATATTGTGGAATAATCGGGCTTTTTGTTTGCCGTAATCACCCTTAACGCTATGTCATTTTCACACCCACGCTCTATCTTTCTTGATGAGCGTTCTCCGTGACTGTATGAATACAATATCATTGCTGTCATCATTGCCGGATTATATGCCGTATTTCCGCATCCGTCCGAACGATATTTTCCGTAAATCTTCGTTAAATCCATCTGATTCACCGCGTCAATAATAAACCATGCCAAGTGTCCTTCCGGCAACCAATCATTCAATGACGGCGGCAATAAATAATCTGTTTCCCTATCGCATTCAATAAAATTATAAGCCATTGTTTTTTTCCTACGCGCGCGTATAGAGAATTATATCAAACTGTACTATCGTTTGGAAATTAAAATTTATTTGTTAAAACCAACTTTTGGCTTTAATTTGGTTTTATGGGGTTATGCAACAGGCTGTTCAGTAAAAACAATAAATTATCTTCTGTTATCGCTTGACCGTTTTTGTACCCGAGGCTTTCAGATAATTTGCCGTGAATAGTTACATAGCTAAGTGGCGCATCTGTTTTAGGAAATTCGCCTAGTTTGCTAAATATTTCTTTTTCCACACTGCCCGCTTGTTTGAAATAATAATTTTCATTTCGGCAATGGTAAGCGGCCAAATTATCGGTACTTCCGTTTAATATCATTGCAGTAAGCATGGTTCCTCTTTTGGCTTTGCACTATGGTGCGTTGGTGTATTGTTTTAACTTCAATAAAAAAACGGTCATTAGGCTGTATCTTCAAATCAAATACTTATCTTATAAGTTGTTTAGTTTTGTTTCTGTGGCGGTGGTCGCTTTGGTAGCAACCGTTAATTTCTTGCCGGTAAATTACTCTGTATTTTATACCACATATTTGGCAAAACGGCAAGGTTATATAAGAAAATCTTTATCAAGGCTCGCGGAATGTAACAGCTTTTTATTAGCGCGCGCTCTGGCAAACGCTTGGAAGTCCTAGCGGATTGCCAGGGATAGTGTTGCGGAGTTTACGGAGCAAAGTCTATCAAGCGCGCCTTGCCGCCTGTGACTAGTCTATGTAATAAGACTATGAACAGTGGGTAATAAAAAACTATGCAATGGAGCGACTATTAAATGGTTCATTCTTCCGGGAAATAAGGAAGTTTGATATTTTAAAACTAAATGGAAAGCCAAGGATCTGTTGGCGCGATTGTTAAAGAAGTCTTTGGCGATCCGCGCGTATTTCGGTTTATCCGAAACAACAGTTCCTTGGAATGGAATTTAGGAAATATCAATCCCATTTTTAAAAGGTTGTGGGTTTTTTATAGGGAGTTACTTGTAAAAAAAGTGAAGTGGAGCGGTATCTTATTAGCGCGCTTTCTGGCGGCCCCCAGCATCCCTGGGCGCCGCCTGGGATAGCTGTTGCGAACCTTTAAGAAAGGGAGCAAGGGTTATCAAGCGCGCCTTGCTGATTGCGATTAGACTATGTAATAAGGCTAAGAACAATGTGTAATAAGATATCCCGAAACGAAAGCGGCCAAAACAAAAAACATCTCATTAAGGTATTTCTTACATTTCTCTTTATTTTTCCTCTCTTCTCTTACAATTCCTCGAAATGATGCTTTACCACCTTAGCTTTAATCATGTAAATTACATCCTCGGCAATATTGGTGGCGTGATCGCAAATTCTCTCTAAATGACGAGCAATCAAAAGAAGCGGCAATGCTCTACGCACGGTTGTTCCATCTTTGAATATATAATTATCTGTCAATTCATTCTGTATTACATCTCTTAAATTATCCGCTTCGTGATCGCTTAAAATAATTTGTTGCGCAAGTTTCTCATCGCGTTTAACAAAAGCATCTATTGATCCTTTCACCATTCCCATGGCAATTAGGGTTAATTTCGGTATATCAATCAATGGCTTTAATAAAGGCTCATCAGACAATTCAAGAACGTTCTGCGATATATTCACGGCAAGGTCCGCTATTCTTTCAAGCTCCGCGTTTATTTTCATGCCAGTAGTTATAAATCTTAAATCTCTTGCCATAGGCTGTCTGAGCGCTAAGAGATTTATCGCGGTTTCTTCAATAACCAATTCCAATTCGTCAATTTTTTTATCTTCTTCAATAACTTTTAGCGCTAAATTTTTATCCCTATTTTTCAGAGATTCCACCGATTTATAAATGGCTTCTTGAGAAAGTATCGCCATTTTTAATAAATCATTATTAAGATTTTTTAATTCATCGTCAAAATGTCTTTTCATTTTATATTTCTCCCAATTTTTATCCAAATCTGCCGGTGATATAATCTTCCGTTATTTTTTTTGCAGGACTGGTGAAAATTTTATTTGTTTCGCCATATTCTTTAAGTTCTCCCATCATAAAAAAAGCCGTAAAATCCGAAATTCTCGCCGCTTGCTGCATATTATGAGTAACGATAATAATAGTATATTTTTCTTTTAGTTTTTGAATAAGCTCTTCAATTTTTAAAGTCGCCGTAGGATCTAAAGCTGAAGCCGGCTCATCCATAAGTATTACTTCAGGCTCCACGGCCAAAGCTCTGGCAATACATAATCTCTGCTGCTGGCCTCCGGACAATTCAAAGGCATTTGTGTTAAGCCTGTCTTTTACCTCATTCCATAAAGCGGCGTTTTGCAAACTTGTTTCCACTTTTTGAGCGATATAATTTTTATCTTTTGCTCCGTTTATTCTTAAGCCATAGGCGACATTATCGAATATGGATTTTGGAAAAGGATTAGATTTTTGGAAAACCATGCCTATTTTTCTTCTTATATCGACAATATCCACATCTTTATCGTAGATATTGCGACCATCAATAATAATTTCACCATCGGTTTTTGTATCGGTAATAATTTCATTCATGCGATTAAGACTGCGCAAAAAAGTTGATTTTCCGCACCCGGAAGGTCCGATTATTCCTATGACCGTGTTTTCTTTAACATCTACGGAAATATCATGCAAAGCCTTAGATTGTCCATAATAAAAACTAAATTTATTTACCCGTATTTTAGCATCATTCATTCTCACTCCTCTTTAAGCTTCCTTAATTTGTATCTTAAAATTATGGCTGATAAATTCATGGCGAAAACCACAATTATCAAAACTAATGCGGTTCCATAGGCTATCGGCTTTACCTGCTCTATCGCGGGATGCTGAGTTGACATCACATAAAGATGATAAGGCAAAGCCATAAATTGACTGGATACTGATTTTGGAATGAAGGGAATATAAAAGGCCACTCCGGTAAAAAGAATTGGAGCGGTTTCACCCGCGGCCCGCGCCAATCCAAGTATAGTTCCAGTAAGCATTCCTCCAACGGCATACGGGAGAACATTAGTTCTTATGGCCTGCCATTTTGTAGCGCCTAAAGCCAGAGAGCCTTCTCTATAGGACTTTGGCACATTTTTTAATGCCTCTTCACTGGCTGTAACCGTCCACGGAAGAGTCATAAGCCCCAAAGTAAGCCCCGCTGATAAAATGCTGGTTCCAAAATTCATTAATTGAACAAACAAAACCACTCCAAACAAACCGTAAACAATTGAAGGAACGCCTGATAAATTTCTTATGGATAATCTGATAAGTCTTGTTAATTTTCCGTTTTTAGCGTATTCATTCAAATATATAGCGCAACCCATGCCCAAAGGAATTGATACTATAGCGGTAATCGAAGTTACCATAACCGTTCCCACTATAGCTGGGAAAATACCACCTTCTGTCATTCCTTTTTTTGGCATGGAAAAAATGAATTCCCAACTTATGATATTTAGGCCTTTACTGGCGATATCATACAGTATCAATATGATGGACAAAAATATAATGCCGGCGCATATTCTTAATAGATTAAATCCAAAAATCTGTTTTAATTGTCTAGTATTCATTTTGTTATCTTCTGATATTTATGCAATATAATATCCGATGCCATATTAATTATAAAGGTGATTATAAAGAGCACCAGTCCAACGCTGAACAAAGCGTAATAATGCGTGCTATCATATGGCACCTCTCCCAATTCAATCGCTATGGTTGATGCGAAAGTTCTAATCGAATCCAAAAAACTATGCGGCATTGCGGGAGCGCATCCGGTAACCATGAGAACTGTCATAGTCTCGCCAATAGCTCTACCCATACCAAGCATGCAAGCTGCTATAATCCCGGAAAAAGCCGCCGGAATCTTAACTCTTATAAGCGTTTGCCAATGAGTAGCTCCCAATGCTAAAGATGCTTGATCATAAGATTTAGGCACGCTTTTTAAAGCGTCTTCCGATAAACTAACAATTGTGGGCAAGGCCATTATAGCCAAAAGAATGGAGCCGTTAATCGCGTTTAGCCCATTATAAGCGCCAAAAACTTTAGCTATAATAGGTCCTACAAAAACAATGCCAAAAAACCGATAACAACCGACGGAACACCCGCTAATATTTCAATAACGGGTTTGGCAATTTCCCTCATTCGCGGACTTGCTATATCACTCATATAAGCCGCCGCGCCTATTCCTAAAGGAACTGCTATTAAAAGCGCGCCGAAAGTTACCATAAAAGTACTCACTAACATAGCGCCTATTCCATAGGATTCCTTGACATATGAAGTGGGATTCCAATTTGAGCTGAATAAAAATTGCCATAAATTTATCTCTTTAAAAGCAGGTATAGATGTAAAAACCAAAAGCGCGAATATGCCCAGAAGCACCAATACCACCACTAAACCATTGAGGAAGAAAAAGCCTTCTATTATTTTTTCTCTAAATTTCATAGTAATTTATAACCATGGCAACCCGCGGGGTTGCCATGTTTGCTTTATTTTATATGCCGACGCTCATTTTATTGAATTTTTTATATTCATCAGGCACTATAAAAAAACCCTCTTCTTCAACTATTTTTTGTCCTTCTTCGCTTAATTCAAATTTAATAAAATCCAAAATAGCGCCTTTCGGATTTCCATTAACATATTGATTAAGCGGCCTGGAGATTGGGTATTTTCCGCTTTTCACATCCCCCGCATTAAGAGGACTGGTATATTCGGCGCCACTGCGAGCGGCTACTTTTGCTACGCTGATTTTATTGCCTTTAAGGTTTTTAACATAACCAACGCCAACATAACCTATACTTGAAACATCTTCTCCCACGGCGCTCACTATTTGCGCGTTTCCATTCATACGTTTCATTTTAGGAGAATAATCCCCTTTTAATATGGATTCTCTAAAAAAAAACAAAAGTTCCGGAATTGGATTGTCGTCCATAAAGAGAAATAGGCATATCCTTTCCTCCTACTTCTTTCCAATTTTTAATTTCTCCGCGAAATATTTTGCCGAGTTCATCTAGGGTAAATTTAGTGGAAACATTCTTAGCGTTTATAATAACGCTTATGCCATCTATAGCGACAACTACTCTGTTCGGCTTTACATCTCTTTCCGCGGCTCGCTGCATTTCCTTTCCCTTCATTAAACGCGACGCATTGGCAATATCGCATTTTTTATTAATTAGCGCCGCAATACCCGTTCCCGAACCTCCCCCGGTTATGGCAATAATTTTGCCTGGATTTTTTTTCATATAAACTTCGGACATTCTTTGAACAAGATTTATCAATGTGTCGGAACCTTTTATTTGAAGCATCTCTTGCGCGCTAAGCTCACTAATACTGAAAACAGCAAACATACTAACGGCAAGTAAAAGTATTAATTGTTTTTTCATAATTTTATCTCCTTTATTATTAACTAGTTTAATATTCTAATGTGGCGGTTCTGTGACAAATGTGAAAATCTTTAGCAAATTCAAAATTTAAAATTTAAATCAACTTGCAAAAGATCCTCGGTTTTTTTGGCTCCGCCTATATTCCGGGCATTGTAATAATCAGCGCCAAAAATTACATTATCGGCTAAAGCGTATTCAAATACAATCTCATTGCCCTTTACCCCTGTTTTACCGCTATAAAAATCAGAATCCGGAAAAGTATCAAGCCAAGCGTCTTTTTCAAGACGTCTACGCGTATACTTAAATTGCCATTGCCTTTGTTTTGCTACCTTTAAATGTCCCAGTGTCAATCCTAAAAGATAACCTTTATTATTTTTAGATAATTCGCCATTGTAGACATATTCACCGAACACAGCATAATACGGCATTAATAAATTTTCATCATTTATAAAAACGTATTCCAAACTGGGATTGAATATATTATAGTCGTAAACATAATTGCCCCCACTCAATGTATTGGTTAATTGAGAATAACTTAACGAATCTCCCTTCACGGCATTAAAATCATAATATGCCACCGCGAATCTTATTTTTCTCTTATAGTCTATCTCCCATTGAAACCCCGGCTGAATAATATACATGGACGGATCCGATGTGTCCGAACTTGATTCATCTAAAATAAACCAGCCGGCATTAAAAAGCAAATCAAAGTTATATCCCATGCCTCTGTTTACAGCCAGCGCTCCTCCCTCAGGATTTATATCCGAATCCCATAAAAGATCAGACAATTGCAAAAAAGCCAGCTTTCTTGTAAATTTTCCGCCATAAAAAGTCAGCCACGGCGTCATCGCATATTGTGAAAAAGCGTAATCCAATCTAATATCTGAACTTTCAAAAGTATTACTCATAGTTTGATTGGTTGATCGTGGGTCGGTTCCTCCTGAAGCAAGACCAAAGGCAACTTTTAAATCAGGTTTAATCGTTGATTCCCCCCCGAGCCTTAATCTATATCTCCCCCTATGCTGCGATTGCGCGCCGTTCTTATTATTATATTGATACCTTAATCTTAAATCTCCCTTAAACGTCATCTTTTGAGTCCACTTTGGCGCGGCATAAGACATTCCATTGTTTAGTTCTCCCGCAACGGCTTGTCTGGTTTCATCCAGCATAATTTGCGCTTCAATAGGTGAAAGAATATTTTTTTCAACCAATTTATCGGTTAAAATATCTATTTCACCAGCGGACAAGCTCAAGACAGGTATAAATAATAAGGCTGTCAATAATAAACCTTCGCGAATATTACCGCCCATAACATATTCAGCGGTTTTTTTCACGCGACCTCTTGCCTTGGAAAATTTGTTCCTTATCAGATTTAATTTTTCTTTCACACGATTATTTTTTATGTTTTCAAGATTGCGCCTTTTTAAAATAATCTGCGAAAGCCAAATATCCGTCGATAACTCCTTATATGAACAGTTGGTTTTTATTTCTTGCATTTATTTTAATCTCCTTTCTGTTTTTAGTTTTTAGCTCAAGAAAAGGATATAAAAAGGATATGGAGAAATAGGTACGGGAAAGTGAATTTTCTGTGAATTATAATTGAGGATTTAGGTAATCTGCGATTATGCTTTTGGAATGGTAAAAGAAAAGGAGGAGCCTTTCCCCTGCCGGCTTTGAACACTGACTTCGCCATTGTGAGCGTGAACAATATGTTTTACTATTGAAAGACCTAATCCCGTTCCACCCAATTCTTTGGAATGAGCTTTGTCCACGCGATAAAATCTTTCAAAAAGCCTTGGAATATCTTTTTCAGGAATACCCATACCGGTATCGGAAACAATTATCCGTAAAAAGTTTTTCTCTTCTTCCGCCAATACGCAGATTTCTCCGCTTTCGGTATATTTCAAGGCATTCTCAATTAAATTAACCAAAACTTGAGCGATTCTGTTTTCATCGGCCATAATAGCGGCCATATTGTCGGAAATGTTTATATTAATTTTAAGTGATTTCGCTTTCGCTCTTGTTTCCAGGCCGGAAACAATTCGCTGAACAATTTTCTTAATCGAACATGGCTTTAGAACAAGGTTTAAATTATCTGACTCTATTTTAGCCAAATCCAAAACATCATCTATCAATTTAGCTAATCTCTCGGAATCAGAATGAATTATCCTTAAAAAATCTTCCGCATTGTCTTTATCGCGCAGGGCCCCATCCAATAAAGTTTCGGTATATCCCATAATACTGGATATAGGCGTGCGCAGTTCATGGGACACATTTGCCACAAAGTCCCGCCTAATTTTTTCAAGATGCCTTAAATTACTTATATCGTGAAAAACTAAAACAGCGCCATCGAAAACAGCTCCTTTTGCAATGGGAGCCGCGTTAATCAATAAAATCTTTTTTTCCGGAAGCGTCACGGATATTTCCCGAGATTTAACCCCTCCCTTCAATTTTAGAATCATGTCGGTGATTTCTTGAATTTCAATATTCCTCATTATCTCAAGCGGAGTTTTACCTTTAACATCTATTTCACTCTTAAATAAATCTCTCAAAGTTTGATTAATAAAGAGAATCTTGCCCATATCATCCACAACCATAACACCTTCAAACATACTTAAAAGAACGGCTTCCAATTTAGATTTGCCGGCGGTAACTTCTTCAATGCGAGACTTTATTTGTTCCGCCATAAAATTAAACGCTTTAATTAAATCCCCTATCTCGTCATTAGAAGCGATTAAAATTCTTTTTGAAAGATCCCCAGCCGCAATACCTGTGGCCATCAAGGATATTTCTCTAACCGGTTTTGATATTAACATTGAAACAAAAAAACTAATGAGTAAAGCCACGATAAAGGCTATAAAAAACGCCGCGGAAAGCATTTTTTTTAAATTGCCGGAGATTATTTCTATTTCCAAAAGTGGAATTGATAATCTGATTACGCCAAGCGGCTTTTTTTTGCCATAGAGAGCGGCGATATAGAGCATTTCTTTTTTTACGGTAGTGCTGAAACGCCTATTCTCCCCCACTTGTGATTTTAAGGCTTGTTGAATTTCCGGCCTTTGGAGATGATTTTCAACTTCCAATAATTGTTGTCCGTTTAATTCCGAATCTCCCTCTAAAATTCCATCAAGACTGATAATGGATACTCTTACGCGCAAATCTTTGGCTATATGCTTCGCTAACGCGTCAATTTGCTTAGAACTGGTATTTTTTTTATCCACACTTTGTTCAATAAACGATTTGCTTAAAAATACCTGTTTTAAAAGATTATCTTTAGTTTTTAGGTAAGCGCGTTCGCTTAAATTGGCATTGAGATAAAAGTAAACTCCCATCAAAATAATGCCTATGATTATTCCGAAAATAGCGGTGATTTTATAGTGAATGGAAATTTTCATTTTAGATTACGATCCTATTCTCCAAATCTATAGCCAATACCTCTTACAGTCTCAATCATCGCGCCTATTTTACCTAATTTTTTTCTCAACCTTTTGATATGTGTATCTATAGTCCGAGTGGTTATATCTGAGTCAATATCCCATATATCACTTAGTAATCTCTCTCTTGATTGAAGATGTCCTATTCTTTGAACAAGAATAACCAACAACTTAAATTCCATTTGCGTTAATTCTATTTTGTCGGCACCCACCATTACTTGATGTTTGGAAATATCCACTTTCAATTTGCCAACCGTTAATATATCTTTCGAGCTATTTTCTATTTTACCTCGTTTTAAAATTGCTTTTATCCTTAAAATCAATTCTCTCGGGCTAAATGGCTTAACTATATAATCGTCCGCCCCCAATTCAAGTCCAACAATTCGGTCCACTTCTTCACCTTTAGCGGTCAACATTATTATCGGAATATCGGAAAGCTTTTTATTTTGTTTTATTTGTTTGCATACCTCAAGCCCATCCATTTTGGGAAGCATTATATCCAATATGATTAAATCAACTGAATCTTTATCTAAAATTTTTAAAGCGCCTTCACCCGTAATTGAAATAATACAATCAAAATTAGATTTCTCTAAATTGTATTTCACAAGCTTGGAAATATGCTTGTCATCTTCAACTATCAAAATTTTTCCTTGCATTATTTTCTCTCCATGAAACTTATAATAGTAAATAAATGCGGCACTATTATAGCGGTGGGAATATCCTTAAGACCGAAGTCTTCGATATGAACGACAAACTTATAGATAGTTTTGAGCTGCCGACTAAAGAACCAGCCGGGAATACACAGTAAGAAAACTATTCTCTTTAGCCTGCTTTTTTAATGCCGGTTTTTCCGTTCGGGAATCTGTTACAATGATGTGGTGCAATTATGCCACGGTTCGCGGGTTTTCGTAAAAGAATATTTTATGTTCAAAGAAACAGCTGTAAAAATCAAACGGGAGATAGCCTACTATAAGGCGCTGTCCTCCCATAACCGCACACCGCGCATTTCAAAGGTCCTTATGGCTTGTTAAAGGGGACGGTTCTAATTTTCCGTCTCGCCATGCGCATTATCTATGTTTCCCTCATCAAACTTCTTTCAAGCTTTTTTATGGAACCTTCTCCCACTGAAAACCTGCCATTGAAATTTATCTCAATCCTTCTTTAAGAAAATTCCTGTAATTCCTTCCCCTTCTTTTTTTAACTCCTCCAAAAGTCGCATATACCGCATCTTCATCAATTAATTAGAACCGTCC
>JAKLQJ010000292.1 GCA_022013385.1 Elusimicrobiota bacterium
TATTATAACCGACCAATACGATATAAATCCTTCTTCTCAACCGCTTGAATCCGGCGCGACTGTTTTTGTATTTACTCCCGTAGTAGCTTCAAGCCACACTATTAAGGCCGAAAGTTCTTCTCTGCCGCTAGCCACATCCGTTTATTATATTCCCGAGCCCGTGCCTGTTTGGTGGGATAATCCCGTTAAATTGCATTTATTGGCCGAAGGACAAAGCCTTGTTCCGGGCAAGCCGCCTTATGACGCCGATCCCGCTCTCGGCGGCAAAAAAAATTCGCCCGCGGTTCTTACAGCCGGAATTACGACACAAATTACGGTAAATCTTGTTGACGAGTTTTATAATGTGGTCAAGGGCGTAACGCCTTTTATGGCTGTTTCATCCAATACTCCCGTTGTGGAATTGCAATTTGTGAATGATCCGAATATAAAATTGAGAGGACTTGCTCCCAATCCTTTTTTAAAGAGTTTGGAGGCCGGCGCTACTACATTTAGTTTTGCGCCTGTTACAAGAAATCCCGGCGGACTGTCACTGAGAGTTGTTGACAATCACGCTACCGGCACTAATTTTAGCGCCGATACCGTAAGTGGAATTGTGGTTAATTCAACTAATGCCGTCGCTTTGCAGTTACTGGTGAAAGATGAAATTCCTAATGAAGGAAGCATAGCGGGAAAAACCGGCGCTTCCGGTCCTTTAATAGCGGGCACGGCGTATACAATTAAGGCGCGTTCCGTTGATAAGTATTGGAATCTCGCTCCTATCGGCAGAAATGTAATACTTACTTCAAATGATATTTATGCCGAGCATCCCATTTCTCAGCCTTTGGCCGCCGGCGAAGCGACTATTAATGGATTTTTACCGAGCGCTGCGACCAATAATTTAGTCATAAACGCTGTGGATGACGGCGGTGTTCCGCCGCTTTTAACTCAAACGGATTCCGGCATACAGGTTAATCCCGGCGAGGCTGAAAAAATGATAGTGGTTCTGCCCACGCAATATCTTGTTCCGGGTAAAACAGTATACCCTTACGGCGTTAACGGAATAATTTCAACTCAAACAGCAGGCGTGTTTTTTAATGCCGAGGTGTATGCGACGGACTCAAGGTATAATAAAGTGAGCGCGGACAGAAATAATATCAAAGCCACTTCAAATGATCCCTTCGTCGCGACGATTGGCTTTTATAATATGGCGGGCGGCAGTATTACTATCTCTGATATCAGCCTTAGGACCGCCGGCGACAGAAGTTTGACATTTGAAGATTTAAGCGGAGAACCTTCTCCCTTTTCAGACGGAGAATCCGGAACATTTGCGCTAATTCCTAATAATCCCACTAATTTGCGTATTCTTGTTCCCAATGAAGCGAGAGTGCAGGGGTCAACAGGAAACGGCAGAAGCGGCATTGTTAATAGCCAGAAGGCGGGCGTTCCTTTTGATATTATTGTGGATATAACGGATTCATTCTGGAATTTAACTCCCGGCGCAAGTCAAGAAATCAGGATTTCGTGCGATGATCCTTTTGCCACAATAACTCCTTCAATATTGACTATTGTTAGTTCCGCGACTATTTCCGTATTGCCTGTAAGAGCCGGCAATTTACAATTAACCGCCGCTACAATCAATCCCGTTCCGTCATGGGGGCCTGTTTTGGCGCAAGACAATGCTTCGCTTATAAATGTGAAACCGGGAACCGCATCCAGACTGCTTTTAGTAATGCCGGGAGAGGATTTTAATCAGGGTTCTCCCTCAGGCAAAATCGGCTCGCCGACTGTCCGAAAAGCAGGAGAAGATTTTACGGTCAAAGTCGGTGTGGTTGACAATTATTATAACCTTGTCGTGGGCCGGCCGGCTGACATCAAAATTAATACCCCGACCGATGCTTATGCCGCCGCCGTAAGCACTGCCGCCATAAACACTCTTTTGGGTTATACCGATCCGCTTATGCATGTGACAATGAAAACAGCGGCCACTCATTATATATCGGCGACTGATTACGGAGATTCAGGACTATCCGATGATCCTAAATCTTCGACATTTACGGTTATTCCTGATGAACCTATCGGCGTTCAGATTTTAATGCCGGGAGAGACGGCCCTTCCGGGCAGCGGCAATTATCCTTCGGGAGGAAAAACAATCAATACATCCACTCAAACCGCCGGCGCCGCTTTCACGGTTACCGTTAATTTGGTGGATAAGTATGCGAATCGCTATACAGGTTTGAGCATTGGGCCTACAGTCTATTTGTATACATCCGATGCTTATGATATTGATTCCTCAAGCGTGGCTTTAAGCTTTGGAACGATTGATATTCCTCTGAATTTGGTCACAAAGACAAACTCCGCCTATATAAAAGCTTTTCCTGTAGATGACGCTTCAAATCATGTATGCGAAGGCAATTTTCCGAGTAATGTTTGTTTAAACGGTGATGAATCGGCAAAATCCTCTTTCAAGGTTTATGCTTCAACGGCCGTTAAGTTTGCCGTGGTTTTGCCGGGGGAAACATTGCGAGAGGGAAAATGTAATATTTCTCCGCCATGCAAAGACGGCGCAATTACGAATCCGGGCAAGGATTCGTCTCCCGCAAATCATGTAATAGGTTCGGGCTCTCTTTTTTCCGGCGTCTACTTGGTGGATAGATTTTACAATAAGGCCACCGAGCTTATAGACGCGGCGCAGGATACTAATCCTATAGCGGTTATGCCCAAAGTTAAAATTCAATTGCCGCAAGATTCTAAAACTACTTCACCTCCCAATCAAACTCTTGTCTCGGGTTTTGCCGTATTTACGATAGATCCCAAAACTTCTTTAAGCTCATATACCATTGTGGCCGCGACTTCAAGCGATTCAACAGCATCATACGATGCGGGAGTTTCCACCGTTATCGTTCATCCGGGTCCCGCTACTCATTTGGAATATGTTTTTACTTCCACCATAGTTATAGCCGGAGAATCTTTTTCAACTGTTCTTAAGGCTTTGGACACTTATGAAAACATTTGTTCTACGGGGCCGAATATTTATCTCGGCACAGTTACATTTGTAACCCAAGATCAGGACAATCCGAACCAGGACCCTATCCTAACCGAATCAAGCACAAATTATTTCATTTCGAATGCCGGAATAAAAACTCTGTCCAATTGGTTCACATTAAAAAGGGCGGGAGAAGATATTTTGGGCGCCGTAGATGACGGCGATTCTACAATAAATGTTTCTCCTTTGGCTAAATTAACCGTATTGCCAGGCTCTCCCAAGGGCTACAAAATCAATCCGTATGATGACAGAAATGTAAGTGCCGGTTCAATCGCTAATCCCGGCAGACTTGAATTTACCGCTCAGCTTACGGACGCTTATGACAATGATATTTCATCGGCGGGATTGCCTGCTTATGTGGAAATAGCTCAGGTTTACGGTTCCACGGGAAGTTTTGAGTATAAAGACGGAGTTGATTGGTATGATATGGGAACCTCCACTTTGGTTGTCACGAATTCAAGCGGAACCATAGGCGTTCAGACGATATTGTCTTACAAAATCTCTTCAAAAACAAATGATTGGGCTCGGGTTTGGATCGGAACTTCGCCGATGAATTCGCTTTTTGAATATATTGCAAAAAAGCAGAATGTGACCGGAGTTTTGACAACCATAGGCGGAATTCCGACTAAGCTCGTTTATGTGTCCAGCCAGCCCGCGGCAACGGTCGGCATACAGGAAATACTGGGTGTTAACGGCGCCGCGTTTACCATTGAAAGAAGGGACGATTTTGATAATCCGAGCAAGGAACACGATAGGACAGATGTCTACCTTATGATACCCGCCTCTCAGGTTGCCATACATACGAATCTTGGCAGGACTATGGGTTCGGTCGGAAATAGCGCTGATTATGGCTTTAGAAATGTTCTTAATGACCAATTTATCGGAGCCGTGTCCATATATTTCGGGCAGTCTCAGGCTTCATTCAGATACCATGACAGAGTCGCTTCTTATTCGGGCGTGTCTCCGTCGTCCAATACGGCTGAAGGCGGCAGGCCGGGTTATTGGCAGTTGGAAACTATAAGCGGTTCTATGCAATATTCACCGTATCAGCTTCAGATGGATCCATATGAAATAGCCAAAGTGTCGTTTAAAAATCCTCAAAGAAGCATGACGGCCGGCAAAATAACCAATTCGGAGACAGGTGAAATTCAGAGCTTTAAAGCCGAGTTTAGAGATATGTTCGATAATCCGTCCGTTACGACCGATACTGTGCAGGTTCTTTTGTCAACCGTAAGCCGGCAATCTTCGGTATTTAACGACTCAGCTTATTTTTCGACTTCAACCAAAATATTAAGCGCTGTTCCGCCCATTTTTGAGTCCACAGTTTCTTTTGTAACCGTGCCTCTTAATCACTATCTAGCGACCTTCTATTATCTTGACACCATGGCGTCAAGCGAATATGAGGCGGCAGCCGGCACAAAACCCGTAATAGGCGTTTCGGTTCCTGAAAGAAAATCATGGCAGCCATCGGAACAATCAGTTATAGTCGATCCCGATATGGCTAATAGAATCAGTGTCAAACAGGGAGCGGGACAAGTTATCATGGCCGGAGCCACATCGCAGATGTTTATTATGTCCTTGGACGATTTGTTCGGCAATTCCACACCGGTAATGACCGGAGGGGAAGACGCTGTGGGAGCGGGTGTTGCTTTTAAGATTGTTTCAACTTCCGGCGGAGATGTTAAAGTGTCGTCTCCTTATGACGATGATTTTATAAATCAGCCCGGAATAGCCAAGCTTAGCGTCGGCCAGGCCACGACATCTTTCTATATCATTGATACTCTGCTTTCAGATCCCGCTCATCAATTTGAAGTGGATGAAAGCACTTCCAGAAACTGGATTGCCGCTGTGGCGTCTTATACTATTGTGGCCGCCCCGCCGCATCACATAGTGTTTGTCACAGATCCGCGCAGATTGGTGGCCGGCACCACCATTCAATACGCGGATTATGAATTAGGGCTTACGACTTCAACGCAAATAAGAGTGGGCTTAAGGGACGCATATGAAAACGCCACAACAACCAATTCCAATGTTAATGTTAGGTTTACGGCGGATAAAAATTCCACATATGGCGGCATTTCCGGCGACGAAGAAGTGTCCGCTTCCAATCCGAATTGGGAAGTTCTTAAAACAAATCCGATTGATTTGACCATCTTCCCCGGCTATTCCGAAACGGGGATTTATGTATGGGATACTATCGCGGGCGCGTCAAATATAAACGCTCTTGCGACAATTATTAATGACTCCATAACATTGCCTGAAATAAGCCAAGAGGAAAATATAACTCCGGATAAGGCTGAGCACTTTACATTGAATCATAATCACAGCTCAAGCAATCCCCTGCCTGTCGGAGAGATCGGAGAGATAGTTCTTAAAGCGAGAGATAAATTCGGCAATATTGCATCGGGCGACTCCGTAAACGGGCAGTATTACACCGGTAAAATTAATATCGGCAAAGCAGATATGATTACCGGCGCAATGAGCGCCGCAGATATTAGAGATTGCATAAATAATACCACAGATTATACATTCATAGAGGGCGATGGCGGCTTAAGGAATTTATGCCTTAGGGACAGTTTTGTCGAAACCTTAAAAATAAATGTCACAGACTATAACAATGCGGAAATTTTCGGCTATACCGATGATTCGGACAGAGGCAAGCCAGAAGGTTCAAGCGGAAATGTATTTCTGTCAGGTTTGATAATATCGCCCACGGATATGGCTCCCGAAGATCCCCTTCCGCCGTTTAAGGTTTCAATGGGTTTGACAAAAAAAGCCCTTTATCAGGGCGACGGAATGATTGAGAAGTGGCCGTCTTCCGTGCCGATGATAAGACTGAGCATGTATACGGATCCTGATGGCGCTCCGGCGGCATATCTAAAATCTTTGCAGGTTAAGAGTTCGGGCACTCTTGCCTATTCGGACATAATCCAAATAGGGTTTTATAGTGATTCCAATGAAGACGGCAAATTTGACGGAGAAGAAATCCCGCTTAGCACTAGTAGCGCTAAGGATTTATTTATTTCTTCAGGAATCTATGATACGGATTCACAGTCATGGTTTTTTGATAATCTAAATGTTAAGGGTTCAACGAATGTTCTCATCACCAATAGCCCCAAAGACTTTTTCCTTAGCGTTGTTGTTTCAACCTTGGCGGCTACGCCCAGGAGTTTCGCTCTCGCTTTGGATAATCCTTCTTTTGTGGTTCTTTATTCCACATTTGTGGGTGTGGCTTATAATAATTTCTCTATTAAAACGGCGACTTCGCCCGTCAAGAACCAGCCGGCGCTGATTAATATCAAAGGCACGGATATAGGAGCGTGGTGGCCGCATGACGAAGAACTTTTGGGGCAATATCCCGATGTTAACCAGGGTTCACCTAAAGTCGGTATGCTTAAAATTGAGGCTTGGACGGATAATTTTGAAGGCGCGCTAACAGGGTTTAAAATAATAAAAACAGGAACGGGCAGCGGTTTGGATATAGAATCCATGAGAGTCTATATAGACGCCTCGGCCGGGGATTGGACGAAGGGCGACGGTTATTTCGCGGAGGGAAGGGATCTGGAAATAACCGATATAACCAATCCGCCCACGCATCATCCCGACGATACGGAACTGTTTTATTTAACTTTCTCAAATAAATCGGCAGGTATAATAAACACATCCACCAAGACTTTTTTCATCGCGTATGACTTTAGTTCCGACGCTATTGAAGGTTTGACTCACGGAGCCAGGCTTGAAAAAGACGGCATATTGGGCGAGGGCGGCTTTGATCTTCCTCAAGATTTAGCTACTATGAACTCCTCAATTGTTCCGGTAGTGGCTACAGGCGATACCGTTAAGCTTGTGGCCATAAACAGGGGTCCGCCAAATGGCTTTTCCAAGCCGACTTTTATTACTCAAAACGATATAAACAGGCCCGTGGCAAGATTGACGCTTCAGGTTGAGGATTTCAACGGTTCGGCTATGTGGAAAGGACTTAAGCTTGACAGATGGATTACAGCTGCGGAAAACAGCGGAGCCGCGCTGTATAATAAGGCGAGCGATATAAAGAGAATCAGCTTGTGGCATGATTCCACAGGCGACGGACTATTGCAAACCACCACCACGATTAAAGATACGGAAGTGCTATTGATAGGCGTTCAAAATAGAAAATTTCCGATAGATACCATAGTTTCGTCCATTTCATTTTCCGCATCCGTTATGGCTGTCAGCGATATTCAGAAATTCTTTCCGACCGATAGTCCTTTTGATATGGCGCCGGGAAGACTGGTAATAAACGACGAGCAAACAGATCCCGATATGAAAGAAATTGTGTATTATTCAACCGTGAATGTATTGGGCAATACTTTCGGAGGTCTTACAAGGGGAGCCGAGGGCACAATAGCAAGAGATTGGCCCCAGGGCACTTACATTTCGGGTCAGGCGATATTGCCCGTAGTAGGCGAAGCGGGAAGCTTTGACGGGCAGTTAATCTACGACGAGGAAAGGGACTATTTCATAACTTATGATGTTGACCCTCTTGCTACGGTTTCCGATGAAGCGAATATAGGTCTTTGCATAAGAACGAGCGATTATTTCTATATCGTTTATCCAAAAAAGATGAGCGGCGATAATATAGGCCCTGCCGTCAGTTTTTCTTATATCGGAAAAATTGAGGAATACGCGGACAAGGTTTTAATAATAGCCACCGATACCGTCACGGGGAACACTCTCCAACAGAAAGATGTGAATCAGCCGATTCTGTCCTTTACGGCTGAAACGGATATGTCCGACGCCATGTTTAGATGGATGATGGTTTATGCCACAGGTTCGGTTATCGGCGAAGGAAGCGCCATGGATGATGTCAGTCAGGTAAAAGTTTGGCATGACGCGGATGATAACGGATTTTTGTCCGCGGAAAATGATGTGATAATAGGCACCGGAACTTTCGGCAATACCGCGTACGGCGCTTTAGTTTCAAGAGTTGATTTCTTTTCTTACAGAAAGATAATCACTAAGGAGCAAGCAAAAGCCGAAAATGTTTCGCGACGGTATTTCATAAGTTATGATATAAAAGACTCAGCCGCGCCCAATGATATCTACGGCAATCCAAGATATTTGGGAGCGTATTTAAAAGCGGAATCTTTCCCGACCAATAGTCCGAGCGCGCAGAGTGAAATCAAAAATTCTTTTTCTTTGCCGAATATTTATGACAGTTCATCGCAATTGCCGTTCTTCTCAAAACTTAGAGAAATGATTTCAGCTCCTAGCACCGTTACAGTAATAACGGAACCCATTTTCGCTTCTGTCACCAGCGCAAATGCGCCGGTATTGCGGCTCGCTCAAAATATAGACTCGGCGTCCATCGGTCATGAAGACGCGGCATGGGGCGTTAGCGATACCGGCAATATTGAATCATCGGGATATGCCATTGTGGACAATGAAATAGTGCATTATAATTCCAAAACCTCCAATACGCTGCAATTTGTAAGGAGAGGAGAATTCGGTTCTCCGATAGTGGCTCACAGTTCCGGCGCGGCAATCGGCACATATATCAAGCAGGGATGGACAAATTATCCTTTTATGAAACTTGAGATTTTTACCGACGGCTATGGCGTAAGATGGAAAGGCATGAAATTTTCCAGAAGGCAGCCTTCGGGCTTAAACGGTTATGATAATGATGTGAAAAACATAATAATCTGGAAAGACAATGGCAACGGAGCCTTTGACCGAGATTTTGTGACCGGTCAAAATTTAAGCGATATTATTGTCGGTCAAGGGCAATTTGGCGCCAACAATGAGTCTGTCGGCAGAGTTACTATAAATGTGGCGGATCCTAATCTTCCAGATCTTGATTATGTTGTTGTTGAGGCTAAGCCTACCGTATTCTTTGTCTCCATGAGTTTGGGCGTGGATTCCAATTTCTCGCACGAAGCGCTAGACCCGCCCAATGATGTTTTGGGAATAGAGGTTCAGTCGGAGAGCAATATGCTCTTCGGCCCTGAAAATTCAGGCCATGAAGCTTATTTTCCGGAGCCTGTTAGGAGCGCTATGCAGGTTATTATGCCTACTCTTAACACCATTACTCTTGAACCTGAGGATATATCGCCGGTGAATGTCACGCAAAATGACACGAATGTCGGTTTGATTTCAATGAAAATGAAAACGGATAAAACATCGGCTAAAGTTGAAGCGATAAAAATAAACAGAACGGGCAGTTCAAATGACAGCGATATAGACCTCATAAAGATTTGGCGGGACTCAAATGATAATTGTTTGCTTGACAGCGTGGATATATCCACCGGCGCCGGCGGCAGTTATCCGAATCTCATGTCTTACGGAAATGAATCTTTTTCCGCGGGCGCGATAAATATCGCGCTTAAAACGCCGTTGGTAATAACAACAAGGCCGGCCTGCGCCTTTGTGACTTATGATGTGTCGCAGTTCGCTATTATAGGCAGCACTATGGGGCTTTCTATCGTTTCCACCGATTATTTTGCGATAGGCATACCAAATCTAATCACTATCACGGATGAACCTATAGCAACGACTCCGATGCTTGTTAACGAGGTGGACAGCGATGTTATATTGGGCGCTAATGATGTGGCGGCTCAATTGGTAGAGCAGGGCGGGGTTGGGCAAGCTCAAACCGATGTGGCAATAGCGCGGTTTAATTTATCCGCCGAGGTTGGAAATGCCAGATGGTCGGCCATTAAATTGCAGAGAACCGGCGCTTCCAATGACCCTAATTATCCCTTTGCCAAGAACACGGATGTGAAGTTTATCCATATTTATCAAGATTCAAATCAAAACGACGCGCTTGACATAAATGATGAGGATGTTTCAGAGGCGGAAACCGCGCTTCACGCCGAAATCGGCAGCGGCGCGACGGCTCCATTTGACATATTGGTTAAATCCACCGAGGGTTTCGCTTCAAGCGGCAGATTATATGTTTCAAATGCCGAGCTTATAACTTATTCGGGCATAAGCTATGACGGGGTAAACGGAGCCTATCGTATTTCTGTTGTATCAAGGGGAAACAGATTGGGTGATTTGAATACTCCCAAGATAAACCATTATGCCGGAGCGAGCGTGAGGAAAGTTGATTTATTTGACCAAGATAATCCTTTAAATACTCAGGTTGTTATTTATTTGTCGCAATTACAGACATTGTCGCCTTTGCCGCAGAGTTTCTTTGTGGCTTACGATATTGGCGAAACAGCCGTCAAAAGCAATAAAGTAGGTGTATCCATAAGAGATAAATCATGGATAACAGTCAATTTTCCGCATGAAATTTCATCAAAAATCAATATGAACATAACAAACACTCTGCCTCAAGGAACTTACGAGGGCGAGTACCCCTTTAATTCAAGTCTTGTGCCGGTGCGTCCTGTAAGCTTAAGCGTGGAAAGCATAAGCATAGCGCCTAAATCGGCTGAAAAAGACACGCATAATATACCCGTTTTAACCGTTAATATGAAAACCTTGTCCGATTATGTGAATATAGGCCAAATAAACCTATATCAGGCGGGAACAATAAGCACGAATACCGCGGGCGTGGGTGACGGAGATTTTTCATTGATTGAATTGTGGAAAGATAATGGCGATGGCTCATTTTCACCTTTGGCTGATAAGAAGATAGGTTCTATAGTTCACAGTTCCGCAAATTCTTTTAAATCCGGCATTAGTATAGATATAACGGAAGATGAGCTTCCTTATATCGCGGTAAGCACTCAAACAGTCGGTATTCATATTGTGGCAACAATAGGGAATACGGATTTGGCCGAGCAGGATATATTAGGCCATTATGTCGGTCTCGGCATTGATGTATTTTCCGATATAAAAGGTCCCAACGGCTTATCTCTTGCCGCCGGACAAGATTCAAGTTCCAAATTTCCTCTTGTTTCAGATTATATTCTTGTGTCTCCGGCTATTATTCCTCTTACGCCTATTTATGAACCCATTATAATGGCCGATAACGGCTATCCCGCTTATGCCCTTATGGATTCATCCGGCAATATCGTTTATGGGGCTAATAATTATCCCGTTACCGATGCAAGCAAATGGATATACGATTCTCCAAATACGGCATGCGGCAGCAATGAGCCGCTGATTGATGTTAATGATGATAATATCCCCGATAACTTTGATTTCTTCGGCATGGGCAAATGTGTCAATGTGAGCTTAAATAATAGCGGTTTTCCCACATTTGACATTGATAGCGACAGAATACTTGATTTTGAAAGCAATCTTGATTATATAGCGGATGGGATTATAGATGACGGCGGCGGCAAGCCTTTATATTTCATCGGTGATAGCGTCTTGAATGTTAAGCAGATGTTGCCGGTTTCCGATTTGGGTATTGTGCCTTCGGCATGGTCTTCAAAAACAACCGAACTTAACGGTATGTGGAATCCGGCGACCGGCAATGTCGTAAATTATGAAATTTCTGTAGGCGGCAGTTATAGTGACCCTTCCGGTATAAAGGGGTCATGGCAACCTTTAGGCAATAAGCTCTCCGGCGCTGTTACCAATATTTCGCTTTCGCCGGGACATTTCACTAAGCTTAAAAGCAGAATAGAGGTTAACACATCTTCTTTCACCGTCAATTCAACGGAGGGTTTTGCGCAGGAAGGCATTGTTTATGTCGGCAATGAAATTATGCTTGTTTCCAAGATTGATGATGTGACTTTCAAAATTCTTGAAAGAGGAGTTCAGGGCTCATTTAGAGGTCCGCATACGCTATGGGGTGAAACAGTATCTGATAGAGGATATATTTTGTCAGTCAGAGGCGTTATGGCGGACGGTTTATATGTTCCATCCGATACTGGTATTCCGATATTGATTTACAGGGTTGATATTTCTTATCCCACAACGCCTACTTCTCCCGAACCGCAGGTGCCCGAGGGTTTTAATTCAGGGCAAGCCTATGCTCTAAAATGGAATCCTTCCGAGGATAATGAATCCAATGTAATGGCATATGAAATTCAGGAAAGAGAGGGGAATAGCCCTGTGTGGAAAACCATAGCCGCCATTCCGGGATTTAAAACTGGCGGAGCCGTCAATAATCTCTATACGATAGGTGACCCGGTTAATCCGGGCGAAACCCCGCGGCCTTTAGGCAAATATTATACCTATAGGGTTAGAAGTTGGAATTTCGCAGGTTTATCCTCTCCATGGTCTGAAACATCCACACCTGCCGGAACAGAAATAAAACAGGAGCTTATAAGCGATGTTTATAATTTCCCCAATCCCGTAGACTTTAGAAAAGGCGGTGTTGAAGGTAAAACGGTAATCAGTTATATTCTGAACGATAATGCCGAAGTTAGCATCACGCTATATGATTTATTGGGTTATGTGGTCAGAGAATTTAAATTCTCAAACGGTTCGGAAGGCGGCAAAATAGGGCCGAATTATGTTACTTGGAACGGTAAAAACGGCCTTGGCAGTTATGTTTCAAAGGGCGGTTATATAGCAAGGATAAAGGCTTCAAGTCCCAAAGGGAGCAAGGTTATAATAAGGAAGATAGGAGTAATACATTAGCAGGGCTAATGTATTACTCCTAGGCAACTAGGTAACAAGGCAATAAGGCAACTAGGCAACTAGTATAGCGTTTCAATAAAACACCCTCAAATAAATTAATTTGCAAATTCAAAATTTTTCCACTGATGCACTACGGGCTCTTGATTTATTTCATCAATGCCTTTTAATATTCTATCTTTTAATTCTGTCAAAGAA
>JAKLQJ010000293.1 GCA_022013385.1 Elusimicrobiota bacterium
GATTATAAAGAAGCCGTGAAATGGTGGAGAAAAGCGGCGGAGCAGGGTGATGCTCAAGCGCAATATAATTTAGGGTATAAGTATGCAAAAGGGGAAGGTGTGGCTCAAGATTATAAAGAAGCCGTGAAATGGTATACAAAAGCGGCGGAGCAAGGTCTTGCTGATGCGCAATATGTTTTAGGGTATAAGTATGCAAAAGGGGAAGGTGTGGCGCAGGATTATAAAGAAGCCGTGAAATGGTGGAGAAAAGCGGCGGAGCAGGGTGATGCTCAAGCGCAATATAATTTAGGGTATAAGTATGCAAAAGGGGAAGGTGTGGCTCAAGATTATATTAAAGCTCATAAATGGTTTAATTTAGCCGCATCTCAAAATAGTGAGCATGCAAAGTTAAGAGATGAAGTTGAAAAAAAAATGACAAAAGAGCAAATTGCCGAAGCGCAAAAATTAGCTTCTGAATTTGTTTTAAAAAATCCATAATTAAGAAAATGAAAGAACAAACAATATTAATAGTTGAGAATAATAAAACTACACTTTATTTTTTTTAAAAAAGGTTTTCTATCTGCAGGATTTAATATTTATACGGCCGAAAGCTGTATCGAGGCACTTAAATCCATAAAAGAAAACAAATTTGATTTACTCCTTTTGGATTATTTCCTTAAAGACAGAACAGCGTTTGATATATGTAAAGAAGTTCGAGCCGATGTCTCAAAACCTCAAAAAATACCCATTGTCATACTTACCGGTCAGGCTGAATTAGTGAGCAATAAGTATTTATTTTGAGTTTAGATAACCTGATTTACATAAAAATTCCAGAAATTCCCTTTCATTATCAAAAAAATTTGCTTCTATATCAACAACAACAGAAGGAGTTTTTTTTGAAAAACAAGCTCGTATCCGGTTTTTTGCAAGTTTAATAATAGCGTCTTTTTCAGGTTCGTCCATGTTTTTTAAAAGTATTTCCCACTTTTTATTTTCAAGGCTTATTAAACATCCATAAGAATAACACTCCTCCTGTAAAGAGAAAAGTGATTTGTTTTTTAAATATGCAGGGCGACCAGCTACGAGTAAAAACACATCCTTTTGACTGGCAGTTGTGATTTGTTTTTTGTTTTCACTTATTATCAAATATTGATGTAGTCTGCTTTTTGTTTCATCAGGCAAGTTTCGCAAAAGACTTCTTCTTTCTCTTTTTTCACCGTTTATAAGTGTGTCGAATATCATTTCTATATTTTTTGAATTTATAATATCTACAAATTTATCATCATCAGGAGGAAATTCATCCGTATTGTATTTCACTAAAGTTCCGGTTACTATCACATCATGCCGCACAAACAAATACAAAAGAGGGTGAGGAAAATATGTTGTTTTTCTATCTACAAAAACATTTGCCAAGGTATCGGCATTTCGTCCTATTAAAGCATCATCAATTGCCGCTTTTAAAGAATCCTCCCCACTAGGACATGCGGCATAGCAAGGAAAAAAATAGAATCTACTTGCCGTTCCTTGTGCTATTCCAGTAGGCCGTTCATATTTACCGCCAATACTATTTGTTGAAACTGCCGTAGGTTGATAATAAGCGCAACCGCTTAAAATTAAAATAGGCAACATTAAAATTATTTTTTTCATCAATCCCCCTGTAAACTGAATATATTTTGTTATACCTGATGGGTGTAACCTTAGTTGCTTTTATATCATTATATATGATTAAAATCAATCTAACCCCAAAAATTTTTATATTCCCGGGCTGATGTGCTGAAAATTCTCGGGGACTGATAATTTTCAGTTTAAGAAACTCCTTACTGGAGAAAGGAAATTGTGGCGTATTCGCAATTTCCGGCACGGATTTCAAAACCCGGAGTTTTTCATAACGGCTAAAAAAGAGGGGTACTTCGATAACAAGCCGATAAGAAACTCCTCTTAGCGCGCAACCTTGCGCGATCCTAAAACAGATTTTCCCGGAAAACGGCCTTTTGGCCGTTTTTATGAAAAAAAGGTAATTGCGGCAATAGCCACAATTACCGGCATATTTTTTTTATTCGGCAATAAGGCCAATTCTTTATAATTTGTAGTTTATTGTCCTTTTTTGTTCTATTGACAAAACCGAATTCATACTGTAACACACTATTGCTTATATGGTAATATATAGTAGACAATTGTTATTACCTGATGAGAGAGGAGAAATGACGAAAATAGAAAAAGAAGAAATAAAAGAAATATTGAGAGACAGTGCAACCAGTTGCGAACTTCCTGATGAATTTATTGATTCTTTTGTTAAAAGTGGAATAAAAGCATATAGTAAAGCTGTTAAAGAATCTCGTAAGTCTAAATATCCAAGCGAGAGTGAATTTAAAAAGTTTCTTGCTACTTAAGAAGATTTTCTAATTTACTTATTATGTTTCGGGAATTAATTGGGAAATATAAAAAATGTCAAAACACACCCAACAGCAAGAACTACCTTACAAGGATGTTGAAAAAACACTTGATGCAATTCTTTATAATATAAAATATGTAAAGTTTCACGCCTATGACGACCCATATTATAATCTTAGGCCAATTGTGGTTGGAAAAAGAATGCTTTCTATAGATAGGACTGCACAAAAAATCTTAAAAAAGAAATTAGAAACTATCTATAGTGGTAACTACAAAGTGCAAATTTGGGGTGAAGAAGATTTTGAAATACATAAAGAACCTGAAATAATTAATATAAATAAATCTGTGAGTAAAAAGAAGAAAAATAAAAATGAAAAGATTATATGCCTTTTAGATCCTATAGATGGAACAGACTTGTTTGCGAAAAAACTGGGGAATTGGTGTACCGCAGTAGTAATTTATACAGATAATAACGAAATTTTAGCTTCATTTATTGGTTTACCTAACGAAACCATTTACTTTAGTGTTAATTATATGAATGTAGTAGCAAAAAAAACTCCCAATGTTAAAGAATTCTTTAGAATTGGTCAAAAAGATTCTATACCTTCAGGTATAACTTTTTCATGGTATGGTCAAAAAGTTAAAAATTTTTTATCTATAGCTCAACATGAAAAGTTTTTAAATTTTATAAAAAAGGAAGAAGATGATTTTCGAATATTAAATATAAGTGGAAATCCAGCTATGGTTCAAATGGTAGACAATGAAGTTCCAATTGGTGTAATAGTTGAGCTTTGTGGACAACATCCACACGATATGATTCCCGGAGCATATCTTGCTCAAAAAGCCGGCGCCATACTTACGGATTTAAATGGAAAACCGATTAAGTTTGAGAAGTATTTAAGTAGAGTACAGCAATCCACAGTAAAATATATCCTTGCAAGCTCCAAAGAAGTTTATGATAAGTTTTTTCCAATATTTAAATTATAAAACAGTTAATCATAAAAATTGACAACGGCGATTCTATACTATAAATAGTAACTTCTATTTATAACAAACCCTATAAACAACAAATACAATGAACCTTTTTATAAGTCGCTCCATTGCACAGTTTTTAATTATCCACTGTTCATAGTCTTATTGCATAGACTAATCACAGTCGACAAGGCGCGCTTAATAGCCTTGCTCCATAAATTCCGCAACACTATCACAGGCCGACCGCCAGGACTTCCCGGCGTTTAACAGAACGCGCGCTAATAAGATAAACCTCATTCCGCAGTATTGCTTTTAACTTTCAAATTCTTATAAGATATTCACGGCAGGGTTGCGTATACTCCTTACCTAACAACCCCAACCCCAAGTAGTCCCCAGATGGATATAAGTAGCCCTGCCTAAAAAAAGGGGTATTAAGACATCACCCCGACGATAAAATATCTTTACCGCGCAACCTTGTGCGATCTAAAAACCCTATTTCCCTGAATCCGGCCAGAAAAAACAAAAATTGAAGTTTCAAAATCCTCTATAAAAACCTAGTTTTCCCAATAAAAATAATACATTTTTGACTTGTACCAATTTGTCTTAATTTGTGCCATTTTGGACCTATTGTGGACACTTTTGCTTATTTTAAGTTAAAGCTGTAGAATATAAATATTGAATCCTATTATTCAAGGGGAAGGATTATGAGTGCGCCGAGAAAAGTGTATTAGTTCTTGCCAGTGAAAGTCTGGTCTGAGTAAAGGTTAGCCACCAACTCAGCACCAATCCTTACATATACAATGGTAACAGA
>JAKLQJ010000294.1 GCA_022013385.1 Elusimicrobiota bacterium
ACACTTGCCTGTCCCGCCTTAATGGCGGGAATGAAGCATAGCTTCGTTTATTGGTCGTTCGCATAGCTTCCGACACTTTATGAAGCATAGCTTCGTTTATTGTATAATTTTACCACTATGAAAAAGACTTTCAAGATACTGTTCTATTTTATCCTTTTTGTCCTATTTTCAGGATTATTGGGATTTTTCGCGCTTAAACATTATTTCACCCCCGAGAGGATTAAAAGCCTTATTATTGATTTTGCCAAAAAAAATACAAGCAGAGAAATATCGCTTGATAGCGCTTCTTTAAAATTAAGCGGCTTTGCCGTTAAAAACTTAAAAATATCGGAATATCCGAATTTTAAGGAAGGTGAATTTTTAACCGCCGAAGAATTCATTTTAACACCGTCTTTTCGCGCCCTTTTGAAAAAGAAAATAAAGGTCAATTCAATATCCGTAAAAGGACTGGAATTGCAAGTAATTGAATTGAAAAAAAATATTTATAATTTCTCGGATTTGATGGAAGAAAGCCCTAAAACCGCGCCAAAAGAAAGCAAAACAAAATCCAAGGGCAAAAGCAAACCGATGGATTTAATGATTTCCGGCTTAACCATAAGCGATTCCAAAATATTATTTAAGAACTCAGTCGGCTCTTTTATATTTGAAAATATCAAGTTTGAGGCCGGCAATATATCTCCAAATGCCGAATTTCCTTATAAAGCCGATTTTCTAATGAATGTAAAAACACCCTACTTTAAAGGAAAACTTCCGACTGCCTTATCGGGAGAATTAAAGCTTCCTGACTTCGATATTGAAAAAGGCGAAATGAATATTAAAAAAGCCGGAATAAGCCTTGATAATATCAATTGCTTTGTAAGCGGAACTCTCAAAAATCTTATTGAACCCGACGCGAAACTTAATATTGAAATAAAGCCTTTTTCAAGCACAAGTTTAAAACCTTATTTCCCCGAAGTGCCGTCCAAAATCGGGCTTCCCGGTTTTATTGCCGATATAAGTTTCAAACTTTCAACAGATTTTATGGAAATCAAAAAAATGTCTTATGAAGCGGCTTTCTTTGCGGGAGATTTATCAGGCACATTAAAATGGCAACCTGATTTTAAATACGCATTTAACCTTGATTTAAAGGCTAATATCCCCGAAACAAATTCTTCCGTAATAGCCAAAAAATTTCCTGCCGTACCCAAAAACTTGAAACTGCCTATGCTGGATATTGAGCTTAGAACTCTTCTAAAAGATGATTTGGTCAAAATTAAGCATGCCCAAATAAGCACGCGCAAAAATAAGATAATATCATCCGCGAATGTTTTCTTTCAAAAAAAAGAAATGGCTGTTACAGGGAATATTCAAATTCAAAAAGGCAATATGGCCGAAATAGCCGAAATATTTCCGCAACTCCAAGACTATGCGATAAGCGGAAATTTTAAAGGCCATACAAAATTTTCCTATAAAGCAAAACCGATTTTTAGCGGCCTATTAAGTTTTAACGATGTCCATGCCGGCGCGGATATGTTCAAACTGAGCAAAGTAAACGGAGCTCTGATTTTCAGCGATAAGAATATAACCGTAAAAAAAGCGAGCGGAAAGCTTAAGGACTCGGATTTCAACATCAGTTTATCCGCTGAAAATTACATGAAACATCCGGCAATAAAATTTGCAGGCTCCCTAGCGAAACTTGAACTCCCGCCGATAAAACCCGCTTCAAAAATTCCGGCGGCGGATAAAAACGGCAAAACGCGGAAAGACGCAAACTTAATGCCAATTGATATTTCCGGCGCGATTACGATAGGGGAAATCAATCATCCTAATTTTTTAGGCAAAGATATTTCATTTAAAACCGATTTAAAAAACATACGCCCGGACATGCAAGATATTTCAGGCGACAGCTCTTTTAGCGTTAAAGGCGGGAAATTTTCGGATTTATACAAGATAGCCGCCGACTATAAAATAGCCAAAATAATTCTTTCCCCGATATTGCTTTTGCAAAAGAGCTCAAAAGCGGCAAAAATAAAAAGTTTTCCCGATTTCAACGATATCAGCTATTCCTTGATAGAAGGGGATTACATTTTTAGCCGCGGACTGATGAACATAGAAAAATCAACACTCAATTCAAATGTGGCGGATGTAAAAACTTCCGGAAAAATTAATCTGGCGAATGAAGAACTTGACATAAGAATCAGCGCCAAGCTCCATAAACAAAGCGGAATAAGCATGTCAACAGCCGTAGATCTCATAGTCAAAGGCACTTTAACCGATCCGAAGGTAAAACCGGATGTCAAATCCATAATTAAACAACCCGCTGTCAAAAAAGCCATTGATAAGAGCGTAAATAAGCTGCTCAAGAATTTTCTAAAGTAAAATGAAACCACTAAAGTCCTTATTCCCGTTAATATTGCTTCTACTTATTTCCTGCGCCTCAAATAGGCAAAAAGACGCAATAATACTAAGCAGTGAACCGTCAATAGAAAGAGCTATGGATATTCTTTCCGAGACTCCCGAAGGTAAAGAACTTGTGGATTTTCTCTACGCAAATCCGATACGGATAGAATATTCAAACACCGCAGGTCTCTGCCATAAATTCGCGTTCAAAAAAAACAGGATTTATATAGCCAAGGATTTTAAGAAATCGGAAATTCTTCTTGCTCTTGAAGTGGCGCGAGCCGCTTTCATTTATAAAATGCGCCTCATAAGCAAACTTGAAGAAATAATAAGCGAAGAGGAAGAGGCGGCGGCGCTTCTTCAATCAAGAATCGCTCTTCAGCTTAATTTTGTAAATGATGATTTTATCCGGTTTCCTTTTTCATCAAAAATTAAATCCGAATTTTGCACCTATATTATGGACGGACAAGAGCCCGCCATACGCAAAGCTCGTTATGCCGCCCTTATTACGGACCCTGATTGCCAATTGCCCCTTGAAACTCTCCATACTCAAAAGATCTGGCTCGGCAAAATAAAAGAATCCGCAGGAAAGGGGAATTTTTTTCAAGTGCTTCTTGAACGGGATTTGGAAAAGGTTAAAAAAGGAGTTCTCAGCATGAGTGAAGCGATGCAAAACGATTCTAGAAATCGCGGGCTAAATACATATGACATTTACAGATATCAAAGGGCTTTCTATGACGATTCCAGTAAAACCATTTCTAACTTTGAAAAAATATACAGACAAGAAATAAAAAAAGACGCAAATTGGCGCGAAAGAAACGCGGATATTCTGGAAAGAGCGGGCTTAGAATTTTCGCAGTGCAATTTATTGTATGAATAAAAAGGCAGAAGCGCGACGAACGACAGTATGACAGCGTGGCAATAGGATAGCAGTGAGCAGAAAACAATGAGCCAATGCTGCCTGTGCGGAACAATGAGGTTATGCCACTATTCCGTCGGCGGACAACCGGGTGGTTTGTTATGAACTATAAAAATTATCAAGTATGTTTAATAACCGCCGGAAATAAAAAAACTGCTTCAAAAATAGCCAATGGTCTGGTGAGAAACAATCTCGCGGCATGTGTGTCAATTATACCAAGTATAAAATCAATATATAAATGGCAGGGAAAAATAGAAAAAGCCGACGAATATCTTCTTATAGTGAAAACTCAAGCTTCGCTTTCAAAAAAAATAATAAACTTTACAAAAGAAAATCATACCTATTCTAATCCTGAAATAATTTTTTTCGATATCGCGGGCGGAAGCAAAAAATATCTTGATTGGATAACTCAAAACACATTAAAGTTTAAGATGAGGAAATGAAAATACGACTTATTTTAGCTTCAAAATCCAAAAGGCGAGTAAAATTATTAAAAATGGCCGGAATTAAATTTCGGCAAATATCAAGCGATGCCGATGAAAAAACCGGCCTAAAACGACCCTCGGCCATAGTAAAAGAGCTCTCTTTAAGAAAAGCCCTAGCGATAGCTAAAAAATATCCGAATATGCCGGTTATAGGCGCGGATACCCTTGTTTTCCGCAAAGGAAAAATACTCGGCAAACCAAAAAATATTAAGGAAGCGGCCGCTATGCTTAAATTTCAAAACGGAAATTGGCAAACTGTTTACAGCGGAACGGCTTTAGTATGGCTGGAAAAAAATATTTACTTGAAAGATTACGCTATGTCAAAATGCAAGGCTAGAAAACTCAAATCCGATGAACTGCGCTATTTCGCGGCAAAACATATGGACAAAGCGGGGGGCTATGCCATTCAGGACACGGATGACATGTTTATTGAAAAAATAAAAGGCAGATTTGACACTGTCGTAGGATTGCCGATAAATCTTATAAGAAAATATATTAAAAGGATAAACAAATGCACAAAGTAAAAAAAATATTTGACATTGCTTACGGACATAGGCTTTTTAATTATATCGGAAAATGCGGAAACCTTCACGGTCATAACGCTAAAATAGAAGTAAATCTCAAAACGCCTCAACTAAACGCGGAAAATATGGTTGTTGATTTTACGCTGATAGCCGCAAAATTAAACAAATGGCTAAATGAAAATTTGGACCACAAAGTTATTCTTTCAAAAAAAGACCCTTTATTAAAAATATTGCGAGACGAGGGACAAGAATGTTATGAAACTTCGGAAAATCCGACAGCTGAAGCTTTGGCCGAATTAATATTCAAAAAAACCCAAGAAGAATTTCCTATCGTATACAAAGTTAAATTTTGGGAAACAGATTCATGCTGCGCGATTTATGAAAAAGAAAAAACATAACCGCGGAAATACGAAGATAAGTTGATATTGATGATACGGGAATAAAAAACAAGGAAACTAACACAATTTACAAAAAATAAACAACTGAGAGAATCCTTATGACTGAAAATGAAAATCACCGAGATATAATTATAATAGGCTGCGGCCCCGCCGGTCTTAGCGCGGCAATTTATGCCGCCAGAGGCGGAGCTAAAACCGCTATTTTTTCAGGAATGCTTCCGGGCGGACAATTAATTCAAACAATGGAAGTGGAAAATTTTCCGGGCTTTCCCGAAGCTGTTCCCGGCGCCGACTTAATGCAAAAAATGATGCACCAGGTCAAAAGGCTCGGCTGTGAGATTTTAGGCGAAGAAATCATCAAAGTTGATTTTGAAACAAAACCGTTTAAATTCACCGCTTCCTCTAAAAAAGTTTTTACGGCGGACTCCGTCATAATCGCGACCGGAGCAAAAGCCAGATGGCTGGGACTTCCCTCTGAAACCAAATTCAGAAACAAGGGAGTTTCAAGCTGCGCCACTTGCGACGGTTTTTTTCATAGAAATAAAGATGTCTGTGTTATCGGCGGAGGAGATACCGCCGCGGAAGACGCTTTATTTTTAGCAAAATTTTCCAATAAAGTTTATTTGGTTCATAGACGGGATAAACTTAGAACAAACCGCCGCTCCGAGGAAAAACTTAAAGCAAACCCCAAAATTGAAATTCTGTATGATTCGACGCTTGATGAAGTTCTCGGCTCCGATAAAGTAAGCGGAGTGAAAATTAAAAATGTCAAAACAAATGAAATAAAGGAAATCAATCTTTCGGGAGTTTTTATCGCCATAGGCCATACCCCTGAAACATCATTATTTAAAGATAAAATCGAAATTGACGCGCAAGGCTATATAAAAACCGACGGTCATGCCAAAACCTCAATTGAAGGCGTTTTTGCCGCCGGAGATGTAATGGACCCAAATTACAAACAAGCCGTTATAGCGGCGGGAACGGGAGCTGTGGCGGCAATGGAAACTTTGAAATATATAAACATAGCGCGGTGATACAGCGCTACAGTCTACCTAAAAGTATTTTCTTAATAATTCCGGCTTATGGCTCTACCCAATTCAAATTATGTAAGGGGGGGGATAGTTTCTTATTCATTTGAGGAAATGTTCCTATGCCGTTAAAGCATAAACAATAAGTATTCCCATACCGACAATCGTTCCTGCGAGAACACTGCCGGAAACAATGGCAGTTGCCAAGATAGCTACTCCCAATAAAACTCCGCATGCAATAGAGCCTTTGGAGATACCGTCTTTCTTTTTCGTTTTATCATCCTTCTTTTCTCCATCGCCTTCATTAACTAAAGCTGATGGTTTTTTTGCAGCTAAGCGGCTAAAATCTTTAGCTTCGGCATTGCATTGAACCTCTTTAACTTCAGTCAATCCAATATTCATCCGAACTGGCGCTTCATTACCGCTGTTCATCTTCGTTTCTATTTTTTGTTCATCAAATCTAGCTCCGGCTTCTATTTTATCCGTTTCAAGACTTGTCGCCGCCGCCATACTTGTAAAACCCGCGATTATTGCCAAAGCGCATAATACTCTCATAATTGTTTCCATAATATTATTTTTTATTTCCCAAACTTATTCTTACCTTATATGTTACATAGAATACGCCGCTTGCGTAAGAATCATAAGACCTAAAAAAATAAAGTTTTTTGGCCCATTGTTTTATCCCAAAAGACCTATGTCAATTTATGGGTTTTTTCTTAAATCGCAATGAGACGGGACATATCCCTTCCCCGTCCTGCCTATGGCGGGATATCCTCTACCCTACACCCTATTATTTATGAGGAAGCGCGCCGAAATCGCGAAGATTGGCGCTCATGCGCTGAGAATCTTTTATAAAAATTCTCCAGCTTCTAATCAGTTTATCTCTTTGAGTTTTGCTTATGGACGGAAAAAAAGTTTTTTCTCGATTGCCTGATTTCCATTTATCCGTCGGCAATTTTAAAGCGTCGGCAGTCATTTTGGCCGTTCCAAATGCCGTCCCTTCATTTTGCTTGCTTCTTATAATGGCCGCGCCGGTTATATCCGCCTGAAACTGCAATAAATAATTTATCTGAGAAAGCCCTCCTGTCGCTATAATTGAGGATATTTTTGTTCCGTTCTCCTCAATTCGCGCGGCGGCATCCGCAATCATAAAACAAATCCCTTCCACAAACCCCCTAATAATATCGTATTTATCGCTTTTGGCGCTCAAACCCGTAAATGTGGTGAAGGTTGAATAATCCCAATAAGGAGCTCCTATCCCGCCTATGGCCGGTAAAACAAAAAGCCGGTTTGAAGACTTTCGGCACATTTTGTCTATATCCGAAATATCATCAAATAAATCAAATTTAGCTCTCAGCCATTCAAGAGCGGTGGCGGCGGCATTGACCGTTGATTCCGTAATATAAAAAGTGTCGTTCTTCTTTAAGCCGTTAACAGCGCCGACGGAATTTAAAAGCCCTTTAACTTTAACTATTTTCTTGCCTGTGTTTACCAATAAAAAAGCTCCTGTGCCGTAATTTAATGCCGCCATTTTTTCTTTTATCCCAAGCCCGATAAGCGCGGCTTGCTGATCGCCTACCGTAACATAAACCGGAATAAAAAATCCTTTTCTCTCTATCGTTCCGTAATTTGCTATGGTAGGCATAATTTTGGGAAGTATATTTTTAGGTATTTTAAAAGCTTCAAGCAAGGACGAATGCCACTTTTTATTTTTAATATCAAACAGCAAAGACCGCTGAGCATGAGTGGAATCCATGGCTGAAATCCGCCCTTTTGAAAGATGCCAAAGAATATAACCTGAAACCGAAGAAACCATAAAACGGGATTTTTTTAAAGCCGCGCGCGCTCCGCTATAATTATCCATGCACCATTTTATTTTGGAAGCGGAATAATAAGGGGTTTTATAAAGCCCCGTAATCGCGTGAATTTTTGTCTGAGGAATTTTAATGTCTTTTAATATTTCAGCTCCCCGTCCGTCTTGCCAGCTTAATGCCCTGCAAATCGGTTTTCCCGTAACATTGTCCCATAAAATTATCGTTGAACGCTGAGCAGCTATCCCCATACCGAGTATCTTAGAACCGGAAGGCAATGCAAGAAGAACTTCATCCAAGCTTTGAAGCTGGCTTTCCAAAAGCTCATTTGCGTCATAATCGGCATTAGCCGCGCCGGAATATCTAATATTCACTTTTACTTGCGACTTAAAGCAAATATTGCTATCCGTGTCATAAGCCAAAGTTCTGGAACTCGAACTGCCTTGATCCAAAACCAATATATATTCTTTCATCAATTACCTGCCGGAAATATTATTAACTTCAAAATTAAATATTTCCTTTTTATCGCCTTGCTCTTTTATTTTTTTTCTAACACTTTCGGGCAGACTCTCATCATTCAAGACATCAACTATATTTTTTAAAACGGGAGCCAAAACCCTGTCATAAAGTCCTTGCGTCTTTAAAATATTTATTATGGCCTCCCTGTCCTCAAAAGTCCATTTTTCGGTTTTTTTCGTATTCAAACCATAATTTTTGCCGGAATATGAGGATATTTTTTTCTTTTTAAAAACCTTTAATATCTCGGTCTTGATATTTTCAAGCTCTTTATTAAAGGAATTTACTCTATTGAACATTTTTCCATATTCATCCACTAAAGCAGCCAATTTTGAATATTCTTCGTCCTTATCATAATTTATCGGCTCTTTTTCGTCTGTTATAATGGATTTATTATTGGTGAAAATAGGGCAATTTGCTTTAAAATCACAAAATTTACATTGCAATTCTCCGGGATTCGGCTCAAATTCAGCCGCTCTTACGCCGTCGGCGGCTTTCAAAACTCTGTCCCAAAGCTTCTCAATATCCTTATCCGGCGCTCTTTCAAATTTTATTTCTTTTAAGCCCGGGATATAATAATATTCCATGTTTCTCACTTTCACGCTTTGAACCCTATCTCCGTATATCTGATGTATCTTATCTTTCAATCTCGGATCAAGCTCGCAAATTTTCTGATACAAATGAACTTGATCGGCGGAACGGCTGATATTTTTCCCTGTTTTATAATCTACAATCTCAATCTCGCCGTTTCCAAGATAATTTATTTTATCGGCGATTATTCTCACTCTAAGACCGTCCGCCTCAACATCGGCGCTGTATTCCAAAAGAAAAGGAACAATAAAAGTCTTATGATGTTTTTCATAATACGCTTTGAGCATCTCTACAGCCTTAGAATAATCTTTTTCTTCATGAGCGCTGTCCTTGTAGCCCTTCTGCATCCAATTTTTCGTCTTCCATTCCCGTTTAAATTCCTTGAGAACATCTCTAAGTTCTGGAAAGGGGGGGGATTTCACCGCGTACATAAATTCCATAGCATTGTGAACGCTATGTCCGAGCGCGAAATAAAATTTTGGCTCTTCCGGCAATTTATCAATGTATTTGAACTTATATTTTAAGGAACATTCCTCATATAATGAAAGTTTGGAAAATGAAAAAGCCATCGGCTTAACGATTTCTGAGCTAATGGATTTTACCACCTTAATGTTTTTTTTAGGCTCTGTTCCAAGCAATTCCGGAAATAAACTTTCGGTATTTTCATTTTTCATAATTAATAAGCTCCTCAACTCTATTTTCAAATCCTTTTCCGGCGACTACGGTCAAAATTTTTCCCACCCACGGAGCATAATAAGTGTAAAGCCATGACGCAGAATTTTCCGCGCGCTCTTTCACTTTCACGCAATTTTTAAATACTCCCGCTTTAACTCCAACTTCAAGACCCGTAGCGACTATCTCATAATTAATTTTTTGATTTTTTCTTTTTGCTTCCCATTTTTTATTTTTCACGACGGGATATTTAAGAATAATTGTACTAAAATCCTTTTCTCTGCGAATAACCTCATTATCCGAAAAATTATAAACATTTAAGTTTTTTTGAACAAATTTAGCGCCGGCATAAAACGATGTCTCCGTCATAAAAGCGGCATCATTATAAGAAATCAATTTTACATTTTGCCGCATATTTTCACCGCCCGTTTGAGAGTCGCCATAAACCCATTTGTCCGATTTTCCCAAAGGATAATAATCGGGGCACATGAAAATATTTTTTTTGGCTTGGCTTAAAAAAGGATAATCGGGATAATCGCGAATAAGCCTCTCATAAAGCGGTTTTGATTTATGGCAGAGATGATAAGTAAGCGAATAAATTTTGGCCGCATTAAAAAAAGCCTGCGGAGCTTTCAAATCTTCGGGATGTTTCTCGGCAAATGCTTCATAAGTCTCAGCCGCCCTAGCAGGCATCCCGTGTTTTTCAAGCATTACCGCCTCATTAAAATCAATCCGTCCGCAAGCGGATAAAAAACTCATAAAAACCAGTATGAATATTTTTCTAACCATGATTAACCGCAGCCATAGACAATAACCGCTGAGCTATTATATAATAATATTTTAGCAGGCTTAAATTGAACTTTGACAAACAATTTCTCGGTTCTAATAATTTTCGCTTATTCGGCAGAATTACTATTTGCCGTTTTATAATGCCCCCATAGCTTAATGGATAAAGCAACTGCCTTCTAAGCAGTTGATCCAGGTTCGATTCCTAGTGGGGGTATTTTATTGGGCAATTTTACCCCGTGGGTTGCTGCGCAACTTCCGGCGCGGCAGCATCTAAAGCATCCCGCGGGGTAAGGTCAGGCAAATCCCACAATAATTGCGAAAGAACAAATAAATTCCAATTTCCAATCATTACAAATTGCCTCTTGTTTTTTGCTATTACTTTATGCATTGCTGCCACTGCGCCTTTGCTTTATATTGGCCTATGTTCCTCGCCGTTTCTAATCATCCGGTCATCTGATCTTCCAATCCTCTTATTATATCCCCTCTCCCGCGCTGTTTCTGTTCTCTAAACTCTGATCTATTTGTTTTCCGGCGCTGGTGACTTGTAACTTGTTACTTGTTACTTGTGACTTGTGACTTGTTATTTGTAACTGGTAACTGGTGACTATAAAAGGCCTTAGCCTTTTATATAGGTCTTTAGTCCCATTTATTTTAAGGTCCATTACCCCTTAACATCCGTAAAAAGGGATTGTAGAATATCTATATGAAAACCATAAAAACAAAAATAATAATTTTTCCGATTTTAGCGGCATTACTATTCTCGCCCGCCGTGAATTGCGCTTTCGCGGGCGACGCTTTTTCAAGTCTTCAAGACGCGGCAATAAGTCCAAGCGCCGCTTTTGACGGCTCAAAGTCATATTCGGGGTCATCACTGCCGAGTATGAAATCCACAAGTAGATCATACGCTGTAAAAGATGTTGCCCCGCCTGAAGAACCCAAGCCCAGCATTTGGGAAAAAACAAAAGAAGTCATTAAAAGCCAAAAACCGCTCATAATCTTGGCAGGAGTCGGAGCGGGCGTAGGATTTTTAATAGCAGGATCTTCGGGCGCACTAATAGGCGCAGGAGCTCTTGTGCTGTATATGCTTTTAGTAAGTCTTTAAAATAGTCTCGTCCCGCCATAGGCGGGAGAAACTTTATTCCTCCGAAAGAGAATCCACCGTATATACATATATATCGGTGGATTCTTCTTTCCACGCCAAAGCCGGCAAACCCGCCTTCTCGGCGCAAAGCGAACTTAAAAAATCATCTCTATTTTCAAAATGTTCCCAAACCTGCGGAAGATAAGTGCCGCTTGAAAATCCTTTTTTAATAAGAACCCCATGCTTTCCCTTTTGAACATCTTCATAACTTTCAGCCTTAGACATCGGCGAAAGAATTGAAATTTCAATTTTAATGTTTTTCAATTCTTCTTCTCTTAAAGGACTGAAACGATGATCTTCAAAAGCCGCGGCGCAGGCAAAATTAATAACAGAGTCTAAAAGCGTATTTCTCGGCTCCATTGTCCCAATACATCCCCGCAATGCGCCATTCTTAGTCAAAGTGACAAAAACCGCCGCGGGAACATTAAACTGAGGAACCTCGCTTAAGGGCATAACCATTTCTTTTTTATTTTTCAGGCGATAAGCTATGCTTTGCCGCGCATAATGAAGCAAATGATTTTTTATATCCGCGTCAAATTCCCCTGTATCGGCGGACTTCTTTTTATTTTCAATAAAAACACCGGCGCCGTATCCCACAACATTGGAATCATCGCCTGAAATTTTCCCCGAATGCGCATACCGTAAAAGCTTAAAAGTATCGGCTCCAAGTTCCATACACGCCACAGCTCCCGCTATAATCGCCGCCTCCCCGCAGGCGGAAGTATCCATTTCATATCTCGCTTTAGAAAGAACCAATCTATTGGCTAAATCAAAATAAGACAAATCTCCGATTTTTACCGCCGCGCGCAAAGCCTCCATTATAGCCAAATCCGCTTTCATAGCCGTATCGCCCGTCGGATAATGAGATAAATCGCTTGAAATACAAATCAAAGCTTTTTTATCCCTAACTGAATCGGCAACTATCTTGCCCGCCTCATAAAGCGTTTTTAAATTTTTCGTATTTAAGACGATAGGAACTATTTTAAATTTCTTATTTGATAAAACCTGCAGAAAAGGCAACTGCACTTCAATTGAATGCTCGCTTTCATGAGCTTGCGGAATATTTTCAAAAACTTTAGACTTCTTTAATAAATCCCGCGTTATTTTAGAATCAATTTCAACTTGTCCGAGAGGAGTTTCAAAAAATCCCTCTTCCATAAGCGCGGCTCCATCCACATGCATGGTATGCGCGGCGGCAAAAAACACAACAGTGTCAAAATCAACTCCCTTGATATGCGAAAAACCCTCTCCGGCGACAGGACCGGAATAAACATAACCGGCATGCGGAACCAAAAGCCCGTAAATTTTATCCTTTGACGGCTCTGTTTCCCTAAGATATGAAATAACGCCATTTTTAAGTTTTAAGGACTCGCCGGGATAAAATCGTCCTGCGACCGTCGCTTTTCTAATCATATATGCCCCCTTTAAAGAATATTATTCGCAAAAACTATTATACATAAAAGAGAAACCGCCCACATGGCCGCCGGATTATATCCATTGTCTTTTGCTTCGTAAAATCTTAGAATATTAACATTGCGGTGGTTGTAGCTCAAAGGTGGAGCGTCCGTCTGTGGCACGGAAGGTTGCGGGTTCGAGTCCCGTCAGCCACCCTTCTACTTCGCGCTTACGCGCTTCGTAGGAATGGGTTCCTGCGTAGCCGTGACAAACACAGACACGGCGAAGCAGAGCTTCTATTTCGCACCGTACTTTTCTGCTACGCATCAGGCTCGACACGATGCTTCGTAGGAATGGGTTCCTGCGAAGCTTTCTCATCCTTCGTAGCCTTGGCGAAGTAAGAAGCGAAGCAGAAAATATGAAAAATCCTTTTTTCGTCTACATTCTTAACCAGTCATTTATTATTCCATGCAAGATTTAAAGATTTTATTTTTAATTACCTTGGTTTTGACTTTAATTATCTTCTTTTATTTTGGCATGTCATATTACCTTGCTTTCTGGTTAAAGCGCCATTTTACATCCCAAATCAAGGAACCCCGTCTTAGATTGACTTTTCTTCTCCTTATGCTCGGCATTTCGAGTATATTTGCCCTTGGCAGAAATTTGCATGCTGAGTGGGTAATTACGCTTAAACAACCAATCTTGCTTTTTATAGGCGGTATATGTTTACTGACGCTGTTTTCGATGTTTGGGGATTTGGCTGAGTTTGTCTTCCGTGGAAAGAAATCGGAATTCATTGCCCGTCGCGCAATGAGTTACATTGTCCCGTTTTTGTCTATTGTGTTTTTGGTTTACGCATTCAAATACCCGCAAACATTTTTAAATCTTGTTACATCTCTGCGCGATTCGGGCAATATTACCCCCTATCAGCAAGATGCGGCAAGAACTCATAAAAATGCTTTTCGGCCATCCGTTTCTCCGCTGAAATTATATGAGTCACAACCCTTTCCAGACTACGAGTGGGGATCGAAGGTTATAAAAGCCGGTGAGTTAGTGGTTGTTGAAATATCTACGGGCATCAAATGGTTCCCAAACATAACAGGTTCGCCAAACGGGAAGCAATCGATTAAAGACGGGGATTATTATTACTTTAGCTTAAATAATGTGTTCGGAAGATATAGCAAAGGATCCGATGAGTATGATTTGTTTCGACTTAATCCCCCAGGATCATTACATCACACCTATCAGGAAATAGGGGATATCGCGCAAATCGACAGCACTATTCTAGTCACGGCCAGGCCATATAAACTTTTTGCTTTCGACACCAAAACACGCCGATTTACCAGTCAGTTTTTTGGGGGGTACAAAAACATAGCGACTCTTGTGCCGGATATCTTTTCTGGGGATATATGGATGCCTACTTTCGGGCATTTAGATTATTATAAGGTCTCATCAGGATCTTGGGTCAATGTCGATTCCGACCTTTCTAAATTTGGCGGTGTTTTCGGTCAAACTCGAATTATTCCTGATACTGATTATGTGTTTGTAATGATGGCACGCAGGAATAACGGAGGGATATCAGTTTTTAACAAACAAACAAGCACATGGGAAAAAACTAGCTTACAAGTCGACAGCGGCGATTTTGTAGCGACATCAGAGAAATTCTTTTTTGCAGGGGGCTCAGTAAACAACGGATTTAACTACTATATTTATATTTTTGACAAATTAAAAAAATCTTGGTCAAGTTATACTAAAGACCTCCTGCCCCAGGTCGTAGACTCTATGATTGAAGAATTGCCATATTTGAGATGGAATGGGAATCTTCTACGCATGGATGCGGTGTCATTAAAAAAAGAAAAAGATCATCCCTTCGCACTCAATGATGAAACGGTCAAAGCAATTAAGGCTGCACGCGCAAAACTAAAGGCCGCATTAAAAAAATCAGATTTATATCTACTGGATCGACATGGGTTATCCAATTATTATTTACAAGGAAGAAAAATCATGGGAAGCGATACCCCTTATGGGAAATATAAATTCCAGTGCAACATAGATTTACCGACAATCGGTTATACATCAGTTGTAACCGAAACGGATGGCCGGGTGCTTGTGCAGACAACCAAAGGGCTTGCACTTTTAGACCCAAGTTTATATAAAATTGCTTATTTCATGCCGGTCAGCGCATTCAATCAGTATACCGCGGTACTTCTACCATCGGAGGATAACTCGATTATTAGAATATGTGATAGAGAAATCGTTGACTTTGAAGGGTGGGGGACATACAAAGTCAATGAATTTGAGTTAAATTTACGCGATATGCAGATAAAAAAAATTTACACTTCAAAAGAATTTTCCTATTCTAATAACGAAGGGGATGCGGCGTGCGTAAACCGAGGGCAACCCATCAAAAACCAGATAATTCTCAAGTCCAAAGAAAAAGTTTCTTTGGAATGGGATGGGATACTAATTCAGAATTAAGGGTTACCTTTCTCCCGAAAATCGGACCAGTTAAAACTTGTTAAAATAAAACAAGGAGAACTGAAAATGTCTAAAAAAAGATTCACAGAAGAACAGATAGTAAATATATTGAAAGAATCCGCCGCCGGAATAAAAGCACAATAATTATGCCGTTAAAGGGTAAAGGGGACGATTCTAATTAATTTAAAATTCTGGAAAAAAATTGCAAATCTGTACGGTTTTTACATAATACTATCCGGGGAACGGTGAATTGATAGTCAAATAGTAGTTGTGAATCTCGTTCAATAAGGCACCCTTCTACTTCGCGCTTACGCGCTTCGTAGGAATGGGTTCCTGCGTAGCCGTGACAAACACAGACACGGCGAAGCAGAACTGAATCTCCGCAAATCTTTATAACCTACTAAAAATAATTTATGTTTTTCGTCTACATTTTAACCAGTCAAAAAAATCCTCAAAAAATTTATATCGGCAAAACAAATAATTTAAGTAAACGCTTATCTGAACATAACAGAGGCGAATCTCAATACACAAAAACATTCGCTCCATGGAAATTGGAAACTTATATAGCTTTTTCAAATGAGAATTCCGCTTTGAACTTTGAAAAATATCTCAAAGCCGGCTCAGGCTTTGCTTTCTTAAAAAAACGATTACTGCCAAAATGATTTTTTTGATGATTTAGAAAACAATATTTTAAACCTCTGTATTTATTAGAACACAAACACTTTTTAAACATCTCTTTGCTTGGCTTTTTTCCAATGTTGTAGAATACTAAATATTAAGATTAAATTTATTTAATGAGAAGGGGGGAATAGCCTTCAAAATTTACTTTAAATGCGTGAATAAGGATTTATGACGAACTCAAATGAACGAAAAAATATTGAGAAAGACATAATCGAAATAGACTCACAAATAGCCGCCTTGAAGGAACGGAAGAAAAAATATCTTGCGAAATTAGCTGTTCCCGCTATCCACTCCAACTTCGACATTGCCTCTTCCATAAATAAGACGCCTTTTTCTGTTGAAGCTAAAATCGATCTTTTTAAAAATTATTTCAGGGGACGAAAAGATATTTACGCGCGGCGTTGGGAAAATTATTCTGGAAGAAGCGGATATACCCCCGTCTGTAAATATGAATGGGATAAGCTTTTATGTCTAAAACCTAAAATTAAATGTTCGAATTGCGAAAACCGACACTTTCTTCCTTTCAATAGCTCGACGATTAGCAAACACTTGAACGGAGAAATAACTGCTGGAATTTATCCTTTATTGAATAATGATAATTGCTTTTTTTTAGCGATAGATTTCGATGGCGACGGCTGGCGCAACGATATTAATGCCGTCATGGAGACTTGCGTTCTAGAGAATATTCCTGCCGCCATGGAGCGCTCACGCTCCGGCAAAGGCGGTCATTTTTGAATATTTTTCAGCGAAGAGGTTTCCGCCATAACTGCGCGGAAACTTGGAACCTGCCTTATATCCAAAACAATGATAAAGTATTCTCAACTTAGTATGAAGAGCTACGATCGCCTTTTCCCAAGTCAGGATACAATGCCGAAGGGTGGTTTCGGCAACCTAATAGCCTTGCCTCTACAGAAAAAAACTTTACTTACCGGCAATGGTATTTTCATAAATGACAATGGATTACCATATTCAGACCAATGGGCATATTTGGCCTCTGTCAATAAATTATCGCGCGATGAAACGGAAACATTGGTTGACACACTTGAAAAAACCGGTGGCAAAATACCTGCCCGTTGGAGTTCACTTGACGAGGAAGACAAACCATGGATGAGGCCGCCTTCAGGTAAAAGACATTTTAATGTAAACATAAAAGAAATCCCTAGTGAAATAGATGTCGTGCTTTCAAACCGAATCTACATAAAAACCGAACATATACCCTCGGCGCTTATAAACCAACTCAAACATTTGGCGGCTTTTCACAATCCCGATTTTTATAAAAAACAGAAAATGCGCTTTTCAACACATGCCACCCCTCGCGTAATATGCTGTGCAGAATTGGATACAGGTTGGCTTTCCATACCGCGCGGCTGCATGAAAGAAGTGAAAATTGCACTAAATGATTATGGGATTAACTTAAAAGTGGAAGATAAACGCTTTCACGGAGAAAAAACAGACTTTATTTTTCTTGGAAACCTCTACGATATTCAACAGACAGCTTTCAAAGATATTGTATCCGCGGATTTTGGAGTTTTATCTGCGCCGCCCGGTTCCGGAAAAACCGTAATCGCCGCAGCCGTAATTGCCCAACGTAAAAAAAACACCCTTATTTTAGTCAACAGAAAACCTCTTATGGATCAGTGGCAGCTTCAAATTTCAGCTTTGCTTGGAATAGATAAGAAAAAAATCGGTCTTATAGGCGGCGGAAAAAATAATCCAACAGAACTAATTGATGTGGGAATGGTTCAGACCATGGATATTGGCAAGGGCGTTGACGACAGAATAGCTAAATATGGATTCGTTATTATGGATGAATGCCACCATGTGGGCGCGGCTTCATTTGAAAAAGTTATGAGCCAGGTTAAAGCAAAATATGTGCTGGGTTTGACAGCTACGCCCTACAGAAGAGATGGACACCAACCTATCATACATATGCAGTGCGGTCCGCTAATACACCGCATAAAGGATAAAGACTCAATCGCCTGCGCTCCGAACTCAAAAATTATAGTCCGAACTACTACTGCTTTGTCAATTTAGTTATTGATAGTTCTTTGATATTATGATAATATCTTCCTAAAAAAGGGAGATAAACCATGAGCCAAAAAAGCCACATAGTTAGATTGAACAAGCAAGAGCGTAAATATTTGCAGGCTATAGT
>JAKLQJ010000295.1 GCA_022013385.1 Elusimicrobiota bacterium
CGCGGCGGTAGGCGGGAAGGTATACGCGATTGGTGGGAAATATGGCTCTACTAAGTTGAATATAAATGAAGAGTATGATCCTGCGGTCAATACTTGGACGACTAAAACTATAATGCCCACCGCGCGCAGTGGTTTGTCCGCCGCCGCGGTAGGAGGAAAGCTCTATGTTATCGGCGGTGATGCAGGAACAAAACAACAAAACGAAGAATATAACCCTGAAACCAATACATGGGCAACTAAGGCGGCAATGCCCACCGCGCGGTATTATTTGTCTGCCACCGCAGTAGGCGGGAAGATATATGTGATTGGCGGAAGTTATCCTGATAGAAGTACGAATGAAGAATATGACCCCGCGGTTGATGCATGGTTGACAAGGTCCGATATGCCCACCGCGCGCTATCGTTTGGCCGCCGCCGCAGTAGGCGGTAAGCTCTATGCTATCGGCGGGTATAATGGGTCTTATTTGAATATAAACGAAGAATATGACCCGGGTGTCACTCAAAAATTCATAGGTCTTGCCCCCAATACGCAATATGATTTTAAGGCCAAAGCCATGGATTTCATTGGAACCGAAACGGCCGAAACCATAACCGTATCAACTTATACACTGGCTTATTCATCGGGTCCCGCTTTATTCAGCGATATTTATACAAGCAGTATAGCAGTGGCATGGTCAACAGGCACGGCTTCATTAGGCTATAATGGACCAGGCGTAACTTACCTTATCCAGGCTTCCAGTCTTGCTAGCTTTAATGCAATAAGCGGGTCGTCTGAAACCCTTAATATTTACGCCACTGTGGAAGGACTGGAAACAAATATCCTGTATCATTTTCGCGTTAAGGCGCTCAATAGCGTTAATGTATGGTCGGATTACACTGTTATAGGTTCAACCTATACGAATGTGATGAAGCCGGGCGCCCCCGCCAATCCCTTTAACGCGGTATATTTTTCTTCAGTCGACGTTTCATGGCTTTCCAACGGGAATCCCGAGAATGTTGAGTATAGAGTGCAGGCCTCCACAGCCGCCGATTATACCGGCGACATCCGTGGTTCTTATGCGACATGGGTGTCAGAACTATCCGACATTGTCGTATCACTAGACGGATGCACGACATATTATTTCAGAGTGCAAGCAAGAAACGGAGGTTTGATAGGAACGGAATTTGAGGAATTGGGCAGCACAAAAACTCTTGTCTATTGCGACATAGGCTTGCGCGTATATGACGGAACGGAAATAGTGGCTATAGCGTGCCAGCCGACTTATTGTCAGGGGGATGCAATACCGCCGCTAAGGATTCATAAAAACGGCATTAATTACGGCATACCGCTTACAGATCCCGACGATCCCAAAGCTTCCAAACTAAGAATCCAATCCGTAGACGGCATAAAAGCCTTCAGAAAATATTAAATTCAAGGCTATACCAAAAGGCAACGGAAAATGGGGTCAGAAAATGGGGTCAGCCACCATTTAGAAATGGAAAATACTATTTTCGGGCTTCTATTGCGGATATGCGGTTTTCGTGGTTTTGCAGTTTATCGTGTTGCTCCATTAACATATGGCCGCGGTCAGCGTCCTTTCTTCGATAATCTTTCGCTTCTCCTGCAAATACATCAATGGCGTTCATTATGCGGTTAATGTCGTCTTTTGTAGCCATTTTTGTATCCATTTTATTTTCTATACGATCAATATGACCCTGCAATGTGATGCCGACGCTATGAATTTCCGTCCGCAGTTCGGTCTTAACCGAGTCTATTTTTTGTTCCAATTTATTAATATCAGCTTTAGTCGTTTGCGCCAATTTATTAAAAGGCCTATCCCCTTTGCTGAAGTAGATTCGTCCGGCGCGGCTTGGTGGTCTGCTGATGCATGATCAGGTCTTTGTACGGTGCTGGCTCCACTTGAACGGCCTGTTGGATTAATCGGTAGAAGAGTTGCCCGCGAGACCG
>JAKLQJ010000002.1 GCA_022013385.1 Elusimicrobiota bacterium
ATATGCATCAGGGCACCATGGGTTTATCCCAAGGTGAACACTGTTATGTGTCCATAGCGGTCCTTTGGTAGCCCAGTCCACGCTGCAGCTACAAAACAACTAAACTGGCTACACTTTGAAATTCCTATACTTTAATTTAATCATACTTATTTAAATTAGCTAAATCAATGCTTTTTACTAAACAATCTTAGTAAAAGAATATAGGAGAGGGAAACTGAGAATTGCGAAACACAAAAAAAGGGCAACCTGTTCGCCAATGCCGCACATGGCGGTCATGAAATATTAAAACGCAATAGTTTAGCCCGATTATTTCTTCGTCGCAGATTTAGTGACCTTTCCCAACTTGATCACTGAGGGGTGTTCTATATACACACGACACGATAGCGTAGTCCACTCCGTGGGAATCTCCCGCCTATGGCGGGACAAAGAAGCATAACGGCTGCCCACGGGGTTTTTGCCATGTTGCGGCTACAAACCGCTAAACTGTTACCCTTTCCCAACTTGATCACTGAGGGGTGTCCACGCTGCATCTACAAACAACTATACCCCGTAGGTTTTTTCTAAAACCAAGTTTACCCAACCTGCGGGGTAAAATTCTTTTGTTGTCATAACGCCCCCGACGCTATTGCTTCGGCAGACAGACAGGGAGTCCTTTGATGTGGCGCAATCACGAAGTGGCGCCCCCCCCCGCAGGGCGAGATACTGTCTTTATCAAGAGCAGTATTTCCTTACCCATATTGAGAACCAATGATCAGTGAAAATATATTCGTCGTTTTCCTTTTCTATGATCTCCTTTTTTATCAACAAACTGAGGGATTTTTTTACCAATGCTGATGATTTCATCTGAAATCGGGTGATAAAACTTCCGCTAAAAATAGTTGCTTTGGGGTCGGCCGCCAATCCTTGAAGGAGCCGCTTTTGCGTTTGAGGAAAGCCTTCCCAAAGCATTTGGTAAATAGGAGAATTCCTTTTAGCGATTAGTCCGACGGCCTTTTCAACATCTTGCGCGGTTATTTTTTTATCTTCGGCTTTCATGTCCCATAATTCATGAGCCAAATATTGTATATAGTAAGGTATTTCTCCTGCGTTTCGTATTATGGCGCGCAAAGCTTCTTTCGAATAGTCAAAATTTCCTTTACTGAAATTTCCGGCCATATATTTTTCAAAATATTCGTTCTGAATTTTTTCCAAATGAGTGATCGGCCCTATCCCAAAAAAGGCGCGGGATTTTCTTGAAGCCATTTCGTTCATCATGGTTTTTTTTGAGCCGCAGAATATATAACTCACATCTCTTTGTTTTTGTATGACCGCACGCATCAATTTTTCAAGAGGTTCTCCGCCTATGTCGGCTATCTCCTGAAATTCATCAAACATCACTACTACTCGCTGATTCTCTTTTTTCGCGAATCTCTGCGGGTAAGCAAGCAGGTTTTCAATCATCTGAAAAACCTCTTTTTGTGGCGGGGTGGCATCCACTCCAAGACTCATTGAGCCATCGGGATTAACCGAGAACTGCGGCCTGAGCCCTGAAATAAACTCTTTTATAAATTTAACAGCCTCGCCAAACTCGAGTTTTCGCATTTCGGACATTGATTTGCCGAGCGCCGCCGTAAATTGTTCCAGCGAGGCGGTCTTGTAAAGGTCTATATAAATGACTCGCACTCCTCTGGTTTTAAGTTTTTCCGTCGTTTTAACCAGCAAGGATGTTTTACCGTATCTTCTTGGCGCTATTAGGAATATTTTTTGACCGTCTTCAATATCCCTAACCAATGTTTTTATTTCCGCTTTTCTGTCTATGAAATTAAAACCTTCTACCACTTCTCCAAAAACAAAAGGATTCATACATTGCCTCACTTAACCTAAAGGTTTTAACCTAAAGGTTACATTGTAACATATTTTTAATAAGGCATATTTCTTAATACTTGTTTCTTAATACTTGTTTGTTAATACTTGTTTGTTAATACTTGTTAGCCGATTATCTCCCAATGGGAACAGAGAACATCATTTTTTTACCCCGCAAAACAACCCTGCGGGTTCTATCAGAAAACTATGTTCTGCCGGTCACAGTTGTTATGCGCATCAAACGGCGAAACCGGATTTACTCTAACCTTCGGGGTAAACTGTTCCTAATTGCCTAAATTGCCTTCTTGGGCAAAGCTTCGCTTCGTAGCTACACACCCCCCCGGGCAGGATGCTCAAGATGTCCTTGCAACCACGATGCTTCGCAGCAACCTGCGGGGATGCTTTCTTGTTAGGCAAAGCTCCGCTTTGCAGCTACATTGCCTTCTTGAGCAAAGCTCCGCTTTGCAGCTACATATCTTATTGCCTATGTTGTTTTTTAGTCCGCCACTACTGCTTTGGCGGGTAATCGAATTTCATAAATCAAAACCCAAGATGTTCAAATATTTCCCTCCAAGGAATAATTTTAATGTTCTTTGCCACTCTTGCTCTTGGCGACATGGAAACACAAAATAATTTAGCTTTTGGGACAACTTCGGAAAAAGATTTTAAACCTTTTAAATCTGAAAATCCGGGGGAATCGGAAGATTTTATTTCTATGGCAAAAATGTCTTTTTGACTCTCTATTATCAAATCAACTTCCGCCCCCCCTTTTGTTCTATAGAAAGAAACTTTATAATCCTTTTGATAATAATCGATAAATCGCAAGATTTCAAGTATTATAAAATGTTCAAAAATTTCCCCATATTCTTTAGTCCCTGGATACAACAAAGATGATAAATCGCCCTTTATGGCGCGAGAAACTCCGATATCAAAAAAATAGAATTTAGGATGCTTAACTATTTGTTTTTTTATATTCCCGGTAAAAGGATTAAGCATAAATCCAATAAGCGTGTCTTGAAGTATTTGAAAATATTCTTGAACTGTTTTGTAACTCACCCCTATTTGCTGTGATAAACTTGAAAAATTTAATAAATTCCCATTATAGGCGGCAGCAAGAGGCAAAAATTTAAAGAATGGGTTAACATTTCTTAATATGGATTCCGCCGATATTTCTTCTTTTAAATATGTTTCAACATAAGATTTTAAAGTTTTAAAAGCATATTCTTCTTTTTCTTCCAAATAAACTTTTGGAAGTGAACCTATCTTCATAACTTTATCAATGGAAAAATAATTTCCCAACTCGGAATGGGTAAGAGGATGCAAGTTATATTTCCAAGCTCTTCCCGCTAAAAGATTCGCATTCTTCCTTTTTAATTTTCTTGCGCTTGAACCGGTAATTATAAAAATGGGGGGATTGTCTGACGATTCCATAAGATAATGTATTTCGTTTAAAATTTCGGGAATCAGTTGAACCTCATCCACTATCACATATTTTTTATTAGGATTTCTGGAGAGGACTTCTTCTCTAAAAATAGCCGGTTTCATTCTTAATCTTGAACATTCATCAGTTTTCAAAAAATCATAGTATATTGACTCTTCGGACTTAAACAATTGCTTTAACAATGTGGTTTTACCGGTTTGTCTTGGACCGAAAAGAAAAAAACTTCTGTCTTTTGGCAAATTTATCATCCTTTTTAGCATCATACTTCTATTTTACCTTCCGTTTTAGAATTTGTGGCTATATTTTACCAAATTTTAGGTCATATCATACGGGACGCTACTTCGTTTCTCAACTATTTTTCTCTATTCTAAAAAACAATATGTCACCATAAACCCCGTTAGAGAACAACCTCTAACGGGGTAAACATTTATAAACACATTTCCTGTTCGCGCAATTCCCCTCCGTTCTCTTTCAAAGAATATTTTAGAAAATGGCATTGGAGAAGCCTGTAAAAGATTGAATTTGTAGAAAGGATGTGCGATGTTTTTGTTCTGTTGAGATTTTACCCCGTAGGTTTTTTCTAAAACCAAGTTTACCCAACCTTCGGGGTAAACTGTTCCTAATTGCCTAAATTGCCTTCTTGGGCAAAGCTTCGCTTCGTAGCTACACACCCCGGCAGGATGCTCAAGATGTCCTCGCAACCACGATGCGCGGGGATGCTTTCTTGTTAGGCAAAGCTCCGCTTTGCAGCTACAAACCGCTAAACTGTTACCGATTTTTCGGCGATTGGGGTTAAACCGGCCAAAAACGACAGCTTATGTAGCTGCAAAGCGGAGCTTTGCCACCCAAAAATTTTTATTTCTCTCGTTTAAGGATATTTTAACAAAAATAGCGTTTCAAAAAGGCGGCAGTTTTCACCGCAACAACTTGGGTCGCAGATGATTGTGGTCAAAAAGTGTGAGAAAAGTTTTAAAAAACGGATTGTTTATTTTATTTCGGATTTAAACTTATTATACACACTTTCTATGGCCGAATAAACTTTTTTGCTTTTAATGAACCTACATATTTCTTTAGCGACTTTTTCATCATAAATATGCACTATCAAATTTCTTTTTCTCACTATATCAATGAATATTTTTTCATGTTTAATATCTATAAGACCATTTTTGAATGCTTCCCTCAGACATTTTAAAGGACTGGCGCAATCTATCCCTTCTAAACGCAAATATTCTTTTAGAACTTTCCACATGCTTTCAAAAACATATTCAAAACGCTTTGTGGCAATCTCCACCAAAAAATCTTCATTTAAAAATTTGTAAAGTTTGTCGGATTTAACTATCTCTCCGTATTTAGTAAACGCTTTTCTAAATTTTTCAAAAGTTCTTGATAATTTTTCGGTTTCCGCCATATTTTCCCCTTTAATACATTAGAAAGAAGTTTATTATTTATTACGCCGTCGCTTAAATCAATCAAATCCATTTCTCGTAAAGTATGAACATTTTCATCCAATTCTTCTTTTAATTGCATAAACACCTTTGATTGAATTCTTTTGGGGCTATAAAACGCAAGATCAATATCGGATGAAATAGTCGCCTTGTTACCGACAAACGATCCAAATAATATCAATAGATAATCCTCTTTAATATTTTTACTAAAAATTGAAATTATTTCTTTTTTAATAGTCGTTTCAATCTTCATTTTAACTGTGCCGCCCAAAAATTCCAACTTTCCCAAGTTTAAGAATATTTTAGCAAAAATGCCGTCATAACAAATGAAATATAAACCCGATAAATTGGATAACTACACAAAATCTCTCTCTCACTTTAATAAAGGGGGAAGAATAGCTTAACTGTATACGAATGCCCTGTGATACTACTCCAACTACAAAATAGCTAAACCGGTACGCCCAAACTGACCGCATAATTCAGGCAACTATGGCGCCACAAGCGAGAGAGTCGGCGGGCATGACAAAATTAGTGATTTTTTTTGAGTATAGAGAAGAATTTAAGTTTCATGCCTTCAAAATCTATTGATTTTTTTAAATCCTTTATTTTACTTCTGCTGGCTGAATCCGCCATCAAGTTTTCATAATAGACTTTCATAAAAACCAAAAATATTGAAAGAAAAAATACTATCAAACCGGTATTCACAACTATTTTTCGGCGGCTGGGCTTAAATCTTTTTTCAGGAACTTCGGCTATTTCAACAACTTGAACTATGGATGCGTCGCTGGCTTCATCAAGTTTTGCCGCTCCGTATTGCTTCATCAATATTTCATAAAGAGTTTCATTATATTTGAAATCTCTCATCTTTCTTATATATTCCGCGCCGAGAACGGATAGTTTCCCTGTTGAAAAGAGGGAATCATCACCGATATTTTTGGATTCAAGTTTGGATAATTGCTCTTTTAACGCGGCTATCTCGTTTTCAAGTTTTTGCAAATCGGGATTTTGGCTGGTAGCATAGGTTTTCATTACCCTAAGCCCCACTTCTTTGCCGGATATTTTCGCTCTTATTAAAGAGGTTTCTTCAATGGCCGCTTTTGCCTGTTCGTCTATTTTTATTGTGCCGGTCTTTTGTTGAAAATTTTGAAGAGACTCTTCAGATTTGATAAGCGAGTTTTTAGCATATTTTAATTGCTCTTCAAAAAACAGTCTTCTTTGAGAGGCTTCGGTAACTGCAAGACTGTTATTTAGATTTCTTAATCCGTTTATAAACGCATTGGCAATATCAGCGGCTATTTTGGGATTTCTATGCTCATAGCCGACAGCTATAATACCGCTTCGTTTATCATCGGTTATTCTTAAATCGGCGGAAAGTATTTTACGAGCCGCATCCTTGGACTCTGTTTCAAATTTTTCTAATAAATCAAGATTCTTTATGACATAATCTAAAACGGGTTTTGTTTTTAAAAGGCTGACATATAAACTATTGGCATCCTTCATTCCGAGCATGGACGGAGAAATTCCCATTCCGCTCATTTGAGTTGCGAAATAAGCCATGCTTGAACCGGATTTTTGCGGCGGAAGTATTTTTGTTTCAGCTTTGTATATAGACGGAAGCATAAGGCTTATGACGGCGGCAATAATCATCGCGCCAAATGCGGCTTTAAGAATAAAGCTCTTATGCTTTAGAATGACAATTAGATAGTCTAATAAATTTATATCGTTTTCTTTTGAAAGTTTGTCGGTATCCATAAAATATCCTCAATTAGAATCCAGAGTTAACAGCTTAATGACATAGTCTTTTTTACCCTTAACATACAGTTTCCGCCAAAATAATCCCGCGGATCCGAAGAAGAAGTAGCGGCGGAAAAGTTACTAAGCGCAAGTACAAAAGCAAACAATATAACTACAAATTTTTGGCTTTTACATTTGAAATTATTTTATCTATCGGCAAAAGATAGACATTTTTTATTCTTTGAAAAATTTCTTCGGAAGTCTTTTCATCGTAAATATGAGAACTTTTATTTCTATCTTCAAGAATATCCAAAATTAAATCATCATCTTCTATGTATCCGTATTTAAAAGCTTTTTTAACACAAGATCTCGGTCCTTCACATTCTATTTTATTATACTCAAGAACTATTTTTAATGTTTTCCACAGTAATTCCGCGGTAAATTCAAACCTCTGTATAACGCCGTCTTTATGAAGTTCGTCTTTCGCCATTAACACTGCCGCTTTAAGACTTTCATATGCCTTATTAAGTTTTTGTATAGCCAAAATAACATCAGCTTTTTCCATATAAAATTTCTCCTGAATTTTTTAATTTTTTTTTAAAATCTTTATCTAATTTTTCCCAAAAAACGATATCTACTGAATACAAGCCCGATATCTCATCTATTTTTTCTTTCAATTTCCTTTCTTCTCTATGTGTTAATTCTCTGCCGCCTTTTACCGCTATATCTATATCCGAACCTCTTTTAAAATTTCCTTTTGCTCTTGAGCCAAAAAGAATTATTTCTTCAGGAGCTAAACTATTTTTCAAGTAGTCCTTTATGCTAACAATAATTTTTGAAACTCTATCTTCAGAATTACTTTTATTTTCCATAAAATATCCTCAATAGAGCCTGTTGCACAAATCGCTTTCGCAACGAAATCGTGGATTTTGTAGCCGAGCCGAAGCAACGCGAAACGAGCAGGCTCGACGAGTGGCCTGTAAGTTGAGCGGTGTAAAGGCGTAGGCCAAAAGCCGCGATTGCAGTA
>JAKLQJ010000296.1 GCA_022013385.1 Elusimicrobiota bacterium
AAATAACTTGACATTTACTATTTACGCATCTTGCGTCGTGGTTTTAACCCCGCGGGTTTTTTCTACAACCAAGTTTACCCAACCCACGGGGTAAAAACAAGCATTTAAATGTAAAGAAGTGTTGGACGCACTACACTAGCGGTCGCCCTTCCGTATCTCACCCTTCTGAATGCACAAGTCGGGTTCCGAACGGCCTTGTTTAGCAAACACAATCGCCATACTTTAATTTACTTTTATTTTTTTGTAGTAGGTGTCCCGCCCACCCTGTTTAAAATAAATCTGAATCCCCCTTTTTCATAAGGAAATGTTCGATGACTTTGATATATTGTTTTTAGTGAAGAGAATGGGCAATTATGAGGAAAACATTATCCGTAACAGGAAGTTTATTAGGGTGTGTTGACGAACATGATTTTATTATGCTTTAGGCAGGATTAGAGTGAAAGCGGAACCCTTTTCTAATTGCGACTTGACGAGTATTTTTCCATTATGCATATCCGCCACCTTTTTCGCAAATGACAAGCCAATTCCCCATCCTTCTATTTGACCCGTAAAAGAAGCTTCTACCTGATAGAACTTATTGAAAATATTTTTAAATTCTTCCGGCGGTATTCCCGGTCCATTATCGCCCACAGATAACATAATGCTATCGTTTTTAATCTGCGATGATAGGATTACAAGTTTTTCTTTGGCGGGATTGAATTTTATAGCATTATCCAAGATGCTTTTTAGCGCTATTTTTATAAAATTTCTATCCGCTTTAAGAATTATTTTTTCAGAAGGTATCAGTTTAAAGTTTATAATCTCATCTTTCTCCGTTTTCGTTTTTTGCTTAATGTCTTCAATCAGTTCTTCAAATAATTCGGAGATGCCAAATTCGGTTTTATTTAAGGTTGAATTGTCGGCGGTTTCAATCATTACAAAATTCAATAGGCTTTCTATAAGCTCGTTTAATTTTAAACCCTGAGCAAGAATGGTTTTTGCGGCTTTTTTAGTCAAATCGGTGGCATTGCCTGATGCCGCGTCATCGGATAAAATCTGCGCGTAGCCGTTTATGGACGCGAGAGGAGTTTTGAATTTATGGGATATTAGCGACAGAAAGTTTCTTGCCATGCAAGCTTCCATTTTCTGCGCCGTAATATCCGATAATATCCAAAGCCAGCCTTCAATTTCCTGATTTTTTCCTTCTTTGTCGGTAATAAGTTTTATTGCCGAGCCGTCCATAAAAAACTTTTTAGGCTTCTCTCTTTCAACTTCAAAATGATTTATCAATCTGTCGGAAGATATGATTTCGTCAAAAGAGGGGGTAACCGAAAAGTTTGACAGGGCGTTCTCAATATTTTTAAATTTAAATTTTTCAGATTCAAGAAAGAGCTTGGCAGACTCGTTTAAAAGCAGTATTTCCCCTTCGGGAGATGTGAGTATGGCTGCTTCTTTTATTTTTTTAAAAACCACTTCCATTTTCTTTTTCTCTTCTTTAACGGAGGAGAATAATCGGGAATTTTCAATGGCAATAGCCGCTTGAGAGGCGAATGCTTCAAAATTATTTTTATCGGTTTCGCTAAAATCGCCGTCAATCTTATTGATCGCTTGAACAACGCCTATGGCTTTGCCCTTTATAATCATGGGGCATGTTAAAAGCGAACGGGTTATAAAACCGCTTTTCGCGTCCACTTTTTGCGCGTGCCTATCGTCGCTCGCGACATCATTCATTATTATGGAAGTTCTCTCTTGAGCGCAAGCGCCCGCCAGTCCTTCGCCGAGTTTTAAGCGCAATTTTTGAACTTCTTTGGGAAGTCCCAATGCCACATCAAAATATAATTCTTGGGTTTTTTCATCCAAGAGATAAAGCGACGCTCTTTCCGCTCCCACAACTCTGGATGCGAGTCTCATTATGGTTGCGAGCAGTTCGGAGATATCAAGTTTTGAAGATAATAGCCTTGAGACCATTACCAACATTTCCAGACTTTCTTGCGATTGTATAACCATAAGCTAAACCATAAGTTAAAAAAATATCTGAAATAAGAGTTTATAATAATTCCTAGTGCTAATATTATCAAATTTTAACCAATTATACGCAAGATCAAACGAAGTTTTGGGATTTATTTTTGTCCGCATGCCCGCGATGGCGGAATAGGCATTGGGAGAATTATCCATATTTATTCTACTGAGTCCGAAATAAAGGTGGCTGTGTTCTTTGGGAGCCAGATTTCTCGCGAACTGAATATTCAGGATGTGTTTTGGCAAATCGGTTATTGAAGCAAAGGTTCCCATGAATGATAATTCGGAATGATCAAGCGCGGGATTTTGCAGTTCCGTTTGTTTTATACCGTTAAAACTGCGGAATAATGCTCCGGAAGCAAGGAGAAAAAATTGATTATAAAAATTTTTCTCCACCTGAGCTTCAAACGACGCTTCTTTGAAATTCACTTTTTTACTCAGGCTATTTCTAAGAACAATTGTTTGTTGCCTTGCCGCGGAAACAGAAAGAATTAAATGTGTGTAATCATCGTCGTCAGAGAATGAAGATGGTTTTTCGCCGAAATGATACATAAAATAAATTTTTCCGCCATAAGCGTTTGAACCTATATCGGAATTTTCCAAATAATAAAAGGGTTTGAACGAAAGAAAATAATTGCGGCTTGAATATAGGAGCGGCATTTTTAAAACATAGGTTTCATCATTGTAAATTCCGTCATTTTTAAAAAAACCGGCATTTAAGCCAATGACCGCGCCGGATGAAACGGTTTTAAAAAAACTCAAAGACTCTTTTTTAAAACCTTGCGAGCCCCATGTATAATCATTTTCGGCCCACCATGCCGCTTTCAACGGCAATGCGCAGGAGAAGAACAAGAAAAGCGTTATCGGGAATAGTCTCATTATGGAAATTATATTATAGTTGGCGTTAAAATGACAGCGAATTGACCGCGGTGTGGGCCATTTGACCTATCAGACAAGGGGACATAGGACACTGTCGCGCAATCCCAAAACAAGCTAGACTACGCATATAGATTTATGTATAGGAATTTCAAAGTGTAGCCGCAGCCCCTTGGGCTGCCTAATTGACTTGATTTCAGGAGAACATCTAATGAAAAACGCAATACTTAAAGTTGTAGCGCTGACGGTAACATTTCTTTTCTTTTCCGCTTCAAGCGGCATAGCTCAGGAAAATTTCAAACTGGATTCTATCACCACGGATAATCTTGATATTGAATTTTCCGACGAGTTAAGTCAAAAAGGCATTTTTGATTGGCTAAGACCAAAACCTATGGGCGCGAAAGAGTGGACAATTATGGTTTTTGTTAACGGCAAAAATAATTTGGAAATTGCAGGGTTGCTTAATGTCAATCAAATGGAAGCGGTCGGTTCCGATGAGAATATGAATATTGTGGTTGAAATCGGCAGAATGAAAGGCCAAGAGGGAGATGTTGATCTTGACGGAAACTGGATCGGTTCAAGAAGGTTATACATTAAAAAAGATAAGGATGAGGAAAAAATAACTTCGCCTATTATAATGAAAACCAAGAGCGTGGATATGGGCGACTATAAAAGGATTGCGGACTTTGTAAAATGGTCCAAAGCCAACTATCCGGCGAAAAAATATATGCTTGTGATTTGGAATCACGGAACCGGCTGGTTTGACCCCAAGCAGGAAAAAGAAGGCGCCGATAAGGGTATATCTTTTGACGATGAAACCGGAAACTATGTAAGAACTGTTGAAATCGGCAAAATTTTTAAAGAAGCCGGCAAAGTTGATATACTCGCCTTTGACGCTTGTTTGATGCAAATGGCGGAAGTGGCTTATGAGGCTAAGGATTATGCGGATATTATTGTCGGAGCGGAAGAGACCGTTCCGGGATATGGCTATCCTTATCATGTTTTCCTTAGCGCGCTTAAGGATGCGCCCGCTATGAGCGCGGAAGATTTTAGCGCCGCTATAGTGAAATCATTTCAAACTTTTTATACCATTGTTAAAAAAAGCGCTGTTCTTTCAGCGATAAGGGCATCAAAACTTGAAAATTTTGCCAATCATCTTGCGACTTTCGCGGATTCTGTAAAAAAGGTTAATGATATTGGGGCGATAGGGATAGCGAGAAAAGAGGTTTTGCGCTATGATATAATAGGCGCGAAATCTGATCCCTCCAAAACAATATCGTTTTTTGGCGATATATCTCATTTTGCCGATTTAATATCGACCAATATCACAAAAAGGGGAGTCGATGCGGATGAGCTTAAAGCAAAAGCTGATGAGCTTAAGCGTTTTATTTCCAATGACCTTGTCATTCATAATGCGACAGTAGGCAATGATAGATTGGGCTCGCCCTTATCCGATTCCAAAGGCATATCCGTTTATTTGCCGCCCGCGGAAACAAGAATACAGCAGGATAAATTGGAGGGTATATTTGAAAACAAATATCAGGATTTTGCTTTTGCGAAGGCTTCAAAATGGCATGAATTTGTTACTTTTCTCTACAATGTAAAAGCGGAAAGATGTATTGACCCTGGTGAAGGAGCATCAATGGATGCGCTAGCGGACTATGCCGCTTGCAAGACCGATGAAGCATTGGGACTTAAAAACTAAAACTGCAACCCTTGCAACCCCGCGGGTTGCAAAGGTTAAGCTGTTTGCTGTCAAATTTTATCATTATTGCGCTGTCGAGTTATTTGCGGGGTGTTCTGTATTTGTATTGAAAAAAATCATTTCTACAGTGATATAATGTATCTATTAGGTAATCTGTGGCAAGGGAATGAATAGCATGAAAAAACTTACAATCAGCGTATTGGTTTTAGCGGTGTTTTCAGTTCAGGGTTTTACTCAGGGTGGACCATGTTTTCAAATGACCGCTACGGACATGGCGCTTTTAGCGCCACTATCTTGGCAGCCTATTGAAAATATTCCGCAAGGCGATTTTGTTAGAAAAATAAGCTCTTTAAGCATATCTTTTATAAAGGATATTGAATTGGCCGAAGAAGCCGGCATAAATAGAATTAAGCCTAAAAAAACCGAGGTTAAGAAAACCAAAAGACAATATGTTTCTCTTTCCGGCTATGTCAATCTAAGCGGTTCAGGTGTGGTGCCAAGCAATGGCGGATACACAACCGTTTACTTAAATGACTGGGCAACTTTTAAGGATGCGTCCGGACAGATTACATCTAACAGGGTGTATATAAACGAAAGAATTTCTTTTTGGTCTAGGGAGAACCAGTATATATCGGAAAGCGTCTATATAAAAGAAAATGTTCAACTATATAAAAACGGCAAAAATATCGGGAGCGCATATATTAGCGGGTCCATCAGAGTGTCGGGTTGGCCGTCCGGAAATAATATTCGCCTGCGCGGCAACGGTTATTTGCGCGGCAGTTTTTATCTTAGAACTTTAATGAAACCAAAAAATAATACTTTTTAAAACAAATCATTAAAAGCCAATAAAATGAAGAAAATCATTATTCTTGTTTTAATATCGGTATTTTTTTTGCCGGCATATTCTTTTGATTTCTTTTCAAAAGATAGATTTAGTGATATCAATTCGCTAAAAAAACAAAACATTGCGGAAGAATTATCTTTCGTGTCGCTTGGGCAGCTTGCGGCTGAACGAGAAGAGGCTGTAAATTTAATTGAAATCGGAAATTATAAATTTTTTTCCACGGTTATAATTGACAATAATTGGGAAATTAATTTTGCTATATGGCCTGAAAATTCAAGCATGGACAAAAAAACTCTTTGGCCTGAAACAGAGCTTGAAAAAGGCGCGGTTTATGAATATCAGGACATTAGGTTCAATATCACTCTTACAAGCGGAATAATAAGCGTTCGCTATGCTTTAAGCGGAAAGGAATTCATATCAAGGTTATCTTATGATGATATTTTCAATAAGCTTTATTCTAATACCGAAAAAATAATGTTTGCCGATTCGGTTGAATACGCTATTATTAGAAATCGCGATCCTTTGAACGATAAAGACGGAATAATTACTTTACGCCGAGACAATGACGGAATGTTTTGGTATTCTTTTAATTCGGATGATATAATTTCAAATCAAATAAAATGGCTGGTGGGCATTAATAGCGTTTTATACGGCATGAAAATCCGCGGGAATAATCTTGTTTTCTTTTCAAAGCTTATTGATATAGATAATAAAATTCATGGAAAAGAGAAGCTTTTGGATTATCGGTTTTTAAACAAATTTTGAAATATTTTTTAGCGCGCCAAAATAAATTTCAACACAGAGCGGAGAGAGTTATGGAAAATATTATCACTATCATAGAAAGACTCATAAACGCCTATAATTCGTATATAGGCACATATTTGTTAATGGCAGTTCTTATTCCTACGGGAATTTATTTTACCATTAGGCTTAAATTTTTGCAGACCAGCCAATTTGTTCACTCCTTAAAAATTATAAGCGGCAAATATGACGATCCGAATGAAACAGGCGATATAAGCCATTTTAGAGCCCTTGCCACCGCGCTTTCCGCCACTATCGGAACAGGAAATATAGCCGGCGTGGCGTTAGCAATATATTGGGGCGGTCCGGGCGCAATATTCTGGATGTGGTTAACCGGATTTTTAGGAATGATAAACAAATATGTGGAATGCGCTCTCGGCCTAAAATACAGAAAAGTTCATCCCGACGGTTCGGTATCGGGCGGGCCGATGTATTATATGGCCGACGGTTTAAAAAACAAGTTAGGTGTTTCCGCCGGCATAATGGCTGGAATATTCGCAATTGGCACCGTTATTTGTTCTCTTGGAACCGGAAATATGGCGCAATCCAATTCCATGTCCGACGCTTTAAATACGAGTTATGGGATTTCCCCGATAATTTCAGGACTTGTAGTTTCTACCTTAGTCTTTCTTGTCATTGTGGGCGGAATAAAGAGAATAGCCAATGTAACTTCAAAACTCGTGCCTTTTATGGCGGTTTTTTATGTGGTAAGCGCCATAATAGTTTTGCTTCTTAATTTCGCCAAAATTCCTGCCGCTTTCGCCATGATATTTCAGGACGCTTTTACGGGCACCGCCGCTACCGGCGGCTTTATAGGTTCAACTTTTTTTCTGACCGCTAGATTTGGAATAGCGAGAGGATTATTTTCAAATGAGGCCGGACAAGGCTCTGCCTCCATAGCTCACGCGGCGGCTAAGACAAAATATCCGGCGCGTGAAGGATTAGTTGCCTCGGTAGGCCCTTTTATAGACACTCTTATAATATGCACCCTGACAGCTCTTGTAGTAGTGGTTACCGGCGCGTGGAGTTCAGGACTCAAAGGAGTATCCATGACAACCGAAGCTTTTTCTATCGGGCTTGCTCCGATAGGTTTGTCCGTAATCGGCAGTCATATCGTAGCGGTAGGTCTTTTGCTTTTCGCCCTTTCAACCGCCATAAGCTGGTCTTATTACGGAGACAGAGCAATGGGATATCTTTTCGGCAAGAAAGCGATTAAACCCTACAGGCTTGTTTATTGCGGATTTTGTTTTCTTGGCGCTATATGGGGCATAGATTTGGTATGGAGCGCTTGTGATATGGTGATAACATTTATGGCGATACCGAACCTTATTGCCATGTTGCTTTTATCGGGAGTTATAGTTAAAGAAACAAAAGATTATTTTGATAAAAAAAAAGACGGTTTTAGTCCTTAAGTAGCTGCCGAAATAAGCAATGAATATTGAACGCGGACAAAACCATGTTTTTTTGATTATTTTTTAGAAAATATGAGAATACTTTTAATTGAAGATGAAAAGAAAATAGCGAATTTCATAAAAAGAGGATTGAAAGAGGAAAATTACGCCGTTGACATGGCTTTTGACGGTCTTGAAGGACTGAACATGGTCAACGAAGCTTCTTATGATTTGGTCATATTGGATTTAATGCTTCCATCCTTTGACGGAATAAGTATTTGCTCTACCCTTAGAAAAAACGGTTTTAATGCGCCAATATTAATGCTTACGGCAAAAGACAGAATTGAAGATAAGGTGAAAGGCCTTGATTCGGGAGCAAACGATTATTTGACAAAACCTTTCGCTTTTGAAGAACTTTTAGCGAGAATACGCGTGCTTTTAAGACATAAACCTTCACAATCTGCCAATATTAAAATCAAGGACCTTGAAATAGATTTGGTTTCCCATAGGGCGAAACGAGCGGAAAAAAACATAGTTCTAAGCGCGAAAGAATTCGCTCTTCTGGAATATCTCGCTCGCAATGAAGGAAAATTGGTAACACGCACAATGATATCGGAACATGTTTGGGATATACATTTTGACACAGATACCAATGTTATTGATGTTCATATAAATCACTTGCGAAAAAAAATAGACCGCAGTCATTTAATAAAACTCATACACACAATCAGAGGGCGAGGATATATTCTCAATCCCCCATGATTACATCAATAAAAATAAAAATAACCTTTTGGTATGTGCTGACTCTCTCCTTGTCTTTTTTCATTTTCAGCATTCTTATTCATAATAATCTTAAAAGAAATCTCTATGAAAATATTGACCGCCTTCTTGAAATCAGCGGGGAAAATTTATCGGATAATATAGAAAATTATATTGAGATGGAATGGCCTTTGAAAAAGGATGATTTGCAAAGCGATAAAATTATTTCCCAATTGCAACTCTTTTTGCGCGGCAACAGTTATAATCCCAAGTTTGCCGCGATAGAGGTTCGAGTTATGGATTTAAAAGGAGAAACGGTAATATCGAAAAAATATCAAAAATGGCATTTAATTTCAAAACAAACTCTTGAAAACGCGCTTAACAATATTGCGACTTATGACACTTTAACTTTTAAAGATTCAATCGGCAAGAAAAGCGTTTTTCGTTCTTACATAACGCCGGTCATACACAAAAACAAACCTTTTTGCATAGTGCAGGCGTATATGCCGACATATCAAATGGAATTCGCGCTGAAAAATTTGCGAATCATGCTGTTGATATCAGTTCCTTTGATAACAATTTTAATCGGCGGTATCGGAATAATAGTGATAAGAGTGGCAATTAAGCCGATAAATAAAATGATAAAGACCGCCAAATTGATAACGGCCGAAAATCTAAGCCTCAGACTCCCGCCCTCAAAGAGCAATGATGAAATACATGAACTTTCAGAAATATTCAATGATATGCTTTCGCGTTTGGAGGAATCCTTTTTATCGCAAAAGCGTTTTATTCAAGACATTTCACATGAATTAAAAACGCCTCTTACCATTATACGCGGAGAATTGGAGGTTACATTGAAAACCCCCCGTTCCGCGGAAGAATATCAGTCAATACTTATGAGCGGTTTAGAAGAAACCAAACGACTTTCAAAGTTGGTTGAAGGTCTTCTCACTTTGGCTAGATTTGACAATAAGGAGATAAGTTTAAACTTCTTAAAAGTGAATGTTAAAGAAACTTTTGAACACCTAAAGCGAAATCTTTTCCCAATGTGGTCAAAAAAACACATATCCGTTTCAATCGCTTGTCCCCAAGAATTGGAAATATACGCGGATGAAGACAAGATAAAAAGATCTTTTTTCAATATTTTAGAAAACTCCATAAAATACACCGAAACCGGCGGCAAAATAAAAATAAACGCTTATCAAGAGAAAGAACAAATATTCGTGGAGATAAACGATACAGGACAAGGAATTTCAAGTAAAGATATTCCACATATTTTTAAGAGATTTTACAGGGCGGATACATCAAGAAGCAGTAAGGGCTTTGGACTTGGCCTTGCTATAACAAAATCTCTGATTGACGCTCACGGCGCCAAGATAAAGGTTGAAAGTATCCCGCATAAAGGAACATCTTTTATAGTATCTTTCCCTTTCAAACCTTAGAATCCAAATTCCTAAAGATTAAAATCTTTTAATCTGATTTTAAGCTTTCCTTAATACTCCAAGTGCTATACTTTTTGCGAGAAGTTAAATGTATTAATCGTTTAGGAGGAATGAAAAATGAAAAAAATAATTATTTTGTTGATAACAATAATAATCGCTACCGCCGTATGTGTTATCGCCCAAAATAAAGGCGCTCAAAATGCGCAAGCTTCCGCTCAAAGCCAAGTAAAAAAAAGCGTTAAAAAAACGGAAGTCATAAAAGGAAAAATAGCTTCAATAGATACCGCAAAGGGCGAAATAACCATAAAAAGATGGGAAAAATCCAAAGGAAGGATTGTAAAATTAAATGTTGAACAAATGTCTCCGCTCAAAGCCGGCTATAGGGTTAAAATAGAAATGAAAGATAATATCGCTGAAAAAATAGAGGTCATCATAGAGCCTGTGACCATACAAGGCGAAATAACATCTATCAATTCGGAAAAAAATGAAATAACGATAAAAACGGGAATAACCGAAAAGATTATAACGGTTCCCGCTCCGCAAATCACCGCTCTTAAGATTGGCAATAAAGTGAAAGTAAAAATGATTGGTGATAAATTTGACAGCTTGAAAGTGATAAAAAACAAAACATTAAACAAACCCAAAAAAGCTAAGAAAGCGCCTAAATGACTTTAAGCAACATTAATTCGCGGCATTAAACCGCAAAGGAGAAGAAATGACTGACGAAAAAAAGCAGTATCCGAAAAGCAAAAAGCAGCAAAAAAAGAACAAAAGTTGGGATAAGGATAAAGATCCAAAAAAAGAAGACATTGTTACAAAAATAAATTAAAACAAAAACCCCACGGGCGCCGACATTAAAAAATGTCGGCGCCTTATTTAATGTATAGGAATTTCAAAGAGTAGCCGTAGCCCCTTCCGCTAAAACAGCGGACAAGTGGGCTGCCTAATTTAAAAGAGCAATAAAGAAAATTCGTCATGTTGCATCCCCCGAATTAATCCAAAATATTAACAGATTTCAAGTTATAGTCCCGACTTTGACACTTCGATTTTGGGAAACCCTTATTTTTTAAGCGTTTTTTGCTATTTCGGTAAAATTCTGTGCCACTACACTTACTCGGGTTGGATTTTCTCAATTTTGAGCACGCGGTCAGGTAATTTCGGACGCATGAGCTTGTATCCCTCGGCTGTGAGCCCCTTGATTTCGTTACGCACCCACGCCCGTGTTCCGCGCACATCCACCGGAATCGCATATGTTTGACTTTGCCGTTATCGCGGTAGCTTCGGACAATTTGGAGGTATTCTCTACCACGGGCATTTCGGTTGACGCGGATGAACATAATGCCATTACAACATAAAACCTGCCTTCCATCAATAAAAAAATGGAAGTTAACGAAAGATTGTGTAACTACATTTTCGAGTTTGGGAGAGATGTCTCATAGGAGGGTTGGGTTCAAACTGCCCTTGAACTGTCAAAGTCGGGATTAAAGCCGGAAGTTTTAAATATAGCTGGCCCGCGCGAATCCAAAAGACCCGGCATATATAAAAAAGCCATTAAAATTTTATTAAAAACCTTTCAAACCAGTACAACCGCGTAGGTTGTACTGGTTATTATTTGCGTTTTGGCAGAGATTTGAAGGTTTCTTTAACCAAGCGATAAGCCATATTCTGCTGGTCGGCGGGTTTGTCTCTCACAATACCGGCTAATTTTTGTTCCCATGTGCCGGGTTTATAAACAATATTTTTTTCTTCCAATAAATCAGAAATTTTAATTTTTAAGGCGTATGAAAGTTTTTGCAAAGTTAAAAGGCTTATTTTCTTTGTTCCTCGTTCTATCTGTCCGATGTAGCTTGGATGCAATTCCGCCCTTTCGCCCAATTCTTCTTGAGTCCACCCGTATTTAAGGCGATAGTTTTTTTAAAGCCATTCCGAGATTTTTGTAAATATCATGTCTCATTTTTATGCCCTTGTTGCAGAGTATATTTTGCCTTACAAAGAAATATTAGTCCATAATCCAAGAGGTTATACAATAAAACCCTATGGCATTGACAAGGACGGGGGGTTCTCTGTAGAATTAAAACACTTATATTGGGGCAGGTTAAATAAAAAATGCCGCGCAACAATTGCTTGGCCGAAAGAGAATTTTATGGATAAAATTAAAAGCATAATAATGCCTGTTTCAATTTTGATGGGGTTTATTGTTTTAGGAGCGTTTCTTTATATAAGCCAAGTAAACAAGCAAAAATCTATGGAAAAGCAACAGGCGATTGAATTACAGGAAAATAGGCGAATAGAGGAGTTAAAGCTGGCGCAATTAAAACAAGAGCGTTTAACCGAAGAGATTAAAGAACAGAAGGAAAAAGAGGAATTGGAAAAAGAATTTGAACAAACAAGGAAAGAAATAGAAGGAGAAAAACAACAATTGGCGAGACAGCTAAGAAGAGAAAAAAATAAAAAACAATTGATAAGAACCCGCAAAGCAAAACGCTGGGAAACACAAGTAATGAAGGATATAGAGCAAGCATTGCAAAATTATGAACAGATAATAAAAGATAGCGCGCAAATAAGTAAAGAGTCTAACGAGTTGGCTGTAAAAAATTCATTTACTAAATACTTTAGTAATTATGATTATGCGCAAATGGCTAAATATTTTTCAGGAATAACCTCAACGAATACCAAGCTAAAAAGTTTTTGGCAGATAATGAAAAAAGATTCTAAAGAAGAATTTGTTAAAGGAGTAAATGAGATTACTGAAAAAAAATTGCAGGACATGAAAACAGTGCTGGAAGGATTCGTAGGCACACATAAATCACAAATAGAACAGCTTGAAAAATTAAGAGATCTTAAGGAGCCGGTTAATTATCTCAATGTGCAAATGATAAAGCATGAGAGAGAATTAATTGAAAGTATTAAAGAATTTTCCAAAGATTTGACTTTGGCGGTTAAAGACCTGCAAGAGCAAGGGTAAAGTTTTATTTTTTTGAACCCGACGAAATACTTCGTAGCATAAACTATGCGAGGGAATTTATTAAAAAGGCCAATAATGAATCAAAACATTCCGAAACACAGTGAAATATACGAACAGATGATGCCTCGATTTAATTCGTTTTGCGAGGAATTGGAAAAAACAGCCCAAAAATTTCCAAATTTATGCGAAGGATTATCAAGTATAGAAAGGTTGCCTGTTGGATGATGAGAGTTATGAAAGAATGTTTTTTAAAAAATATATATAAACTGACTCTGGGTTTATTGATTAGTTGCCCATATATTTCAATTGCCAGCGCGAAGCCTGTTTCTTTAGACAGCGTTCAAAAGGTAGGCCAAACAAAAGTTCAATATGAAGAAACTAAGTCCGGCAAGGCAAACTCCTCATGGACAAAATCCAGCGCTATATATAATGACCGTTCTATAAAACAAGTAAGGGAAATAACTGATAAAACTTCAAAAAAGGTTTTAGCTTATGTCTTGGATTTGGAACCTAAAGGTTATATTGTGATTTCCCCGGAAAGGCCTATCCCCTTTGCTGAAGTAGATTCGTCCGGCGCGGCTTGGTGGTCTGCTGATGCATGATCAGGTCTTTGTACGGTGCTGGCTCCACTTGAACGGCCTGTTGGATTAATCGGTAGAAGAGTTGCCCGCGAGACCG
>JAKLQJ010000297.1 GCA_022013385.1 Elusimicrobiota bacterium
CCTAAGGGCATAGTTTCCGACACTTTATGAAGCATAGCTTCGTTGCCTGTGTATGCTGGCCTGTCATGCTTGTATAGCGTGGACACAATTAATTTGGCCGTCTGCCTGCCCGCCGATGCAGTAGTGGCGGGATACGCATAGAGCCTGATACGGCACTGACAGAGTCTTGTATCAACGGCTTGCTCTGCCTCTAAAATAGGTAAAACCCCATTTGTTTTGATGGCTAAAGTGTCATAAGTCTACGACGGAGAAATAATCGGACTAAACTATTACGTTTCTCTAGGCCTTGACATATTGTTAATGCGTCATGTAGAATTTAGCGTGTGGTTATTAGTGAAATCTGTTTGGCATAGGGGATGTTATGAAGATAATGGTTACTCTTTTTTTTGTTGCTTTATTATCAGCGGTTTATTTCGCGTCAACAGCCAAAAACACATCCAAATATCCTGCCGACTTTAGAGACGCGGTCGGTTTCAATGAGCAATTGAATCAATTACAAAGCGGAGAGATGGATACATCTGACATTGATTTGGAGTTGCCGACACCTGCTTCATCTGAGAAAAACAAGGATGTTTTGGATGATTCTCAGGATTATAGCGGGTTGGTTTACCAGCCTGAGTTTGACGGGGAACGATGGGTTTGCAAAGACTCTGCGGGAAATGAGGGGTACAATAAAATCACTATTGAGGAGTTGGTAAATACCAAAATGGGAGTATGTGCCGATCTAAGCAAATCTTATTTAAGTCGCGAGATAGTAGATTTGACAGGGGATTGTAATTTGACAGGGTTCAACCTGAAAGCGGCAAATCTGAGTAAGTGTGCATTGTCAGGGTGCACATTTAGAAACGCAAATTTGATTGGTGCTAATCTGAGTGATTCTTATATGCCTTATAATGACCTGCACGGGGCAAAACTGAATAAAGCCAATCTGAGAGGGTCTGTGCTAAAATATGCTAATCTAAGCGGGTACCTAAGCGGGGCGGATCTGAGAGATACCAACTTAAGAGGGGCATACCTAAGAGGTGTGATTGATGACATAAGATTGGCTGACCTAAGCGGGGCATTATACGATGATCAGACAGTCATGCCATTCACTAGAGCTGAAGCTAGAGAATTGGGGATGATAGAGAAGAGAGGATTCTTCACGGGGCCATGGTGGTGGTAAGTAACAGTTTAGTCTGGTTATTTCTCCGTCGTAGACTTATAACGCTTTAGCCATCAAAACGAATGGGGTTTCACCTATTTTAAGAGGCAGAGCAAGCCGTTGATACAAATTAATTGTGTCCAGCATACACACGACACGATAGCGTAGTCCACCCTGCAGCTACAAAACAACTAAACTGTAACATTTTTTGGTTGCGGGGGGGGGCGCTGTTCCTTGTTGCCATGTTGCCGAATTAACTTGTTGCCTATTTAACTGTTTTGATTATATATGCCTGCAAGGCGATGATTGTTTTTGAGTCTTTGATTTTTCCGGTTTTTATCATTTTTAGGGCTTTATTGAGCGGTATAAATTCTATTTTAAGGAATTCATCTTCATCAGGCATGGATTTTCCCTCTTTTAAATCAGTGGCGAGATATATTTTAAGCAATTCATTTGAAAACGCGGGAGTCGGCCAGAAATCAATAAGATGTTTTAGCTTTTTGGCGCGATAGCCCGTTTCTTCTTTAAGTTCAGCGATAGCCCTTTTTAGAAAATTATCTTTTTTTGAATGAAGCTTGCCGGCCGGTATTTCATAAGTTGCTTCCTTTACGGGATATCTGTATTGTTTGACAAATATTATATCCCCGTTTTTAAGAATCGGAAGCACAGCTACGGCTCCGGGATGCGTCAGATATTCTCTTGTAGCGGTTTTTCCGTTTGGAAGTTTTATAGTGTCAACATTAAAGCCTACCGCTTTTCCTGTAAAAATTTTTTTGCTTTTTAGATTTTTTTCCAGAAGTTTTATCTTTTTCATTATGCCATCTCCTTGTCTACTGCCTGCTTGAGGCGACACAATCGCCGCCCTTATTTTAAATCGTCCTTCTGGCGATAATCAATAGATCGGGGCCATTTCGTTAGCGCCTTATTTAATTATATAATTATTTGATATATGATATCCGCCGGATTTATTCATTTGCATAATCATTCTACCTATTCTCTTTTGGACGGTATGTTGAAGATTACTGATGGCGACGGACATCCTTCAGGTTTTTTGAAATCGCTTGCCGATAAGAAAGTTCCGGCCTTCGCGCTCACCGATCATGGCAATATGTACGGCGCAATGGAGTTTTATTTTACCGCTTCTTCCTTGGGCATAAAACCGATAATCGGCTGTGAATTGTATATGGCGCCCGGTTCAATGAGTCTAAAATCAGGCACAAAGAGAAGGGACAACGGACATCTTACCGTATTGGCTTCGGATATGGATGGTTATCATAATTTGATGGAGCTTGTAAGCAAGGGATTTACTGAAGGTTTTTACCATGACCCCAGAATAGATTTGGAACTTCTTGCCAAACATAAAAAAGGTCTTATTGTTCTTTCCGGCTGTCTTAAGGGGCATATAACCAGAGAATGCGCGGCGGGTAATATTGATGAGGCGGTAAAACTTGCTGGGAAATATTCGGATATATTGGGCAAAGATAACTTTTATCTTGAAATAATGGATCATGGCATATCTGAAGAGCAGGCGGCGTTTGAAAATATTCTTGAAGTGGCAAAAAAAACCGGTTTGCCTTTAGTGGCCACTAATGACTGTCATTATCAGAGCAGGGATGATTGGGAAGCTCATGATGCCCATATTTGCATTTCGACCCGTTCAATAATCGGCGATCCCAATAGAATGAAGATGGCAACGCATGAATTGTATTACAAATCTCCCGATGAGATGATTAAGCTTTTTTCTCATACGCCCGAGGCTGTGAAAAACACCATGATAATAGCCGAAAGATGCAATCTGAAAATTGAAACGGGAGTTTTTCATTTGCCGAAATTTAAACAGCCGGTAAAATTTAAAGATGACGCCGAATGTTTGGAGCAATATTGTATTGAAGGCCTTAAGAAGAAGATGGGCAGAATTGCCGATGATTATAAGAAAAGGCTTGATTATGAGCTTTCGGTCATAAAGAAAATGGGTTTCGCGAGTTACTTTTTAATAGTAATGGACTTTATCGAGCATGCCAGAGAAATGGGTAATCCCGTCGGACCCGGCAGGGGAAGCGGCGCCGGTTCTTTAGTCGCTTATGCTCTTGATATTACCAGAGTGGATCCCTTAAAACACGGTTTGCTATTTGAAAGATTTTTGAATCCCGATCGCAATACAATGCCGGACTTGGACATAGATTTTTCAGGCGAGGGAAGAAGCGAGGTTATTGAATATGTGAGAAATAAATACGGCGAAAATAATGTGGCAAGCATCATTACATACGGGACATTAAAACCCCGAGCCGCCATTAAAGATGTCGGCCGCGTTATGGATATTCCTCTTGACGATGTTAGCAGGATAACAAAGATGTTTAAAGATCCGAACGCCACTTTATATCAAATAATCAATGAAAACGCGGAAGTTAAAGAAGAATTGAAAGATCCTAAAATTAAAAAACTTTTTGAAATTGCTCAAAAAGTTGAAGGGCTTAAAAGGCATGTCGGAGTCCATGCCGCGGGCGTGGTTATAACCAGTAAGCCGGTGATTCACTATTCCCCTGTTGCCAATAGAAACACGAAAAATATCGTAACGACTCAATATGACGGTGAAATGTTGACGAAACTTGGGCTTTTGAAAGTTGACTTTTTAGGTCTTAGAACCTTGGCAGTCATAGATATGGCTTCAAAAATAATTAAAAAAAAGAAAAATGATTTTGATATTTACAAAATACTTCTTGATGATCAGAAAACTTTTGAGCTTTTATCTTCAGGAAACACGGCCGGAATATTTCAGCTTGAAAGCGAGGGGATGAGAGAATTAATCAGAGGACTGAAACCGTCGCTTTTCAGCGATATTTCGGCTTTAGTTGCGCTTTATCGCCCGGGCCCGATACAAAGCGGTATGTTGGTTGAATTTGTTGAAAGAAAACACGGCAGAAAAAAAATAATTTATGACCATCATATATTAGAACCCATTTTGAAAGACACTTACGGCACCATTGTTTATCAAGAGCAAGTTATGGAGATAGCAAAAAGTATGGGCGATTTTTCTCCGGGAGACGCCGATTATTTAAGAAAGGCGATGAGTAAGAAAAACTTTGAAGTAATGGAGAAATATAAACAGAAATTTTTTGAGGGCGCCCAAAAAAAGGATGTTCCTCTTAAAACAGCCGATAAAGTATTCGATCAAATGCTCCAATTCGCGGCATGTGGTTTTAATAAATCTCATTCGGTTGCATATGCCTTGATTGCTTATCAAACCGCCTATCTTAAAGCCAATTATCCGATGGAATTTATGGCATCTCTTTTAACAAGCGAAATAGGACATAGTCCTGTGGATACCGATGATAAAGTGAACAAACTCGTCACATATATAGAAGAAGCCGAAAATATGGGGATAAAAATTCTGGGGCCTGATATAAATCATTCTTTTAGCCATTTTTCCATTGAATATTATAAGGATGCTCCGCCGGCTATTCGTTTCGCTCTTAATGCCGTAAAGAATGTGGGTGAAGGCGTGGTGGAAATGCTTGTGGAAGAAAGGCGGAAAAACGGAAAATTTATTTCTCTTGATGATTTTATTTTTCGGCTTAAGGACAGGAAGTTTAATAAAAGGGTCGGTGAGTCTCTTGCTAAATCAGGCTCTTTTGATTGTTTTTCAGATGGCGATATAAAAGAAGTTTTCCGCGCTAAAATTTTGAATAATCTTGATGAGCTTTTTAGCGGCAAAGGAAGAGGCAAAAAAGAAGACGCGAATCAGAAGATGCTTTTTGGGTTTGAGGATATTAAAGAAAATTCGCTTATGGATGAAAAAGTTGAGCCTTTAAGCGAGCATGTTCTTTTGAAAAATGAAAAAGAAGTATTGGGTTTCTATTTATCGGGTCATCCTCTTACAAGTCTTAAAAGGTCAATGAATATGCTTGTTTCTTCCAAAATAGCTACCATTGTTAAAGGAAGTTTGCCCGTTGCTTCTAAGGTTAAGGTAGCGGGGATAATATTGAATGTTAAAAAGATAGTGACAAAAAAAGGCTTGGCTATGGCTAAATTTGAATTGGAAGATTTATCCGATTCCATAAGTGTATGCGTGTTTCCCAAAATATATAAAAAATTCAATGAAATGCTTATAACCAATAAAATAGTCGCCGTCTGCGGAACCGTCAATGTTTCAGAGTTTAGGGGAGTAAGCAGTTTTGAATTGTTTGCCGATGAAATAATGGAGTTTTACAATGTTTTTCAAGAGTGGGGAAAGAATCTTATTGTTTCATTTTCAGACGGAGTGTTACTGGATGAAAAAAGACTTTTAGATATTAAGCATATCATCGGCAAGCATAAAGGCGATTGTCCCGTATTTTTCAAAGTAAATACCGGAGCGAATGCCAATTATATCGTTGAAACCAAGGAAAAAGTTATATTGGGGGATAATTTATTTAAAGAAATTGAGAAATTATTAGGAGAGAAAACATGGCAGGTGGAAAGAAAATTTTAATAGCCGATGACGATCCCGATATAGTGGATCTTTTGGAAACATATTTTACGAGAGAAAAATATGAGGTTGTGATTGTTACAAACGGCAAAGACGCTCTTAAGAAAGCGGAAAATGAAAAATTTGATGTCATTCTCTTGGACATTATGATGCCTTATATAGACGGTTATCATGTGGCTTATGAAATTTCTTCAAAACAGGCAGGCTCCTCGCCTAAAATAATTATCATGACGAGCCGTGATGTTTCCAATGAGAAAGGGATAGCTCTTTTAAGCGGAGCGGCGGAGGTTGTGCAGAAACCGTTTAGTCTTGAAGAACTTCAGTCTAAAATAGACTCGGCGTTTAAATAGCGCGACGGTTACCCGGCACCAAATATTCAAAAAATATTATAAAACAGGAGAAACACAAATGAAGACAGGTCTTGAAAAAATAGTAAAACTTTCGCAAATATCATTGATTATGGTATTGGTATGTTCCGGTGTTTTATATGCCGAGAAAAAAGAAAATAAGGATATAATTGTTCCCGATACTGTTCTTATAGATATGCCTACTGCGGGCATTTTGGATTATTACGGGTTTTTGATTAAAACCAGATTTTTTAATGACGGAGGCATTGTCGGCAATCTCAATTTTGGAGTAATGGAAAGGCTTAATTTAGGCGCTTCAATGAATATTGAAAAATTTATAGGTTCGGATTCCGATGTGAAAATGGTGCGTCCTGAAATTCAAGTTAAATTTAGATTTTTCGACGGAGGATACTATACTCCCGCTTTGGCTTTGGGATATGACGGCCAAGGATATTTTTACGATAAAAACCAGAAAAAATATATGGAAAAAGGAAGAGGGCTTTTTGTCGTGGGTTCCAAAGAATTCGGTATGCCAAATTTGGTTTTTCACGGCGGATTAAATGTATCCGATTTTGATGATAATTATGTTTTCGGGTTTCTTGCAATGAACTACACTTTGGAAGATCAGGTTTCCTTTATACTTGAATACGACAATTTCTTTCATTCAGGCGATCCCTCAAGAACCAATATCGGAACAAGATTTTATATAACTCCGTATTTCCAGCTTGATTTGGCGCTTAGAGAATTTGGAAAAAACATCGTTTTTTCAAATGGAGCCAAGCGAAAGTCTGAGAGAATAGTTCAAATGAGTTATACGACAAGCTTCTAGAACGGAGAAGAGGCAAGAAATAAGAAGTAAGAAATCAGATTTGTAAGGAGTTTCCTTAAACTCTGACCTCGGGCATCTTGTCTCTGACTTCTAATTTTAAACAAGGAGAAATGATATGACGAAGAAAATAGGAATTTTGACAGGAGGGGGGGATTGTCCAGGTCTTAATCCGGCTATTAAAGGAGTTGTATATGCGGCTGAAAAGTTTGGTTATAAATGCATTGGATTAGCCGAGGGTTGGAAAGGCTTACTTGAAGGTAAAACCATAAATCTTGATAAAAAAATCACGGAATATTTTATTGAGAAGGGCGGAACTTATATCGGCACTTCAAGAACAAATCCCTACAAGATTGAAGGCGGCGTAAAAAAATGCCTTAAAAATTTTAAAAAATTAAATCTTTCGGCATTGGTCGCAATAGGCGGGGAAGATACTTTGGGAGTGGCGACAAAGCTTTACAAAGATTATAAACTGCCGGTTGTCGGTGTTCCCAAAACAATGGACAATGATTTAAGCATTACCGATTATACATTTGGTTTTGACACTGCCGTTACGGTGGCGGCGGATGCGGCTTTTAGGCTTAAGGATACGGGTAAAAGTCATAGGCGCATAATGGTATTGGAAGTTATGGGCAGGCATGCCGGTTGGGTGGCTTTATTTACCGCGATAACATCGGGAGCGGATTTCGTTTGTATTCCGGAGAAAAAAATTGATACTCAAAAGATGATAAAAAAGCTCAAGGAGTCGTATAGAAGGAAAAAATTCGCTCTTGTAATCACAAGCGAAGCGGCGGAACTTGACGGATTGGGAAAAGACAGTGAAAAAAAAGAACTGGACCAGTTCGGACATGTCATCCTCAAAGATAGGGGCATGGGCGCGAAAATAGCTTCTTTGATAGAGCAAAAAACCGGCATAGAGACGAGATTTGCCGTTATAGGTCATATTCAGAGAGGCGGAAGCCCGACTATTTTTGACAGAATTCTTTCGGTGCGTGTCGGAATGCAAGCGGCTAAGCTTATTCATAAGAAAGATTTTGGCAAGATGGCGGCTTTAGTCGGGAATAAAATTAAAGGAGTTCATTTGCATAAGGCGACAGGCAAGTTAAAGACTGTGGATAAAAAATGGTATGAGATGATGAAAATATTGTTCTAGTTAGGGTAATAAGGTAATTAGGCGATATGGCAACAAGGAACAGCGCCCCCTCCCCAGCCAAAAGATCCTAAACACCCAATTACTATGGTTGCAAAACTTTTTTGTCAAGATAGTAGAGGCATGGATGCGTAGAAGTGTGGAGTTAGTGGTGATGAGGAGAGTAAACAAATTTTACAAAAGACAAACATTGCTTTTTGTTAGCTTCGCAGAACCTTTTTCATGTTTCTATAAAGCTCAGGAGAAAATCACCGGGCGAAGTAGAACGGCGCTGGCATAGGTTTATAATTTTACTGTGTTTTGCGATTTTAGAGGCAAGAAGAAACAGGTCAAAATTTAAGGAAATCAAACTTTCTGAAAGGGGTTAGTCATATGGATCAAAATAAAGGACAAAAAACGGCACAGCAGTTTCAGCGAAAAACAATACTTATCAAAAAACACTTGCAGTACAGGTATATGATGCTTATATTTTTCAGTGTTTTAGTCGCTTTTTTGATAGTGGGATTGGATATAATGTGGACGGTATCCAAATTTGTCAGTGAATATCCCATGGTACATCCTCTATTGGATGATATTTTTTCAATGGCGCCTCTTTTCATGATGAAAGCGATGATGTATTTGGTGATAGTTATCATAGTATCGTCTGTCGTCTCTCATAGAATGGCTGGCCCCATATTCAAGTTTGAAAAAAGCGCTAAGATTGTCGCGGCCGGTGATTTAACTCATAGAATTTGGCTTAGAAAAGGGGACCAGCTTATTGATTTAAAAGACAGTTTTAATCTTATGATAGAGTCCGTGCATAACTCCGTTAAGAGCGATAAAATAATAATTGACGGTTTGCGCGGAGAGCTTCGCGAAGAGATATCTAAAGCTAATGATTTGCAACTTAAAAACAAACTTGAGCGGATAGAGAGTAATCTCGGAAAGGTTTTTTCTTCCCTAAAAATTTAGAGTTTCGGCGATGAATAAAAAATTGATTCAAATTTGCGTGTTTCTTTTTTTATGCGGCAATGCTTTTGCCGCTTCCGATTCTTCTTTAATTGAAATAATTTCGCTTACTAAGGCTGTGGAACTTTCAAAAAAGAATAATCCGACGCTTCTTTCAGCCGAGCAGGATATAATAATAGCCAAGCAAAGGGTCAAAGAAGCGCGTTTTATGGCATTGCCGCAATTTTCTTTTGCCGGAACTTTGACAAGGCTTAATCTCGAATATCCGATGGTTCTTCCGCAAGAATTCGGCGGCAGATATTTGGATAATAGTATTTCTGAAAATTTTTACGCCTTAAGAGCGTATGCCTTCCAACCTATATATACCGGCGGCAGAAATAAAAGCACTTTTAGGATAGCCCAAACGGCTCATAAAGAGGCAAGAGTAAAGTATGAAACGGTTCAAAGGGATGTTGTTTTTGATACGAAAAAAGCGTTTTATACATTGCTTTTTAAGAAAAAAATTCTTAAGATAAGCGATTTTTGGGGCGAGCAGGCAAAAGATTTATCGTCTAAAATAAAAAAGGATAAATGGGAAGCTATTGAAATTAAAACTTTTATAAGCGGTTTGAATAGTGAAAGAGACGCCTATGAAAAAGATTTCCGACTCGCTAAAAAGACTTTTCAAAAAATCATGGGTCGGCAAAGTATTCCGTCTGTGGATATTTTAGGGGAATTTGAAATTCATCCCGTAACAATTGACAGCAATAAGAGTCTTATAACGGCTATGGAAATGAGATCCGAGCTTAAAAGTGAAATATACAAAGCGCAGATAGATGAGATTGCGGTTAATATGGCGATGATAAAGAGTTATCCGAATATTTATTTAGGAGCCAGTTATGATGTGGTTGGCTATAACACTTTCGTCGAAAATGATGTAAAGTCCAATAATTGGATAGCTTCTTTGGCCATTAAATTGCCTATTCCATGGGATACATGGACTCAGGTTACGCAAAGAAGAGCCCAGCAAAGAAAGGGGGATCTCAAAAGAAGCGATTTACGCGATACAATAAGATTTGAGGTGATTAATGCCAATGAAAATCTTGATTTCTGGCAGAAGGAATCACAGAAAAGAAAGGATATTCTTTTGAAAATAAAGGACGAATATCAAAACTCCGTAAAAACAAATAATTTGCCTATGTCGGCGCTTAGAACGCTTAAAGAGGTTTATAATTTTGACAAAAGTTATTCTGAGTCTGTCTATGAGCAAACGATGGCGAAGATTAAGCTTGAGTGGGCGCAGGGCAAAGATTTTATTCAATGAAGACAAAGGCTTGCGAAATAATATCCAATTCCTCTAAAAAACAACCTTTTGTAGTTTCTATTTTTATATCGTGTTTAATACTTCTTGCATTTATAGGAGTTTCATTTTCCGCGGAAATTTCAGATGACGATATATTGACCGATATTCTCTGGTCTAAAGTTATAAATTTAAATCCGCCGGATAGGCCGTCTGTCGGTATAGCGCTTTCGGGCGGAGGAGCCAGAGGGTTTGCTCATGTAGGCGTTCTTGATGTTCTTAGTAGTTCAGGGTTTCCGATTGATTATATCGCCGGCACTTCCATGGGCGCTGTTGTAGGGGCGCTTTATTCTTCCGATATGAAAATGGAGGATATCTGGAATTTTGGCAGGGAAACCGCCTCAAGAAAAATCTCAAAAGATTTTAAAGGTTTTAAAGCTATCAATCTTCTTTTTAGAGACAAGCTTATATCTCCGAAGTATATAACCGATTTTATTGAAAAAAGTTTGGGCGCTTATACTTTTGAAAGTTTGAAATATCCTTTTGCTTGCGTCGCCATGGATTTTACGACGGGAGAAAAAATAGTATTTAATAGCGGACCCGTTGATATCGCGGTTATGGCAAGCGCCAATCTCCCCGGAATATTTAAGCCCATAAAATATCGTCATCGTTATTTAGTTGACGGAGGTGTGGTGGACTTTCTTCCTGTTGATGTTGCCAAATTATTAGGCGCGCAGTGGATACTTGCGAGTATAACCGAGAGCGCCCCTGAGGTATTGCCGGAAAATGTTTTATTTTCTCTTATGCAGGTTATAGATATAAGAGGAAGCTTGCTTTCAAAGCAAGCTCAGGACGAAGCCGACTTTGTTTTAAAACCTTTCGTCGGCGTCATTAAGACCGCAGATTTTAATAAATGCATTGAAGCCGGAGAAATAGGCGTGATTGAAACTAATAGCAAATTAAAAAAGCTCAAAAGGGCTTATCTTATAGATGCTGTTCATCTAATTATGAGGAAATTTTAATTATGTTGCGCAATAAAATACTTTTTATTTTTTTATTATCTATTCACTATTATCTATTCCCTGCTGTTTATGCCGGAGCTTTTTGGTTTTCGGGCGAATCCGAAAAGAAATACGAGGCGGATATCATAGCTATCAAAGTTGATTATGAGAAGCCGGATTGTTTTCAGGTCATAAAAAAGGTCAATGAATTTCTTGAAAGTAAACCGCCCGCTCATTTTAAAGAAGAGGCTTATACTTATCTTGGAAGCTGTTATGAGAAGAGAAATGAAATAGATAGGGCTTTGGATATTTATGGATTGGCAAATACCCTTTATCCAAATAATAATTTTTTTCGCGAATCTTTGGCGAATATTTATTTAGGCGCCGGATTCTTTGAAAAATCTCTATTATTGTTCAAGGAATTGGTTGAAAATAAAGTTTCTTCTTATAGAGCTTTCGCGGGCCTGGCAAAAAGTTATGCTTCACTCGGTTTTTACAAAAAAGCGAGAGAGAATTTTTTCAAGGCTTTAGAGATGAACGAATATAAAGATATTGACCTGATTAAAGCGTATTCGAGAGAATTAATGCGAGTTCGCCTTTATGACGATGTTTTGGCAATATTTGAAAAAACTTTCCGCGAATTTAAACAAGATGCGGAAATTTATTTGATTTTATCCAGAGTTTATATGTATAAGGGAGAATACGAAAAATCTTTGACTTACATAAATGAGGCTCAAAAAATATCTCCTGATAGGCGCGATATGGCGGTATATGGAATATTTCTAAATATTATGGTTTCTGATTATGATAATGCCTTGGCTAAAATTAATCGTTTTATGAAAAATAATGCCGAAGATTCTTTGGCTCTTTTAGCTCGGGCCATTGTAAAATTAAAAAAAGGAAATAAAAAAGAGAGCTATGAAATTTTAAGAAGCATTTCAAATAATAAAGCTTCTTTTGTTTCTCAAATAGCATTAGCTATGCTTGAAGAAGGTAACAAGGCAACTAGGGACAGGTAATCTGGGGACAGGTAATCAGTGAACAGTAATCAGTAATCAGTCGGGAAAAGATAGTGGCGCCAAAGCCATAGCAAGAAAAGGCAATTAGGGAATTAGGCAACTAGGGACAGGTAATCAGTGAACAGTAATCAGTCGGGAAAAGATAATGGCGCCACGCGCCACCGGCATAGCCTGCAACTGGTCTGTCCCGCCTAAGGCGGAATTGACTGGTAACTGAGTTTTGATAACTTGTGACATGTAACTGGTTTGACTGGTGACCTGTTTGTAACCGGCAAACTGATAAGGCAATAGTGTGAAAATTGAATTTTATAAAATGTCGGGCGCGGGTAATGATTTTGCGCTTTTATTCGGTAAAAAATACGCGAAATTAAATTTTAAGAAATTAGCGGTAAAACTTTGCTCGCGCAAAACATCCATAGGCGCTGACGGGCTTTTATATGCGGTGAAAACATCAAAAGATATTATTAGGATGAGATATTTTAATTCCGATGGGTCTGAAGCTTTTTGCGGAAATGGAGCGAGATGTTGCGCGTGGTGGGCGCGCGTGAACGGCATTATAAATGAAAAGAAGTTTAAAATTGAAACCGTAAAAGGCGTTCTCAAGGCTGAAATTATCGCGAAAGAGAAGGTTAAGATTGAAATGCCGGATGTAGATAGAGTGAATTTGAATTATTGCGGAACATATCCTTCCGTAGTTAAAAAACTGCATTTTCTAAATACGGGCGTTCCTCATGCCATTATTCCCGTAAAGAATTTTAAAACTTTGAATATTAATTCTTTGGGCAGTCGGATAAGGCATAATAAGGCTTTCGGCAAGGAAGGAACTAATGTTAATTTCATTTGTCTGAAAAGCGGCCGAATTTTTATAAGGACATATGAAAGAGGCGTGGAAGCTGAAACTCTTGCTTGCGGAACCGGAGTTACAGCCGGCGCTATAGCCATGTCCGCATTACGGCGGGATATTAAGCCTCCTGTGATCTGCATTACGAAAAACGGAGAGAAATTTAAAGTTTGGTTTGATTGCAAGAATCAAGAGCGAATTTCAAATATATATCTTCAAGGTCCGGCAAAGCAAATTTTCAAGGGAGAAATATAGAAGCATCGCGGCAGAAAAGCAAGAGGCAAGAAGTAAAATCAAGGAACAGCGTAGATATGGAAAACAAGAATATGTTGATATGTAAATGGGGAAACTCCTTTTTACTTATCACCGTATAAACATATCTTATTCTCGTTGTTTTCTGTTGTAAAGGAGATAGTTGTGATTGATTTAAAAGGAAGTTTTGTCGCTATAATTACGCCATTTAAGGGTGATAAAATTGATGAAGCGTCTTTAAGAAAAATAGTTAATTTTCATTTGGAAAACGGAACATCGGGAATAGTTCCTTGCGGTTCAACTGGCGAATCCAGTTTGTTATCGCTTGAAGAATATTTACGAGTTATAAAAATAGTCGTTGGAGAGGTCAATGGCAGATTACCCGTTTTATGCGGAACCGGAACCAATTCAACTGCTAAATCCGTTGATATGATAAAAAGGGCTTCAAAGCTTGGTGTTGACGGTTTTTTAACCATAGTTCCCTACTATAATAAGCCCACGCAAGAGGGCATGATGGCTCATTTCGGCAAATTAGCCGAAAGCGTGGAGCAGTCCATTGTTCTATATAATATCCCGAGCAGGACGGGCATTAATATGCTTCCATCTACTGTTGCGGCTTTAAACAAAAAATATCCGAATATAGTAGGTATTAAAGAAGCTTCAGGCAATCTTGACCAAGTAAGCGAAATAATTGCTTTAACGGATCCTAATTTTTCAATTATGTCGGGTGATGATGTTCTTACTCTGCCTATTATGAGCATTGGCGGGAAAGGGGTAATATCGGTTGTCGCCAATATATTGCCGAATTTAATGGCAAAGATGTGCGAGTTATTTGCCATAGGCGAAATCAATGAGGCACAAAAAATTCATTTAAAACTTTTTCCGCTCATTAAAGCTCTTTTTGTTCAAACAAATCCCATTCCTATAAAATACGCGATGCATTTAATGGGTTTTTGCCGGCACAGTCCAAGGCTGCCTCTTCTGCCTCTAAGCGATAAATATAGGGATGATTTAAAAAAAGCTCTAATAAATGCCGGAATTAAAATCACGGAGCAATAAAAGGTTGAGTGAAAAAAAAGAGAGATTACTCAATCACTTGCACTAATCTCTATTTTCTATCTTTTGTAGCTTATTATTTGTTGTGCTGTTTCAATTCCTTCGGTTATGTTTTCTTCCATAAATGAATATTTCCAACCGCCGTATCTTCCTATGGAATGAATGTGGTGTTTTTTTAGATAGGCAAATATTTCAGGCAAGGCTTTTGTTCTTTCTTTATCGTATATTACATAGGCGCATTCTATTTTTAGCCACATCTTTTCAATAATGTCTTTAGGACTTTTTAATATGCCGCATTTAATCAGGCCTTTGACTATTTCTTTCTCGGTTTTTTCTATATTGATGGGCTTTCCATATGTGGATACTTCTATATACATTGACGATGTGTTTTTAGGCATTATATGTTTTGAGAAATTAGAGCTTATGCCGGCTCTATAAAACTTGAAACCTTTTTCGGGAAAATATGTCCAATGTTTATCAGAGTTTATTTTTTTTGTTCCAATATTAAGCACATAAACCGTAGTATACTTAAGCGTTTTATTCAGTTTTTTTATTTTTAAAGGCGCGTCGTTTATTTTTTCTATAAAATGTTTAAGGCCGATAGTATTTATCAAGCGTTTGTATTTAATTTTGCCGATATTTTTTATCGTGGCTGTTTTGTTTTGTGGATTTATACCTATAAGTTCGGCGTTAAAATTAACATTTTTAAGATGTTTTAAAAAAGCGTCCGAAAGCGTTTGTATGCCGCCGATTTTTGGATAATAAAATGCCGGATTATAGCCTATATTTTCTTTTTGTCTTGAATACACGCCTTCGATGATATCTTCCATTTTTGGCACAGGCACAAATGGAGCGCACCATTGGCTGTTTAGCTTTTCAAGAGAGTATTGCCAAAGTTTGCTATTATAAGGCAGCATAAAGTGCTTATTTATTCCTTCTCCAAACACGGATAGCGACCAGTTTTTAAAGTTTAAAATAGTTTTGCTTTTTGATTTGTTTTTTAGTCTTTTTTCATAGGCTTTTATGAAGCCGCTTATGCATTCTTTTCTAGCTTTAGGAGGCAAATTAAAAAGATTAAATTGGAACGGATAAGGGGAAAACACTCCATGCGAATATATTTGAGAGTTTCTCTTTATCAGGGAGTAATTCTTTTTTAGCAATCTGAGTATTAAACTTTTGCTTTTTTTATCATGAAGATGCAGAAGGTGTCCCGAGAAATCAAAAGTAAATCCATTTTTTTTAAACGAGGCAGCGAGTCCGCCTGCTTTATTCTCTTTTTCAATAAGTAAATATTCTTTTTTTCCCTGAAGCTTGAAAGCAGCCGATAAACCGCTTAATCCCGCTCCGATAATCAATATATCAATTTTTTTCATCAAATATTTTTCCTTTGTACATAATGCGCGAAATTCCGTAAACGGCGAAGATAATTATAATGGGCATTATAGGCAAGCGATATCTCATTTGCGCGAAAACCAAGGTGTGAAGGAGCGCGGTAAAGACTATAAAAGAAAAAGGCAATAAAACTGTTGCGAACTTTTCTTTAAAAGCGGAGAAAAGTCCGAATATTCCCATAAGTATGAGGCATGGCTCCGTCAATAATGATATAAACGCGAAGTAAATCTTTTTTGTGTTCAAAAAAGGAGAAGGATTTTGGTTTGGAATATGTATCCGTGGATAAAATCTCCAGAATTGAATAAAATTATACGCGCGGGTCGTAATGAAATTTTTTGGATGTTTTAAAATATAATCAATCGCTTTTGTTCTGTAAAAATATTCTTTTTGTTCCAAGCTGAGATTTTTAGATTCTTCAAACATATCGGATTTTTCAAGCGCTTCCATAGCAACATCAACCTTAATGCGGCTTTCATTATGAAAAGCTGTATTGATTAACAGGGTAATGCCTCCATGTGTGTCTAAAATAAATAAACCTGAGTTTTTATAATTTCTATACATCCAGATAAAGGGCATTGAAACTGTTATGGCAAAAAACAACAAAAGCGCGAGCAGTTTGTTTTTGTGAGTTTTTTTAAATAGAAGGAAGGCAAATAAGATAGGTAAAAAATAAAAATTCTGAGCTCTTATGATAATTAGCATTGTCCAGCTTAAACCTGCCAATATAGCATAAAGATTGGCTTTATGTTTTTCCATTGAAATGAATCTATTTGTAAAAAGAATCGCGCTGACTGTGAAAAAAATAGCGGGTGTTTCGGTCATCAGATGTCCGGACCAATAAATAAAAAAAGGGTAAAATGCTGTTATAAGAGAGGCATAAATGGCTACTTTCTTGTTAAAAATGTCGCAGGTGTATTTGTAAACTAGATATATGGTTAGGGTTCCAAGTAAAGTGAAGAAAATCTTTGCTTTAAATAGGTTTATACCAAATAAAATGAAAGAAACTAATATCAAAAGTCCCATGCCCGGAGTTCTGTCAGTAGGCATTGTCCAATAGCCGGATAAACCGTTTTGGAATAAATACTTGGCCTGATTTATATAGTGTCCTTCATCCGGTTGATTAATTTGTCCGCCGGTATAAAAGACAAAGCCGAGTCGTAAAATTAAGCCGATTAAAAGTATGAATAAAATAAATCTTTTATGTTGGAATATGGAATTTAAGGTTTTTTTTAAGTTTATTAGCATAAGCATTCCTTAGAATAATATTGGATTATGTTTTTTTCCTTATGCAAATGTCCATATAAGTGGCAAGAAGGTTTATAAATGGCAAGATTATCGCTTCAAAACAATCAATGCCCTTATTCTTTATTTCTATGAAACTTTCAGAAAGCAATGGCTCATAGCTTAATCCACCGCTTAAAATATATTGCAGGAATGTGTGTTTTCTAATTCGCAGTATTTCCAAGTTTGGAAAATTATTCTTAAATATGTTTTTATCTCTTTCAAAAACAATGTATCCTAAAGCCTGATTGGAAGCTGATAAATGTCCTTTTGCGTTATTGAGCCAATCACTTGCTGTTTCATCAAATAATTCATGATGAAATTTTTTGTAAATAATACGGCTAAAAATCGTATTTGCGGGCTCAATCATTAATATGATGCCATTTTTTTTTAAACAGCGATTAGCTTCAAACAGAAATTTTTTTGGATTTTTCAAGTGATGAAAAACATCAAGCAAAAAGAAACTGTCTATCGAATTGTCTTCTAAATCAAGTGTTTCAGCATTCAATATTAAGTCCACCAGTCCCCTTTCCTTATCGCTTTTAAGAATTGAGGATGTTTTTACAAAAGGGATTGTTTTTTTGAGGAATCCTCCGCCAGCTCCAATTTCTATATGCAAGCCGTTTTTATTATCCGCGATAAAGGCTTTGTATTTTGCGTATTGTTTAGAGTACCAATGTTTTAAAAACGGATTTGTTTTTATTATTTGCGCGTGTAAAATAGTGGTAGTTGGATGGTTAAGGTCTATATTTGCGAATCGTTTTTTTAATAATTTCATGGGAATTATAGGTATAGTATTAAAATATCGTTATCCTATCGTAGTTTAGCACAGATTCATTTTAAACTTCTTAAAGGCTGTAAAAGCCATTTTAAAGAGCAATAGGCCGTGTTTAAAACGGCTTATTTTGGTAATGCCGTATTTTCTTTCTTTGTAGCTTACGGGCATTTCCACGATTTTTAAGTTTAATTTACTTGCTCCGAATAAGAGATCAAAATCGCCGAATGGATCAAAATCTCCGAAATATTTTCGTCCCTTTTTTATTTTGAGATAATTTTCCCTTAATAAAACTTTTGTTCCGCAAAGAGTATCCTTTATCCGCTGTTCCAATGTCCATGTAAATATCATGGAGAAAAATTTGTTTCCTAAAATATTTAATGTTCTCATAGCTTCTCTTTCCATAGGATAAACAAGGCGGGAGCCGTTTATGAATTCTCCTTTCCCCTCTGTTATGGCAAGATAAAACTTGCTTAAGTCTTCCGGCATTACCGTAATATCCGCATCCAATATCATTAATATATCGCCTTTGGCGATATCAAAGCCTTTTCTAACGGCATCGGCTTTTCCAAAAGCTCCGCCCTGAAGAATAAGTTTTATGTCTTTTTGAGGATATTTTTTTATCATCCCATTTATTGTATCCGGCGTTTCATCGTTAGAATTACCGTCAACAAAAATTATTTCAGTGTGTTTGCCCAAGTCAGGAATTCTTTTTATAAGTTCTTCTATATTGCCTTTTTCATTTCTCGCGGGAATTATGATTGAAACGGATAGTTCACGATTTGGCGGAACGGAAGGGGGAACGGAAGAAGATATTTCCTTCGCTACTATAAATTGTATCATGCAAAAGTTTTTTATTAAGGGGATATTGGCGGCGCATCTATTTATTAAATCGGATATGAGCGGAATGTAAAACGGCATCAAAAATCTATAACCTTTTTTAATCACTTCGTAATCGTTTAAATACAGCAGATTTTCTATATCATGCATGGATAACCAATTTTGATGAAGTTGCTTGTTTTTTAAACCTAAAAATTCGGCCAATAAAATCAGAGGTTCCCATAGATAATTATAATAGCTTATAACTATTCTTGTTTCGGGCTTAGTCAGTTTTTTAAAGTTTCTAAACGCCTGCCATAGATCGGTCAAATTGCCCAACAGATCTTGCATTATTATATAGTCAAATCTTTCGTTGAGACGGAGAACTTCTATGTCATCTGTTATGAAATTCAAATGAGGATACTTGTTTTTTGCTAATTCTATTGACTTGGAGCTTATATCAATCCCTGCTCCGTTTGAAGGTTTAAGATTGTTTAAGAGCTCGCCTGTTGAACAGCCGATTTCAAGGATTGTTGAATTTTCAGGAATATTGAAAGAAAATAAATTTAAGAGGTTTTTATGGTAATAGCGGTTTTTTTTAAGCCAAATGTCGCGAGTTTCCGCCCAATTGTCAAAAAAATTTTTAATTTTAGTTTTATCCATACTCTGTTCAATAAACAGTAATCAGTAAAAGGAGTTCCCCTAATTTTTTCGTTACCCATTATCTGTTACTAATTACTTTTTCTTACTTCTTGTCTCTGACTTCTGTTCCCTATACCATTTGACGGTTTCTTTTAACCCCTCTTCAAAGGATGTTTTGGCCTTAAATCCGAATTCTTTCAAAGCCTTTGTCGTATCAAGAGAGCGCCGCGGTTGGCCGTCGGGCTTTGTTTTATCCCAGATTATTTCGCCTCTAAATTCTGTTAGTTCAACTATCATTTCCGTTAGGTTTTTTATTGAAATTTCAAAACCCGCTCCGATGTTTACGGGTTCGCTTTTATTATATTTTTCGGCGGCAAGTATTATAGCTTCGGCGCAGTCATCAACATAAAGAAATTCTCTTGTCGCTTTTCCGGTTCCCCATACTGTTATTTGTTTATCGCCGGCATCAATAGCATCAACGCATTTCTTAATTAATGCGGGAATGACATGAGATGATTCGGGCTTAAAATTATCTCTTGGCCCATATAGATTAACCGGCAATAAAAATATGGAGTTAAAACCGTATTGGTTTCTATAAGCTTCAGATTGCACCAACAGCATTTTTTTTGCGAGGCCATAAGGAGCATTTGTTTCTTCCGGATAGCCGTTCCAAAGCTCTTTTTCTTTGAAAGGAACCGGCGTAAATTTCGGATAAGCGCATATTGTTCCTATAGATACAAATTTTTCCACATTACTAAGCCGCGCTTGTTCCATTAACTGTACGCCCATCATGAGATTGTCGTAAAAAAACTTGCCCGGATTTTCTCGGTTAGCTCCTATTCCTCCGACTACGGCCGCAAGATGCAAAACTATTTCAGGCTTTGAATCTTTGTAAGCGTGTATAATATCTTGCGCTTTAACCAAATCATAATCTTTGCTTTTTGGAATAAAAATATTTTCACAGCCCCGTTCTTTCAATTTTTTTGTGACAAATGAACCTAAAAAACCGTTGCCTCCCGTCAATAATATTCTTTTATTTTTTAGCGGCGATGTCATGAATCCCTTCCTTTACGCAGTCGGTAATAATTTTTATCTGCTCATCTGAAAGCTCCGGATACATTGGGAGCGAAAGAACCGTGTTCTGAACATTTTCGCATACTGGAAGAGATTTGATTCCAAGATGCGCGTACGCTTTTTGGCGATGCAGAGCTATGGGGTAATATATGTTGTTTGCGATTTCATTAGCCGAAAGATGTTTCTGAACTTTATCTCGAGTTTCTCTATCGGCAAATTTTATTGTGTAATAATTGAATGAATGTTTGCAATTTTCCGGTGTTAACGGAACATTAGCAATATTCTTTAAAGCCAGATTATATTTTTCGGCAATGTTATTGCGTTGTTCCGTCCATTTTCCGATATGCTTAAGTTTTATGGAAAGTATGGCCGCTTGCACGGTATCCAGTCTTGAATTATAGCCTTCCATATCGTGGATATATTGCTCTTTACTACCGTGGTTTCTAAGGGCTTTAAGTTCATTGTAAATATTCTCATCATTAGTTGTTATCATTCCGCCGTCGCCAAAGGCTCCCAGATTTTTTGCGGGAAAGAAGCTGTAAGTTCCGCAATTCCCCATAGTTCCGGTGTATTTCCAGTCATTTCCTCCTAGTTTATATTTAGCGGTAAAAGATTGAGCGCAGTCTTCAATTACTTTAAGATTGTGTTTTTGCGCTAATTCCATTATTTTATCCATTTCAGCGGGATGTCCGTAAAGATGAACCGGTAATATGGCTTTTGTTTTGCTTGTTATTTTTCTCTCCGCGTCTTCAGGGTCTAAATTATAGGTGGCGGGATTAATATCGGCAAAAACAGGCACGCCTTGAGCTTGGCTTATGGTTTCGCTAGTGGCTATAAAAGTAAACGGAGTGGTTATAACTTCATCTCCTTTTTTTATGCCGCAAGCGATTATTGCGAGTCTTAAGGCGTCCGTGCCGTTTGCCACTCCTACAGCGTATTTTGCGCCATTGAAAGAAGCGAATTCTTTTTCAAATTTATTTACTTCTTCTCCAAGTATAAAATTGGCTTTATTAAAAACATTTTTGACGGAAGCTTCAACTTCATCCTTTATTTCAGGATATCCCGCAAGCATATCAACCATAGGTATTTTCACCCTACCACCCCCTTGTTCCGCATAGCGGAACTTTTGTATTTTTCAAAATCGCCTTTTAGGCGATAAGGGGGTGGTAGGGTCATATTTTTTATTCTCCATGAAGTCCGTACTTCAACTTATATACTGTGTCTTCACTGTAAGACAGCGATGCAAGAACTTGTGCCCAAAGCAGTCCTTTGATAGCCCGGTCCACTTGCTATGAAGTCGGACTTCCGAATATTGTTTTTTATTCTCCAAGTTTTATTCCCTATATTAGATATAGATTGTATAAAATTAAGGCTATCCTAAACAAACCAAAGTTTTGCCTAAAATCCTCGGATAAGAACAAGTTAGTTTGCGTATTAAAAAGTTGAGATTCAGTCTATTGTATTAAGTGGCGTTTATTGTAAAACATGCCCGCAAAACAATAAAAAACGAATAGCTTTGCCTTCTGTGCGATGCACATAGATAGGAAAAAAATACGATTTTGATTTTAAAACCCGCTAATTTTGTGTCGAAAAAATGATTTTAATTTTTTAAAAATTAAGAAATTATTGAGTTTTGGAAATAGAGTATTCAAAGTTGTATTAAAAAACCATTGAAATTCTCCAAAAGACCGTATTGAGCATAAAACATCTATGACTTTTGAAAAACGGAAATAAAATTCTCTATAGGCTTTCTTGTAATACTTTACCATCAAATCCTCTGTGAGGTGTCCTAATTCATAATAGGCCTTTACCGCATAAAATCCATACGAAATACCTTCTTTCGTATCAAATAAAAACTTACCTTCTTTCTCTATTTTTCTATAAAGTTCCGTCCCATAAAAAGGTATTGTCATCGAAAAATTAGCCATATGAGGATTCATCTTAATGGCAAAATCTATTGTCTCTTGAAGTGTTGTTTCAGTATCTCCCGGTAAACCAATCATAAAAAACCCAATTACTATCATTCCATGTTTACGCGCTAAATGAGAAGCTTCCAGAGCTTTATCTAAATCCAATTGTTTCTTAATTTCTCTAAGTATGGCTTTATTGCCAGTCTCAACCGCAAAAGCCACCTTAAATACACCTGCTTTTTTCATTTTTTTTATCAATGCTTCATCTACACTGTCACACCTTATTCCACTCTGCAAATTTATATAAATTTTATAATTACGACCTATAATAAGATCGCATAATTGGTTGACTCTCTTTCGATCTAAAGTAAGATTATCATCCAATATATCTAAAGGCCTATCCCCTTTGCTGAAGTAGATTCGTCCGGCGCGGCTTGGTGGTCTGCTGATGCATGATCAGGTCTTTGTACGGTGCTGGCTCCACTTGAACGGCCTGTTGGATTAATCGGTAGAAGAGTTGCCCGCGAGACCG
>JAKLQJ010000298.1 GCA_022013385.1 Elusimicrobiota bacterium
AGCAGGATCCTGTGAACAAGGATAGGCTTATCCTCACCATTTCCGACAGCGGTTCGGATCTTTTCTCCAAACGATTGATTATGACTTCGGCGCCGGCTTTTACTTGGACAGACGCTAATGGCGGAAGCGCTCTTGAAAGCAGTTTGGCTTCTTCAACGGTCGGCGGCTATTCTTTTTCCTTTTGGCCGTCAACGCCGACTTCCACTTTTAATCAAGTCGCTTACAGATTTTTTGAGAATACCGACACAACCGATGTGGGCGCGCCATTGGCGGCTCAAGACACTTCCGGCATTATAGAAACTGCCGGCGCGGCGTTTAGACTGAGAGCCTTAATTCATGTGGATCAGGTTGACTTGCCCATAAACGGACAGGGGTTCAAACTTCAATTCGCCGGCAAGGGAAGCGGCACATGCGAGGAGCCTTTGGAAGGCGTTCCGGCGGCTTATACCGATGTTACGGCTGATACTCTTATCGCTTTCAAGGATAATTCCCCCGCCGACGGCGCCGCTTTAACCGATAATGTGAATGACCCTCAATACGGGGCCGTAACAACGGTGAATCAGACTTATGAGGAGCTGAATAATTCAACCAATAGCGTTTCGGCCATTCCTCTTAATCAGGCGGGGCTTTGGGATTTCGCTCTTAAAGAAAACGGTGTTGAGGCGGGAACCGCTTATTGTTTCCGTTTGATTAAAGGGGACGGTTCTCTTTTTAATTCTTATGCGGTTTATCCCGAAATGATTTTGTCGGCTCCGGTTTATATAAACGAGGTTTATCCTTCAAGCACGGCGGCGGCGGGTGATTGGGTGGAGCTTTATAATAATACAAGCAGTACGGCCTCGCTTATAGGCTGGAATCTTTATTATGCCGAAAGCACAATAGCCCTGGGCGGAACTCACAATATTGTTTGGACGGGAACAGCTGTTGATAAAAGCAGCGCTAATGCGAGCTTCTTGATTGCGCCGTCGCTGGATTTGAACGGAGGGCAGAGTTATCATGTGGAGATTAGAGATAATGCCGATAATTTAGTGAGCCAGGTTCAATGGCCGGGGCCCAGCATACTTTCAGAGGGACAATCTTTTGCCAGAGTGACGGACGGAGGAACTTTTTTTGAAATTGACCCAACTCCGACGAAAAATTACGCTAATCACATAGCTACCGACGCCCTTAAAATAAACGAGGTGTCGCACGGAAGTCTCGGCGGACAATTTATAGAGATTTACAATACTTCCCTCGTTTCAACTCAAACCGTTTCAAGCTACGCTTTCAGAAATTCGGCGGCATCGGAAAACAGCCTTAAGTTTAATTTTTCAAGAAAAATTTATCCGCAAAATTATGCGGTGATAGATTTTTCGTCTTATGACGACGATGGGGAAACTTCTTTTGACGCTGTTTTCGGCGCTTCGGGTTTAAGCGGCGCAGGAGATTTTTTGGCTCTTGAAGACGCGGCGGGTTCAACTGTGGACGAGGTTACATGGCAGACGAATGCCAATTATACAAGGTACAATTATGCAGGGCAAAAGGTTGACATAGAGAATTTTGCTCCGGGAAGCGCCTCGGCTTCAATAATCCGCAAGCCCTCGGAAGGTTCAGATACCGATAATAGCTCGGTTGACTTTATAGCATCGGGTTTCACCACTATCGCCTCAAGAAATAATAGCCCGGCAACGGCTTCGGCCAATACTCTGCATTATCCCCTTAACAATGGCGAGCCGCAATTTTTAGCCAGAAATTTCCCTTTAACGCTTGAACTAGGAGCGGTATCAAGTTCGGCGACCGCCAATAATATAGTATTTCAGCGCGCGGGCGGAAGCGCGGATATCAGGTCGCCTCATATTTATAGGCTTCAGGATATAGGTTTTAACTTAAATTCTTTAGCTTCCCAGACGACTGTCCACACCGGTTTTTCGTTTAATGACCAAGAAGGCGAACCGCTTGTATCCAGTACGACTTACAGGGTAACCTTTAATACCGATACGGGGACGCAGTCCGCCCCTCAGATAATTTTGGCTTCGGCCACATATGAGGCGAGCGTCCACTCTGTTTCTGCCAGTACGGTCGCTCCTTTGTGGATGAACAATGCGTCCAGAGACGGCGCTATAAAGATAGATGTTTCAAATAATAGTCCGGCCGGATTCAATATTTTGGAAATTACGACCGTAACTTTTAAGATAATGAATTCAAATTTATCAGGGCCGCTAAGCGTTTCAGAGGCTAAAAACTTATTTAATGCCATTATGCTTGTCAGAGATTCCACAAGCGCCGGCGTATATGGAATGTATGAATCGGGCATAGATATCAGCACCATAGCTTATGTGCCTATGGATTCAATCTCCTTGGATGCGGCCGGGCTGTCAACCCTTACCGTTGCCAGTCCCGATTTGCTTTCAGCTTCAATTCCGTCCGCTTCAACGAGAACATTTTATTTGGTGTTTGAATCCACTCAAAACGCGTCGGATTGGTCGCCGAATGTGTTTAGGGTGAATTTTAATCCCGGTTCAACCATTGTTTTAAGAGACGGCCTAAGCGATTTGGTTCAGGAATTTGTTCCCGCCGCCCAAGTAAATACCGCCTCAATCACTTTGATTTCTCCGGCTCAGCCG
>JAKLQJ010000299.1 GCA_022013385.1 Elusimicrobiota bacterium
CTGATTACCTGTCGCCCTGTTAATTGCCTTTTCTTCCCGTATTCCCATATTTCCGTATTTCCATTTAATTACCCAATTCCCTAATAGCCTAATTCCCAATTGCCTAATTACCCAATTGCCTAATTCCCTTGTTGCTAATAACCTTGCCTTTTTTTATTTCTTTTTTAATTGATTACTGAGAGATTTGGCCGCTTGAATTATATATTTGCGGTCTTTTTCGGAACAACGAGCCTATGGCTCATCAGGTGTCGTGAGCTTTGCGAATGACCGGAATTTTTCAAAAGAGATTTAATCAAGGATAAAATACCGGCGCTCGCTATTAGGTTCAATTTTTGCGGCGGAAACTATTCCCCCAGCGGTTGGAATAAATCTTGTTATGGCAGAAACCGCGTGAGTGATAGTTTCGGGATAATTGGAAGATTTTTTGCGTATTTTTGACCCTACCACCTGCTTGTGTGTCATTAGACACACCTTTTGGTGTGTAAGCGGGTGGTAGGGTGACCCCCCTTTAATATTGGTCATTCGTATAACTACCGACACTTTATGAAGCATAGCTTCCAATATTGTTTTCTTTACAGCCGTATGAAACTATTTAGCAACAAGTTAATTCGGCAACATGGCAACAAGGAACAGCGTTCTCTCCGCAGTCAAAAAATCCTGAACACCCAATTATTTATAGTTGCAAAATTTTTTTGAAAGGGCAGGGCGGCCTATTCTAAGTTAATTTATAGGAATTTCAAAGTGTAACAATTTAGTTGTTTTGTAGCTGCAGAGCTTGCTCTGCCTAATTTAATCAACACACTTAAAGTATTTATTGAAAACCATACTTTAGGTATTGACTTTAAAGGCTCTTTCTGATAAGTTATCTATATATTTATTTTCTATTATTTGGTTTACCGGGGAAACTTATGAAAATACATAAACTAATTCTAATTTCTTTTGCCGGAGTTTTTTTGGCAGGCTGCCATTCAAGCAAAGGTATTGTAAAGAGAAAAATAAGCATTGAAGATAATCTTGGCATTAAAAGCAGAATAGAAACTGTAAGTAAAGAGCTGAATGCCGATTTAAATTTAAAAAGCGAAAACAAATTAAAAACTTCGGATAACGCCAAATATCATAAACCGCAAGCAAATGAAGGCGTAAAAATTCTAAAACAAAATCTTCAAGAATTTGAATTTGAGGCCGAAGGCGAAGGCATATGCACAAAATACGATAGAATGGTTGAAGCCGAAAAAAGAGCGGAAGAAGACGCCCTTTCAAAAGCGGTCAGAAGTTCGGGGGTAAATGTTTATTCAGGATTTCAAAATGTAATGGAAGAGTACGGTGACACCGAGTATCAATTCATAGGCAAATATATAAATGTCTGGTCGTCCGCTTTGGTTGAATATGAAAGAATAGGCGATTCTAATTGCATAAGTCAAGGCGACATTTACAAATGTTCGGTCAAAATAAAAGGAAAGGTTTATTTTAAAGGCGAGCAAGACCCGAATTTTGAATTAAAAGCAAAATTAAACAGCCCCTCTTATTATGACGGCGATAATCTCAATCTTAAAGTAAGCGTTTCCAAAGATTCTTATATAACCGTAATTAATTGCGATGAAGACGGCAATATTAATCTCATTTATCCAAACAAACACGCGCGCAACAATTTTCTCAAAGCCAATAAAGAGCTGAATATCCCCGATGATTTGGCTTTTCATTTAAAAGCGTTTATGCCGAAGCAAAGAAATGAAACGGCGGAAATCCTTCATATCATAGCCACCAAAGAACAGCCCCTTTTTATATTGGATTCCGTTGCCGAAACTGCGGAAAACGGTTTTTTAACATATTCAATGGGGAGCCTAAAAAAACTCGTCCAAAAATTATCTAAATTCAATCGCTCGGATTGGACGAATCAAGTCGTTTTTTACAGTATAAAAAACAGATAAAGCGGGAGGAAAACAAATGAACAAAAAAAGTGTATTGGCAGTAATTTTCACGGCGGTTTTTATGGCCGCGTGCGCCGGAAATAAAAACGCGATATTGACAAAAGAGGCGGAGGGACAATTCGTTCAAGCCACGCCTTTTAAAACTTTGCAAGAAGAAGTAAACGGCGAAGTTTTGACAGGAATAGGCACATCCGAGAAAAGAGCGAACTTTACTTTAATGAGAGAAGCCGCCATAACAAGCGCTCAAGCCGATTTAGTAAGAAAAGTGCAATCCAAAGTTGAAGCCGTTTGGAAAAGGACAATGTCGGATTGGTCGGAGTATAAAAAAGAAGGTTTCAATGAAGCGATGAGCGTTGAAGAAATGAAAACCCTTCAAAAAAGCATAGTAGACACCGAGCTTCGCGGGCCCTGGCAAACGCAAGAATTAGTGGATAAAGACAGCGGCAGATATTGGGTGAGAATAGTCTATAGCGCCTCCACAATTGAGAAATGGGCAAAAGAAAAGCTAGCTTCAGAAAATATCCTAAAAAAATATTTCATTGAATCGCAGATAAAAAATGTTCAGGCAGATTTAGAAAAAGACCTTGAAAGCGTCAGACAAAGAGAAAATACAGACAAAGCCAAAATATCCGCAATAGTGAAATAAGGATTAAAACACCCCAAACAAATAGGCTATTGGGGAATTAGGCGATTAGGTAAATGGAAGTACGGAAATATGGAAATATGGGAATAAGTAACAAAATACAGTTTTTAGGTTTTCACCCCGGAGGTTGCTGCTAAGCATCGTGGTTGCGAGACATCTTAAGCATCCTGCGGGGTGAGTTGGCGTGTACGCCTCCGAGGTGTATTTTGGTTGGAATAAAGTTTTCACCCCGTGGGTTGGTTAAATTTGGTTTCGCCGTTTGACGCGCATAGCGCTGTGATACGGCAGAACATAGTTTTCTAGAAAAAACCCGTCTGTCATGCTCCTGTCATGGGCATGGTCATGGGTTTATCCCATGAGTATAGCGTGGCGGGGTGTGGAAGAGGAACACTTTCCCGAATCGGGAGCGGTATGGCGTGTACACCTCCGAGGTGTATTTTGGTTAGAAATGGGCGAATGGTAGTAGTATTGCAAAATATATAAGGGCTGAAAATTATTGTTAGGAGGGTTGTATGCGTAGGGTGTTTATATTCCTTATATTGCTGGTTTTAGCTCAACAACTAAAGGCTTCTGACCTAGAAGGAATTTATTTTAACCTTTCTGGAATTACTGTGACTCCTGGTTTAGATAAGGGGTTTCGGTATAGAGCAAGTCTTGGATATCTTGCTGAAGAACCGCGCATTGGTGTGGGTGCGGCTTTTGAGTGGATTCCTAGAAAAAATCCTAATTACCGGACTTACAAAACAGAGTGGTATACTCCGGTTATCAGTGAGAAAACTAGTAGCAATTGGAACCTTTTTAGGATTCCAATAGAGTTTTACTATTTTCCGTATGTCTCTACACAATTAAGAGAAACATCTTTTCGTTCTGCTATGTATTTCTATGTGTCAATCTCACCTTGGTCGGTGATTCAGGATTCTTCAGGCGACTATGATTGGGAAGATTTAAGTATTAATGGGGTTTCGTCTAATGAATTCGGAGTGGGATATACAATCGGAGCTTTTTTTGATATTAGATTGGCATATTCAAATTTGTATACATCTGGACTTCAGAACGCTCATTTTAACTTTCCCGAATATTCCGAAAAAAAGTGGTTCATAGCTTTAGATTTTTACTTTGGAGGTTGGCCTTTCCCAAGCTCAATTAAAACTGGATGGTTCCCCGCTATTAAAGAAGAAATTGAAAATGCCAGATATGTCAGAGAAAATGCTAGACCGAAAATATATTCTTATTACCCTAAAAAGCCGGTTTCCGGAAGTGAATTTGAAATAAAAGGCGATAATTTTAGAGCTGAAGAAAACAGAACTTCTGTTTTTTTTAATAATTATTCTGCTGAAATAATAAGTATTACTTCATCAGAAATATTAGTTAGAATCCCTGGAAATGTGCCAGCGGGAGATGTGAAAATTCAGGTTAAAACAGCTAAAGGTTATTCCGATGAAGAGAATGTTTTTATAATCCCCTCAAAACCGCCTTTATTGGCTATTTCGGATATAAAGTTTTTAGATGAAAATGGGGACAGTGTATTGTCAGCCGATGAGGGAGCTAAAATAGGGTTTGCAATAACAAATAGGGATGGCGCCGGAAAAGCTTTTGGATTAAAAGCTCAAAGTTATATAAAAAACTTAAAAAATCCTGATTTAGATTATCCTAGTACTGTTGCTATAGGGGATTTAGACGGAGAAACAAAAACTGTTGAAATTCCATTGAAAGCGGGTTTAGACTTGCATACCGGTGAATTGGTTTTCAATATTAAAATTTCAGAAGCAAACGATTTTGCGCCCGATTCTTTTGAAATCAAAATAAAAACTCAAAAACTTGATCTGCCCGACTTGCAGATAGCAAAAATTGAAGTTGATGATAAATTTTATCCTGACAAACCGGGCAAACTCTCTATCGGCAATGGCAATAGCATTATTGAACAAGGGGAAGCTGTTGAGGTTGTTGTTATGGTTGTAAATAAAGGCGCCGGGCCCAGCCGAGAAACAAAGATAAATGTTTCCGCGGACAATAGTGACTTAAATTTTCTGTCAGCATCCGACTTTAAGGTGGGCAGTCTTAAATCAGGTGAGTGGACGGAAGTAAAATTTACTTTCAGTATTAAAAAAAGCTATTCCGGATCGGAAAATTTGCCGCTTAAACTTTTTGTTGAAGATGCGCGATGGCGATTCAATAAAAATCTGCCACTGAGTCTTAAGCTTAAAAAATCTTATCCCAAAATAGAAATGGTGGCTATAAAAGGAGAAATACAAAAAAAATCGCAGGTTGAAATACCTACTTTTGGCGATGAACTTTTAAGGGTTCCTCAAAGCTCTGTAAAAGAAAACAAAAACGCGGTTGCCGTGGTTATAGGAGTTAAAGATTATAAAAATAAATATGTTCCGTCGGTGGATTATGCTATAAATGACGCGCAACTTGTAAAAGAATATCTTGTTTCAGCTTTAGGTTTTCAACAAAATAATATTATTTATCTGGAAAACCCCACAAAAGCAAATATGGAAGAGGTTTTCGGCAATAGAGATAATTATAAAGGGAAACTATACGATTATGTTAAGAAGGACAAGTCCGATGTTTTTGTTTATTATACCGGACATGGCGCTCCCGATTTAGATACAAGACAAGGTTATTTTGTGCCTTCGGATTCAGATCCTAATTATGTTAAATTAAACGGCTATTCTTTAAGCGTTTTCTACGATAATCTTTCAAAACTGCGGGCAAAAAATGTGAATGTGGTTATTGATGCTTGTTTCAGCGGCATGTCAAATAAAGGCATGATAATCACGAAGGCAAGTCCGCTTATGATTGCGCCAATTCTGCCCGGTTCCGGCAAGATAAAAGTTTTTGCTTCTTCCAATCAAGACGAAGTCTCATCTTGGTATCCTGAAAAAAGACATTCACTTTTTACTTATTTCTTTTTAAAGGGTTTACAGGGTGAAGCCGATAAAAATAAAGATAAAACCATGACTTACGGTGAGCTGTATGACTATGTTTTTGAGCATGTGCCATATTATGCCAGACGGCTTTATGGCAGGAAGCAAACGCCATCTTTTAACGGTAATGAAAAAGAAATTATTTCGCGGTATTAGGTAAAAAAACAGACAAAAAGGTAACAGGTGCCTTTTTAATATTAAAACACCCCGGAGGTTGCTGCTTGCCCGCCCCCTCCACTACGACCCTCCACTACGACTTCGGCGGGCAGGCATCGGCGGGTTTCCGCCACTAAATCTTTGGCGGACTCACCGATGTAGTAATGGAGAGCGCCGAGTAGTAATGGCGAAAAAGCAGTAATGGAGGGCTAAGCATCGTGGTTGCGAGACATCTTAAGCATCCTGCGGGGTGAAGGAAGATGAATATTTTTCCGTAATTGGGAAAGATGTTGGAGGAAGAATGAAAAGGGTATATATAATTGGCGCGCTTATATTTTTGGTTCTTGTGTGCGGGCTTTGTTCGACATATCTATTTAAGGATAAATTGAAAGTTGCCACGACTAAAATATTTCAGAATAAAGCAAATTTATTTCCATTTAAAGTTGATGATAATTGGGGGTTTATTGATTCAAAAGGCGCAATTATTGTTCCCCCGCAATATGAGGATGTTCATTACCCTTGGTATTATAATGTTTGTTCAGAGGGTTTATGCGCAGTAAAAGTTAAGGAGAAATGGGGCGCTATTGACCTAACCGGCAAAATGAAGATTAATCCGCAGTTTGATGGTTTAGGTCCATTTAATTCAGGACTTGCGGAAGGTATTATTGGAGGCAAGCTGGGATATATAGATAAAAAAGGAAAGTATGTGATTAATCCGCAATTTGAACTTGAACTAAGAGATGATGATATCCAAGATATATGGAAGCAAAATGCTTTTAATGAAAAATTAAAAGAATATCCATTTTATGCATACAGTTTCAAATTTGGCGGTTCTTTTAAAGAAGGGCTTGCGCGAGTAAATATAGGCAATCATTTTGGATATATTGATAAAACAGGGAAGTATGTAATTAATCCGCAGTTTGATTTTGCGGGACAATTTTCTGAGGGACTGGCTAATGTAGTTTTCGGCGGGAAGGCCGGGTATATAGATAAAAAAGGAAAGTATGTGATTAATCCGCAATTTGATGCGGCTTCAGAATTTCATGATGGCCTTGCTCAAATAGTTATTGGGAATAAAATGGGATATATAGATAAAAAAGGCATCATTTCAATAAACCCGCAGTTTGATGATGCTAAAATTTTCACTAAAGATGGTTTGGCGGCAGTTATGGTTAATGATAAATGGGGTTTCATTAATAAAACCGGCGCTTTTGTAATTAACCCACAATATGAATATGCTATAGGATTTCAGGAAGGTTTGGCGGCAGTTATGGTTAATAATAAATGGGGTTTCATTAATACAAAAGGCGATACTGTTATAAAACCGCAATTTGATAGTGTTGGCGTTTCAGGATTTACGCAAGGTATTTGTTGGGTTGAGATTGACGGAGTTCATGCTTATATTGACAAGAATGGAAAATATATTTTCAAAGTTGGAGATGAGGCGCGATTAAGTGCGAAAAAAATAGCGGAGCAAATAGACGCAAATAAATCTCAGTGGGAAAGGATTGAAGACGCTCGTGAAAGAATTGGAGCCGCTAAGGGAGTTTTATCCGCAATTAGGAGCGCTCTACAGGTATTCTATGGGGATAATGAGGGGATATTTCCTTCCAAAATAGAGGAGCTTACAAAAGATGGAAAGTATTTAAATGAAATACCATATATACATTTGCCGGGACATCCAAGGACAAATGCTGTTAAGTATATTAATTCGGGTGAAGTGCCTTACAAAAATTTTTCTGATAGCGGCGGTTATATTTATCATTCGTCAAGTAAATATCCAAATACATGGGGTGATATATATCTAGACTGCACTCATAAACATCCGGAGTCTAATAAATATTTTTATGAGTATTAACGGAGCGACAAACCGTGTACACCTCCGAGGTGTATTTTGGTTGGTATAAAAAAGGGGTAAAAAATATGGAAAATGAGAAATCCATTATCAAACATTATCATTTCCTTCAAATTGTTGCGGAATGGGGTAAAATTTTAGCGTGGATTTTATTAATTTTTTCGGCAATAAGCGCTCTTATATATATCTCTGCCTTGTTAGACACAAACTCTTCATTTTTGGGGTGGTTGCCCGTCATTATTGCAATGATATTTGCCCTAATTTTCTTTATCATACTCAACGCAATCTCAGAAAGTTTGATTGCATTAAGAAATATTGCAATTCATATAAATCAAATACGGAACAAAATAGTTCCCAAAGAATTATGGAAAATCAGTGAAACTATTTCAGAGGATGTTGTTGTAGATGCTAATCGTGATATTTCTGAAACTACTGCACACGGAGCTTCTGTAGAAAACATTAACCGTTTAATGAAAATAGCGGAAAACATTCATGAACCGGATATAATTCGTCTTAAGGTTATAGAAAAACTGGGAGGGATAAAAGACTCAAAGGTTGTAGATACGCTTATCACATTATTGAATGATTCAAATGCGGACATCAGATGGCAATCGGCTAATTCTTTGGGATTGATTAAAGATAAAAAAGCTGTAAAACCTTTGATAAAAGCTTTGCAAGATAATGACCGGTATGTTCGTCTTCATGCAATTCAATCATTGGGAAAAATTAACGATCCTAATGTAGTGCGTCCAACACTTCTTTACATTTAAATGCTTGTTTTTACCCCGTGGGTTGGGTAAACTTGGTTGTAGAAAAAACCCGCGGGGTTAAAACCACGACGCAAGATGCGTAAATAGTAAATGTCAAGTTATTTAC
>JAKLQJ010000031.1 GCA_022013385.1 Elusimicrobiota bacterium
ACTTGGTTGTAGAAAAAACCCGCGGGGTTAAAACCACGACGCAAGATGCGTAAATAGTAAATGTCAAGTTATTTACGACGCACTACACTAGTTTATCGTAACGGAATTTCAAAGTTTTGTAGCTTCCCGCCATAGGCGGGACTAATTTGTCAGAACCGTCCCCTTAAAGTCCCCTTTAATTTTCGTAGATGACAGGCGCAGTTTTTGATTTAATGAATTATTTTTCCTGACCAGAGTCTGTCTAGAAATATCTTCCATGGCAAAATTTCTATCCCATCAATCAAACGCGGATTATTATCCAGTGAAACGACTATTCTTTTGCAGGAAGAATATTCCTCTCCGAAAGCTCGCAAACCTTTGAGATGTCCGGGCAAGACTTCTTTAACGCCTTTCACTTCAAGCGCGACTTCCCCTCCGCCCAATATGAAATCCACTTCCAATTGCGATGCGGTACGCCAGTAAGCCGTTTCGTATTCAAGCCCGGAATAATGGCTATAGGCCTTTATTTCCTGAAAGATAAAATGTTCAAAAGCCTTGCCAAAAACTTCATTGCCTTGAATCACCTCTGTCCGTTTTAATAAAAAATTAGGCAACGAAATATCGAAAAAGTAAAATTTGGGCGCAAGAATAACGCGTCGCTTAGGTTTTTTTCTAAAAGATGGTATAAATTGCCCTAACAGAGTATCGGAAAGTATCTTGAAATAATTTTTAACAGTGGGGCTGCTAACTCCGCAATCCGACGCTATATTATTGTAATTTACAATTTCACCGTTACTAAAAGCTACCTTCTCAAGAAAACGAGAAAATACAGAAATATTTCGCGAAACGGCTTCTGCCGAGATTTCTTCTTTAAGATAATCTCCTATATAAGCATGGATAAGCTTTTTTGCTTTGTTCGCTGAATAATGTCTCGGAAGCAGACCGTTATTCAAAGCCTTATGAATATCAAATTTTGGTATCTCGTTTGAAACTAGTGGGAACAGTTCATAGTGAACTGCCCGTCCGCCTAAAAGATTAGCGCCCGTCCGCCTTAATTTTCTAGCGCTGGAGCCACAAAGGATAAATCGGATATTTTTATTTACAATTAGCCATTGAACCTCATTGAGCAGAGTTGGCACAGTTTGTATTTCATCTATTATCACAGGAGCTTTTGGCGGTACGGCCAGCAGTTCTTCTCGAAGCAAGGCCGGTTTTTTGCTAAACCGTTCAAACTCTTCGGAAAGCAAAAGATCATAATACTTTGATCTTGGAAAAAGCTTTTTTAAAAGAGTGCTTTTTCCTGTTTGGCGCGGGCCAAGAAAAAAACAAGTTTCAGTTTTTGATAATTCAAGTTTTTGAATGCGTTTATACATAGGGAAATTATACTTTACTTTATCATGATAAAACAAATATGCTGTTTACCATATCATGATACAAATTGGCCTAATTGATATATTGAATTTTGTTAAATCAGGGTATGCGCTAAAGTTCTTCTTATTCGGCGATTTTTTTTATTTACCCCGTTAGAGAAGGCCACCGACTCCTGTCGGTGGTATGGAATTTCCACATGGATAGCGGTCTAATGCCGCTATCTATAACCGTTAGAGGTTGTTCTCTAACTGGGTTTACTAATTTTTGAAGGATCTGTTTTTCTGGGTCATTCGTAAACAAAGTGGAATGAAGAGTGAGTATGGCGACAAAATAATTATGCGACAAGAACTCGTACAGATTTGCAATTTTTTCCCGGAATTTTAAATTAGAACCGATCTCTTTTAGCCCCCTTTTTTTTATTATCAAATTTTATCAGAACCGTCCCCTTTAAAAATAGCATAGTCCACTTGCCCCGATATGCATCAGGGCACCATGGGTTTATCCCAAGGTGAACACTGTTATGTGTCCATAGCGGTCCTCTGAAAG
>JAKLQJ010000032.1 GCA_022013385.1 Elusimicrobiota bacterium
ACGCATCAGGGCTCTGTAGGGCTGAATCATTTGGACTATTATCTGGACGAATTCACATTCCGATTCAACCGTCGCAAGTCAGCATCTCGGGGTAAACTGTTCTACCGCCTCGTCCAGCAGAGCGTTCAGGTTGTGCCTGCCATTCGCAACCTTAATCAAATCCCATCCCATAAGGAGTGGTGGAGTCAAGTAGATACCCATGATACCGAATCCCACTTCCGAAGTGGGTGTGGTTAGCGGTTCCTATGCCTATTTTTTGGGAATGCTATATGAAGATGATTTTGTTGAGCCTTTTTTGATGATAAGGCCTGTTTTTATAAGGGGTTTAATTATTTTGCTTAAATGACTGCGGGTAATATTCAAAACCCGCGCAAGTTCGCCGCCTCCAATTTGAGGAGTTTGGGCTAATATCCGCAAAATCCTTTCTTGCAAGGGAACTAACACTATTTGTGATGACGGTTTTTTTACACGCAGCGCTTGAATTCGCGTTTGAGTTCTTCTAAGGGTTTCCAAAATACCTTCGGCTATATATTCCAACCAACCGGTTAAATTATCCTCATTATTCCTTGCTTTCTGAATCTCATTATAATACCGATTTCTATCTTGCTCAAAAAACTCATCCAAAGCAAATATATGGTGCGTGTCAAATTTACGATTATAAAGAAGCCATGTCTCAAAAAGTCTTGCCATACGGCCATTACCGTCCATAAAAGGATGAATGGAAACTAATCTGTGATGAGCTATGGCGGCGACAATAATGGCATGTTCATCCAAGCTTTGAGAAGAATTTATCCATTCAAGCAATGCTTTTGTCAAAATGGAAGCGGCTTCGGGCGGAGGCGGCTTATAAATAATACGCCCATTGGCGAATACCGCGTTTTGCTTTGATTTATACGCGCCGGTTTCAGATTTCGGCAAAAGGCCGGAAGTAAGAATTTTATGAAGTTTCAACAGCAAGCGCTCATTCGCGTTTTTATAATTGTTTTTCCAAATCCAACGAAGAGCCGCGAAATAATTTAGGATCTCAAGTTTAGCGCTTTCTGCGACGGCTAAATCACCGCCGTCGGCCAGAATTTCCACTTCGGGAAGAGTAAGAGGATTGCCTTCTATGCGCGTTGAATAATGAGCTAAACGCGCAAGAGTGTCCCGCTGAGTAGGAGCAATCCAAGAAACATCAACTGTTTGTTGGCGAAACCAAGATGTTAAATCTGAAATTTCCGTTAGTTTTCGCACCAATTTGGCGGACCGTTCAAATTTAGGATTATAAACAATACACATTCTCTCAGTTTAGCAAAAGGGATAAATAATTGTCAACTAATTGTCAACTCAATTGTCGCTCAGTTTTTTTAAAAAACCAGTACAACCGCGTAGGTTGTACTGGTTATATTCCGTTTTCTATTACTCTCGCAAAGGGAAACAGTTTGGGGCGCTGCTTTTCCGCATCGTTTATTTCGCTTTGTTATACTTTATGGTATAATACCAAAAGGTATAATGGGAGGCTTATGAATAATCCGTTCTATTACGGCCAAATAGCGAAAGGCAATGATTTTACCGATAGGAAAAAGGAAATTAAAGAACTTACGCGCGATTTAGAAAACGGCGGAAGAATATTTATTATATCTCCCAGACGGTATGGCAAAACCTCTCTATCCGTGAATATTCTTGAGCGTCTAAAGCGAAAAAATGTTTTCACGGTATATTTTGATGTCTACAATATAACCACTCTCGAACAGTTCATTGCCCATTATGCGAGGGCCATAGCCCGCGCTTCTTTAACAAAGACAGAAAGTATAATTCAATTTATAAGAGATGTGATTCCTGCTTTGAGGCCCAATATAAAAATAAATTCTGACGGTGAAATCTCAATCGGTATTGAAGCTTCGTCTTCAAAAAACGAGCTTTCTTTGCTTATTAAAGACATTTTAGACATACCGCAAAAAATCGCCGCAAAAAAGGGAAAAAAGTTTGTAATAGTTTTTGATGAATTTCAAGAAATAAGAGCCATTGGAGGCGACGCATTGGAAAAAATGATGCGAGCAAGCTTTCAGCATCAAAAAGATGTGGGTTATATATTTGCCGGTTCCAAACAGCATATTATGTCGGATATGGTTTTAAACAAAAATAAACCGTTTTATAAAATGGGAAGAATTCTTTTCCTTGATAAAATTCCAACAGATGATCTTCGCGAATTCATTCGGATTAAATTTACGGCCTCTCAAAAAAGCATTAATGATAAAATTCTGAACGATATTCTTAAAATTTCTCGCTCAATCACCTATTACACCTTGCATTTGTGCCATGAAATATGGAATGAATCCATTGATTCTAAAATAATCATGCCGGATATTGTTCCCATCGCTCTTGAAAAAATAACATCAGGTCTTTCTCCGTTGTTTGTCTCAACATGGGATTCATTAACGCTTGCGCAACGCCAATTATTACAAGTTATTGCCGTGTTCGGCGGGAGGGATTTATTTTCAAAAGATTTTATAAACGGCCATCGTCTAGGCTCGGCTTCTTCGGTTCAGAAATCAATAAAACTTTTAATTAAAAAAGATGTGCTGGAGAAAGAAAACGGCGGATATCAATTCACTGATATATGGTTCATGGAATGGGTTAAAAAAAAATCCGCATAGCCAAAAACCAGTACAACCGCGTAGGTTGTACTGGTTTCAAGCAAGCTATATGTCACAAGTAAAAATAGGAGTTTTTGATTTTAATATGTTCCGTATTTGCTGCAGTATTTTTTGATATGCTCAACGGAATGTTGTGGTCCGCCACAAGAAAGTTTGGGTATTTCGGCTAGGTCTCCGCAATGACGGCAAAGTTCCCATTTATTCTCTTTTTTATATTGATGAGAGTATCGAGTTTCGTTATTTGGGAGCTCAACTTTTTCAATTATTTCTCTTTCGCTGATTTTGATAGCTTCGACCTCAATTTCTTTAGGCTGTGCGAAATAATGACTTTGAGGATTTGGTTTTTTGATTTTTTCAAAACACTCATCCATGTTTGTCATTATTTTCCCGCCGCAATAAGTTTTTTATGTGCCTTTGTGAAAGTGTTTAGCCATGCGTGCATAGCTCCCAAAGCGGAACCTCTTTGTTTGCTTGTTAATTTTACAAACCACTTTAGCGCCCCTGATTTTGCTATATTTCTTTTACATTTGTAACAATACATTGTATTCCTCCTTTAATTTTTTTACAAATTACGGTACATATGTGGGTATATTTCTATCTGTAGTATCACCAAGACCTAATTGACCGTAAATATTATATCCCCAACCTCACAGCATATCGGTTGTTTTTATTGCGAATGTGTGTTTGTCGCCAGCAAAAATAGAATCCCAATTCGTATCGGTGCCAACTTGAGTAGGGAGATTCCTATTTGTGGTATCCCCAATACCAAGTTGTCCAGAACCATTCTGTCCCCATCCCCACAATGTTCCATCTGTCTTCAGTGCTGCGGTGTGAATCGAACCGGCAAAAATTAAAGACCAGCTTGTGTCGGTTCCCACTTGTGTTGGAGTATTTCTGCTTGTGTTATCTCCAAGTCCGAGGTATCCTACAGAGTTGTTCCCCCATGTCCAGAGTGTGTTATTTGTTTTTATGGCTACAGTGAAAGTGTTTCCCGTGCGAATTAAATCCCAATTTGTGTTAATTCCAACTTTTGTAGGACTAGTTCTGCCTGTGTTATCTCCAAGACCTAATTCGCCAGTACCATTGCTTCCCCATCCCCACAATGTTCCGTCAGTTTTAATGGCCATACTGTGACCCATATTGACGGAAATCGAGCTCCAATTCGTATCAATGCCAACTTGTGTTGGAGTATCTCTGTCTGTTGTATCTCCAAGTCCCAATTGTCCCCAAAGATTATATCCCCAAGCCCATAATGTTCCATCTGTCTTTATTGCCTCACTATGAGCCCAAATTGAAATGGATGTCCAATTGATATCGGTTCCCACTTGTGTTGGACTATCCCTACTTGTGTTATCTCCAAGTCCCAATTCACCGTTCCAATTTCTTCCCCAAGCCCACAATGTTCCGTCAGTTTTAATTGCAAGTGTATGCCCATAACCTGCTGAAACCGTAAGCCAGTTTGTGTCGGCTCCTGTTTGTGTTGGAGTATTTCTACTTGTGTTATCTCCAAGACCTAATTGGCCAATACTATTGCCTCCCCATCCCCATAATGTTCCGTTTTTTTTAATACCCATAGTATGCTGACTTCCTGCGGAAACTAATAACCAATCACCAATAGAAATACTTATATCGGGAGCGTCAACGGAGTTTATTGGATTACCAATTGCTGTGGTATTATTAATATCTTTAGCTTCGAAGTAATAGGTATAGTTTGTGCCGGTGGAGGTTAAAACTTTTGAGTATGTATAAACAGCGCCGGTATTATTTGCGCCGGAAACATAAGTCATGGCGAAAGGGGAACCTGAAATTTCTGTTCCGCCTTTTTTAATATGAACTTTTGGATAGCCCGAAGCCGAAGCGTCATTATTCGCATCAGTATATTTGACGCGGTAAACGAATGATGTGGTTGAATAACCTATCTCGGGATTAAGTCCGTCTGAAACATAATTAGCTTCGCCGGTCCATGAAAGGATTGGGGCAGTATTTAAATTGGCTATGAGGATTTCCTCTTTTTTTTCTATTACTTTTTCATCTACTTTCTCTACTTTCTTTTTTACGGCTTTTATGAAACCGAGATTGAATCCTGCCACAACGAGAAGGGGAAAAGAAAGCAATATTATTAAAGATATAAAACTTTTGCGCATTGTTTTGTCCTCATTTAAAATGCCAGTAAATCGCCATATTTAAAATATATTCCAGACC
>JAKLQJ010000033.1 GCA_022013385.1 Elusimicrobiota bacterium
AATAACTTGACATTTACTATTTACGCATCTTGCGTCGTGGTTTTAACCCCGCGGGTTTTTTCTACAACCAAGTTTACCCAACCCACGGGGTAAAAACAAGCATTTAAATGTAAAGAAGTGTTGGACGCACTACACTAGGTCGTTCGTATGACTCCCGACATCTGATGCCTGTCCCCAACGAAGTATGGGGGAACCAAAAGGTTCGCTGTTCCAGAAGTCGGACTTCCCCAATATTTTAATCAGCGTTTGTTTTTATTTCTATTTTGTTTTCCCCATGCCTACAGCTTGCGCTTTTTGCAGGAGCTTGCCTTCGCTTTTGATTGAAGGCGCGATCACAATTTGCGTGAGTTGCATTTCTTTTATATTATGACAGCCCAAGGCGCCCATTGATGTTTTTAGCGCTCCTGCCATATTCTGGCTGCCGTCATCCACATTTGCGGGGCCGAGCAATATTTCTTTCAAAGTTCCGGAAATTCCAACGCGCACCATTGTTCCTCTGGGAAGGTTATGATGAGGAGTTGCCATCCCCCAATGAAATCCTTTACCCGGAGCCTCTTTCGCTTTTGCGAAAGGAGACCCTATCATTACAGCATCCGCGCCCGAAGCTATCGCCTTGCAAACATCTCCGCCGGTTATCATACCGCCGTCGGTAATTATAGGCGTGTATTTTCCTGTTTTCTTGCAATAAAAATCTCTGGCCGCGGCGCAATCGGCGGTAGCTGTTACTTGTGGCACCCCTATACCGAGAACCCCTCTTGTTGTGCAAGCAGCTCCCGGTCCGACTCCGACCAATAGTCCGCTAATGCCTGTTTCCATAAGCTCAAGGGCTACTCTATAGGTTACGCAATTGCCCATTAAAATCGGTATTTTCATGGTTTTTACTAATTTAGGTATGTCTAAGGCATTTTGCTTTTTTGATTCAAATTTTATGGTGATTACCGTAGATTGAACTACAAATATATCAGCGCCGGCATCTCTCGCTATTGGGCCGAATTCAGCCGCGTTTTGAGGTATGCAGGACACAGCGCAAGGAACTTTGGCTTTTTTGATTTCGCTTACTCTTTTAGCTATGAGTTTTTTCTGTATCGGAGCTTTATAAACTTTCTGAAATAATTTTGTAGCTTTTTCTGGGGAGCAGTTTACTATATCATTTATTATTTCGCCCGGATTTTTATACCTTGTGTTTATTCCGTCAAGATTTAAAACGCCTAAACCGCCCAATTTTCCCATAGCGATAGCGAACTCAACTCCGACAACGCCGTCCATAGCCGAAGCTAAAAAAGGTATTTTAAATTTATGTTTGGCTATATTAAAAGAAACATCCGTGTCGTCCGGGTCAACGGCTATATTTCCGGGCACAAGCGCTATTTCGTCAAAACCGTAGGTTTGTCTCGCTTCTCTGTTGCGGCCGATAAAGTAGGACATTGGCGCCTCCCATTTAAGGATAGGTATTAAGAAAATTGTAGCATATTATTTTTAACGGAGTGTTTTTGGTATAACACACGAAATATATAAGATTTTTACTCGGTGAGGATTTTAAAGATTTATTTCTGTATTTTGGAAAGTTCTTTTTTTGCCAGCTCAATTACTTCCGGCGGCAAGTCTTTTCGCGCGGCAATATTTGAATAATGCTTGGCCGCCAAGTCTTTATTATTTAACAATGTATATAAGCTGGCAAGATTAAGTTCCGCTTGATAAAAAAGAGGATTTAACTCAAGCGCTTTTTTGAAATCTTCAATGGCCAAGTCTTTATTTCCTAAGAACCTTAAAACAACTCCTCTGCTATTGCATATCTGTGGATTGTTTTCTTCATTTTTTATTAATTCATCCAATATCAAAAGAGATTCTTTGTATTCCCCCAATTTCTGAAAAATGAAACATATTTCCATTGTTTCATCAACAGTTTTGTTTTTTATTTTTAGAGCGTATTTAAGAAATGCCTTTGCCTTTTCCGGTTCATTATTGTCAGCCAAATACCATGAGCCTTTTAAAAGAGCGTAAATATTTTTTAATATTTGTTCATTCTCGCGTTCCAGTATTATTTTTTGTTCTTTATCCGAAAGACCGGACATAGAGAGCCTGTAATTTATAAACTCGTACAAAATATTACAAGCGTGAAGAGAAGACATTTTCTTAATTTGTTTAAGCAAAAAATCATTGTTTGAAATATTTTCAACTAATTTGATGGTTTCTTCCAATTCTTCTGAACTTATTTTCCCTATAGTGGGATGAAAAGTGTTTATTAAGTGTTTTGTATTGCCTTTTTTAATTTCGCCCGATATTATTCCGTCCAGTATAACCAAAGGCATTGAAGTCGCGTAAGTATCTGTATTAAAAGTTTTTTTATTTACCACTTTAAGTATTGCGCTTATATGCTGGGCGGCCAATTCACTGCGATTTAATTTGCTTATTGCGATATGGGGAACCGTGGTTATCTTTTTAAGATTTGAAATTATTTTGGCTCTTTCGTGATTCGGCCACCAATAAAGAGCTTGCGGAATATTTAGATTATTGTACAGATCCATACCGGTTTTTTGTATTTTTTTTACCATTTTAAAATCTTTTTTAGAGGTTGGCTTGAGAAGAAAATTTTCTTTATTCCATTGCACGCACGCGGCAAGAAGGCTTTTTTTTGCGGTATTTATTCCGTCCAATTGGAGCTCTTTGGCAATTTTGATTAGAAAAAGTTCATAACAGTTAAAACTTTCGGGAGGATTTGATATTTCATTTGTATTTTTTGCTTTTAAGGTGCTTAAAATATATCCCAAAGAAGGCTCTCTTTTTGGGTTTATTTTATAAGCGGTTTCAAGTAATTGTAAAGCTTCTTTGTGTCTATTTCCTTTTAGCAATAAGATCTCGCCTTTTCTCTTGATTAACCAACGGTCGTTTGGAAATTTTTGAAGACTATTATCAATTGCCAAAAGTTCTTGTTTTGCGCGAAAGGGATAGGCGATTAATACAGCTTCCATCATAATTATTATCGCCAGCGCCGCGTAAAAAAAAGTATAAGGCAATCCCCGCGCCGCGGAGGGTTTTTCTCTTTTCTCAAATAAAAAACAAAAGGCGCATGCCGCTGGAAAAGCCAGTAAATGCTTCAGCGGATAAAAATATCTTTCATTTATAGGAAAAAGGCTGTGAATGATGATAAAGTAGCCTGTCATTATTGAAATTAATAGAACATTTTTGTTTTTGCGTCCGATAATAAATCCGATTAAACTCAATAATATGAGAAAGGGATGCATATAAAAAACCTGCAATAGGCGTTTTGGCACAGCGCTTAAACATGGAAAAGGATCTTTTAATAATTCCTTTGCCGCCCATTTATAAACCGAGTCCGTTTCTTTTAAATCGGCTAAAAATCGCGCATCTCCCTCCATAGTAAAAGTTACACCTTTAATGCTTGTGATTATATTAGCGGCTCCTCTTTCAGCTTCAAAAGGGATGAATTTGTTAAATAGTACATAGTTTATTCCGGCCCACGGCAGAAGAAGGATGTATGAAGCGGAAAGAAAAATAATGGAAGTGACAATATATTTTTTAAAATTTTTAGCGTGATAAAAGTAGTCAAAAATTATCATTAAAAACGGCAATAAAAAAAGAGGCGGACGGGCAAAAAAACCGAAGCCAATAGCCAGCCCCGCCATTATACTGGTCTTTGCATTATAGTTTTTGCTTCTTAAAATCAGCATTTCAGCCGCCAATATAACAAAGAAAGAGTAAATCACCTGTTCAAAGTCATTGTCATACATGCCGGCAATAAAAACAGTGATAAGGGCTGTTATTCTGCCTTTGGAGTTTAGACCTATCATGTATGACAAAATATAAGTTCCGACAATGGAAAACGAGAAAATTATTTTTAATAAAATTTGAGGATTTATATTTGAATGATATTCCGCAACGGCGCCCAAAAGACTTATAAACGGCATACTATAGCTTATGGCTCTATAGCCTATGGCTTCGGTTTTTATGCCATGCAACAGCATTTTGCCTCTATCGGCATAAGAAATAATCTCGGAAAATTCATAAGCGGGCCGATACATAACAAAAGCGATGGCCATGACAATCAGGCTGCCTAAAAAATATTTTGAGGATAATATTTTTTCCAAAGCGCTTTTAAACTTATCAAATTTTTTCATATTCATGATTTCCGGCATGGGAATATTGTCGTTCGGGTTTTTAGCGAGTCTTAATTAAATATCTGACTTTTAAATCATCTATGAGAGATTGAAGACTGGCTTTTTTCAATATTGTATTTCTCGCTTCTTTTGAAATATTCTCTCTCGTTTTTTGAGAAAGTTTTGATATGCGATTTATTTGTTTTGAAAGGTTTAAAGGCGAGAGCGTTTTATAAAAAAAACCGTTTTTTCCGTCCTTTATAAAATTTGCCATATAGGGCGTTTCTTTACATAAAACCATTTTTCCGGTCGCCATTGACAGAAATGCTATAGAGTTTCCGGCGGCGGAATTTATGTGTCCGGGTTTTAAAGGGAGAATTACGAAAAATGATTTTAAAAGGGCTTTTTTGAAATTGTTCATGTTTTTTGAAAATCCAAACCAGTTTAGTTTATCCGAGCTTTTAATTTCTTCGGGTCTTTGAGAATCAGAAAAAACTTTTATTTTAAAAGGCGTTTTTTTTACGGCTTTCAGAAGCTGTGAGAAATCCCTGCCCGTGCTGCCGGCCGTTAAAATATAATTTTCCGTTTTTACCTTTTGCGGTTTATAGAACTCGCAGTCAACGGCATAATCCCTTTTAATTACGGCATTTTTGGGAACGCCGAGCTTAGGCCAAGAAAATCTATCGTCATACTCAAACATATGGAGATAGTTTAGATTTGAAAACAATTTAAGTTTTCCGGTTATATCCGCGGCATTATTATGTCCGTTTTCGGGAATAAGGTGATTTGAAATGAAGATTTTTGTTTTGGCTTTAAATTCCGTTAAAAGCCATATAAAAGCCGCCGAACATTTTCGTCTTTTGGGAAAGTCCAGAATAATGAGATTGTCATAAACCGCGGAAACATCTTTTTTAAAGTTTTTAAGATTTAAAAAGCTTTTTCTAAAGCCTGCGGGATTTTTTATTTGGTTTATAAAATCATAACCGTATTCAAAATTGTGAATTATGTCAAAGCGGATATTTTCCTCTTGTTTAAAAGATTTTAAAAAGGTCTGTTCAAAGTGCAGATTTTCGGGGCATTCGCCAAAGTTTATAAAAAGGGTTTTCATTGTAATCTAAAGCTATTTTGTTTGTAAAATAATGCAAAGCGCTAGTGTGGCAACAAAATAGTTTTGCGCCGCAGCCTTTGGCGGGGTTCGCTGTTCCTTGTTGCCCGGTGGCCCAGTGGCCTTGTTTGCACTAGTATATAAAAAAGGCATATGAAAAAACAGACAAACAAAAGAGAGCCGATAATATGCATAACGGATTTATGTAATCAGAAATGCCTGTTTTGTTCGCGCGGAAACACCAAACCTAAGGCTTCAAAAAAAACCATTGAAGAAAAAATAAATTTTTTTAAAGACTCAATTTGTATTGAAGGCGGAGAGCCGATGCTTTCAAGAAAGGTGTATAAATGGACGGCTTATGCCAAAGAAAAAAAAGTAAAGGACATAATATTGGTAACAAACGGTTTTAATCTTGAAAAACCGGAACTAGTTCAGAAGCTTCTTGATGCCGGAATTACAATGTTTAATGTTCATTTGCCGGCGCATAATGAAAAACTTTTTAATCTTTTAACAGGGACTAAAGGCAATTTCCCCCGCCGGATTAAAGCGATTAAAAATCTTATTCGTATTGCCGGCCCGAACAGAGTGCGGCTTACAATGGTTGTTAATTCTGTCATTTACAAATATATGGGAGAATACGCGAAATTTATAGCCGATAATTTTCGCGATATCTTATACATTGAAGTGAATATGATAAAAGTTTTGGGTTATGTCAAAGAAAGGCTATGGCTTGTGCCCAAGCTTAAATCCATAAAGCCTCATCTTCTTAAAATGTTTAAGACTTTAGATAAAAACCAAATAAAATTTTTAACCGACGGGTTTCCTCTATGCTATTTAAACGGATTTGAGCATATGTCCATAGATGTTTTTAAGCTTGTCCACAGCAAAAGCGAATTATATCTCGGCGAAAAAAATCCCGCGCCGCCTTGCGTCAAGTGCTCCCTTAGAAAACTATGCCCCGGCCTTAGAACCGATTATTCTAATTTATACGGTTATTCTGAATTAAAGCCATCAGGCAAAAATCCCGCGCCCATTATCCGCCAAAGCCGCAATCAATTGCGGAAATAAACGATAATAATGAATTTGGTTTCTAAAAGTTTATTTTAAGGGAGATTTTTTATAGGGTTTTAATTCTTTTAATCCGTAAATGTCAGCGTAAAATTTCCATATTCCCCCGCAGAAATCATTTACCGCGCAATTCGCGCATTTTGGCGATTTAATTTTATTTTCTTTGTTGAATATTTCACTGAAAAAAGGAAATTTATCCGTTCTGGATGTGTCGCAGGTAATGCTTTCTATATTATCTTCCTGATGAGTTCTCTTCAGAAGATATTCAATCCCTTTCATCAAACAAGGCGGGATTATGCCGCAACTGCTTAACCTTGCTTCGGTATCGTTTTTTTTCAGAATTTCAACCGCTTTTTTTAAATATGGCCTAACGAGGAGAAGTTTTGGATATATATCCTTAAGAGTCGCGAATTTATGCGAAACGGGATATATATAGGAGAATGTGATATTATCCACGGCGGGAAATTTTCTCAAAACAAATTCGGCAAAATTCGGCAGATCTTTATAATTTTGAGAAGCTATAACATGATATATTGATACCGTAAAGCCGCATTTCAAGATATTTTCTATACCTTTTAAAGTTTTCTGAAAAGTGTTTTTGGAAGCGGTTAAATAATCGGAAACCTTTTCTTTATGGGAGTGGAGCGATACGCTAAAACCCGCTTTTATTTTCTTATGTAAATCATATGCTTTTATTTTGTTTAAAATTCTTAAATCCGAAAGCAATACCGCGTTTGTCAGGATATCGACTTCTTTGAAACCGCATTTTACGGCAAAAGCTATAAATTTTGGCAAATCCTTCATTAGCGTGGGTTCGCCCCCGTCAAAAGATATAAACCTAAAGCCTTCTTTTCTTTTTTTGAATATTGTTTTTAAAACTTCATCGGATGAGAAGCGGGATTTCACTCCGGGAGGAACATGACCTTTAGCGCAAAAGAGGCAATCTTCATTACAGTCCCATAAAAGAGAAAAATTAAATTTTTTCACATAGCCTCCTAAAGCTTTTATATAGACGCGAAGTCCCCCCTGCTTAAATTTCAGCCATCCAACATAATAAAGACCAACTGGAATTTAGGGGGGATTGTGATTTTTCTTATTATAACAAAAGGAAGTAAGGAAAATTTATTGACAGTCCCCACTTAAAGAGTGAGAGTAAAACTTTGCTGTCCCATATTGGCAGGGCCTGTGTATTGTTTGTCCTTTTATAAGACTATCTTTTTTATGCTAATATTTAATCAGAATTTACCTATGAACAGAATAAAATCTCATATGATTCTTCCTGTTAAAACGGGCAAAAAAATCAAATTTACATTTGACGGGAAGTCCTTGTCCGCCTATGATGGCGAAATTATATCAAGCGCTTTGTTTGCCAATGGCATCAAAATATTTAGTTATCATCATAAAGACAAAAGTCCTCAGGGGATATTTTGCGCAAATGGGCAATGCTCGCAATGCACGGTTATGGTTGATGGTTTAGCGGTGAAAGCTTGCGTAAATAAAATAAAAGCCGGAATGCGCGTAGAAACGCTTAAAGGTTTGCCGGAAATTTCAGAGTTGGAAGAAGAAGGGAAATTTGGAGAAATTGAAGAAATTGAAACAGATGTTTTAATTATTGGCGGCGGGCCTAGCGGACTTAGCGCCGCGGCGGAACTTGGCAAATTAAATATTTCAACTCTTATTGTGGATGACAAACATAAGCTTGGCGGCAAACTTGTTTTGCAAACACATAAATTTTTCGGCTCTGTCGAAGATTGTTTTGCCGGAACAAGAGGGATAGACATAGCCGATAAGCTTGAGGAGCAGGTAAGAGCTTATCCGGCGGTAAATATATGGCTGAATTGCGAATGCGTCGGCGTTTTTTCAGATCAAAAAGTCGGCGCGCTTTATAATGGGAAATATTTTTTGATAAAACCAAAAGCCTTGATTGTGGCCGCCGGCGCCAGAGAAAAATCATTGCCTTTCAGCGGCAATACTTTGCCCGGGGTTTATGGAGCCGGCGCTTTTCAAACTCTTGTTAACAGGGATTTGATAAAACCTTCCAAAAAACTTTTCATTCTCGGCGCGGGCAATGTGGGGTTGATAGCGGCGTATCACGCCCTTCAGGCAGGCATTGAGGTTGTGGGAATTGCCGAGGCTATGAAAGATGCGGGCGGGTATAAAGTTCATTTGGATAAAATCAAAAGGCTTGGAGTTCCCGTCTATACTTCACATACTGTCCTTGCCGCTAAGGGAAAAAAGAAACTTGAAAGCATCGTTTTGTCGCGAGTTGATAAGAATTTTAAACCTATTGCCGGCAGTGAAAAAACATTTGAATCCGACACGCTTCTTGTCGCGGTGGGGCTTAATTCCGTGAATGAATTTTATAAGCAGGCCGAAAAAGCGCGAATGAAAGTTTTTATCTGCGGAGACGCCCAAGAAATAGCGGAAGCGTCGGCGGCTATGTTCAGCGGTAAAATCGCCGCGCATAAAGTTCTTAAAAGCTTGGGGATAATGAGAGAAGATGTGCCGAAATTTTGGTCGGAAAAGTTGAATATTTTAAAATCCAAACCGGGAAAAATATATCCCAATAAAAAAAATACCAAAAAAAACAGTGTTTATCCTATTATTCGTTGCGCTCAAGAAATTCCCTGCAATCCTTGTGTTACGGTATGTCCCAAAAAATCCATTAAATTATCGGGTCCGTCCATAATGAAAAACCCCGAATTTGACGGGGAATGCGTGGGCTGTCTCAAATGCCTTCTTGTTTGTCCCGGTCTTGCCATTACAATTGTGGACAGGCGAAAAGATAAAAATAATCCTTTTGTTTATATCCCTTTTGAAATTGAAAGAGACAAAATTAAAGCCGGCGATAAGGTTAGTATTGCGGATACGGACGGAAAATTTTTGCAGTCGGCGGAAGTTATTCATGTAAAAGATTTTAGCGCTGAAAATACGCTAGTTATAGGAGTGAAGGTTGCGGCGGGGATAGCCGATCTCGCGGCATCGCTAAAACTTTATGACGCCCAAGCGCCGCAAAACGCTTTAGGCATTAAAGATGGGATAGAAGATTCGGCTATTGTTTGCCGCTGCGAGAAAGTTACGGCCGGCGATATAAAAAAAGTTTTGAGAGCGGGAGTTAGAGATATGAATCGCTTAAAGGCCGTAACCAGAGCGGGGATGGGCTCTTGCGGAGGAAAAACTTGCTCCTCTATTATAATGGCCATTATCAGAAGCGAGGGAATAAACCCAGAAGAGATAACTGATTTTACTCAAAGGCCGCTTTTTGTTGAAGTTCCTTTTGGCTCATTATGCAATTATGAAAGTGCGGACAAGCCATCGGAAAGCGGCGGCTGGAGCGATTTTTAAAAATATGAATTTTTATGACATTATAATTATCGGCGCCGGCAGCGTGGGAACTCCGCTCGCGATGTTTCTTGCCGAAAAAAAGAAAAAAGTTTTGATTATTGATTCATTGCCATCGGCCGGACAAGGCCAAAACAAAGCGGCCATAGGCGGCATAAGGGCGACTCATTCCGACGGTTCAAAAATAAAAATAGGGCTTGAAAGCATTGAAATTTTTTCAAATTGGAAAAAGAAAACAGGCATTGATATAGGCTGGATGAAAAACGGATATTGTTTTCCTATTTACGGCGAACATGATGAAATGATGCTTAAAGAGATGCTAAAAGTTCAGCAATCGCACGGCCTTAATATCAGATGGATAAATAAAAAGGAAATAGTGAAACTCGCGCCGGGCATAAATGAAAAGGATTTGCGCGGCGGGACATATTCCCCTGATGACGGTAGCGCCTCTCCGCTTCTTGCCCTTAATGTTTTTTATGAATATGCTTTAAAATCGGGAGCAATATTTAAGTTTAATGAAAAAGTCATATCAATTTTGAAAGGCAAGAATATTGTCAAGGGCGTATTGACGGATAAGGAAAAATATTTTGCGCCTATTGTAGTGAACGCGGCCGGCGCTTATGCCAGAGAGATTTCAAAAACCGTTGATATTGATATTCCTGTAATGCCCGATTGTCATGAGGCGGGAATAACGGAGCCCGTTCTAACAGGCATAAAGCCGATGATTGTGGATATAATGCCCGGCTTAAAATCAAAAAACTATTACTTTTATTCCAATAGCGAAAATCAGATAATTTTTTGTTTGACGCCTTCGCCGGCTATATGGGGAGATGACAGGGATTCAACATCACAATTCCTGCCGGAAATTTCACAACGAATGATTCAATTGATTCCAAAATTGGCAAATATTAAAGTAAGGCGCGTGTGGCGCGGGCTTTATCCCATGACTCCCGACGGTTTCCCAATTGTGGACTTCTCAAAGCGATTAAAAGGATATGTTTTGGCGGCCGGTATGTGCGGGCAAGGGTTTATGTTAGGGCCGGGTTTAGGGAAAGTTCTTTCAAATATTATCGCCGGCGATAAACCAAAGGAAAATAGGGCGAGGATAAAGGGGTTTGAGTTAAATCGTAAATTTGAAGGACAGGAAAAGCTTAAATAGATATGATTGCCAAAAATCCGCGCGCTCTTATCAGTAAAGAACCTGAACTTCTTAATAAAATAAAAGTTCTCAAGAAAAAAGTATTTGAAAAAGAAAATGCTTTATTTGGCGCTCTTGAAAATTTTGTATCTATTCAAGCGCAAATAAAGGATTTCTATTTGAAGGTATATTTGCCTAGACTTGGAAAATACATGGAAAAGATTGAAGAACTTAAAGAAAAGATGCTTGGTCGAGCCCCGAAGACAAAAGAAAGTCTTCCGGAGTTTTCTTTAACGAAAGAAATTGACGAAAATCCCGAAGTAAAAAAAGAAATCAAGATTATTTATAGGAAACTCGCAAAGCTTTACCATCCCGACAGAATCAAGGATATGGAAGAAAAGGATTTTTTAAATCGCCGAATGTCCGATATAAACGAAGCCTTTGATAAAGGCGATATAGACGGGCTTAGAAGATATCTTAAACGCGCCGACGCTGAAATGGGGCTCGGACTTTCTTCGCTTGAGCGAATAAAATATCTTCAAGCGGATTTGACCGTTTTGGGCGAGATGAAAGCTCTTTATGATAAGAAGATTGAGATTGTTAAAGAAAATCAGATGTGCAAGCTTATGAATAAAACAGATGCAGAGAAAGAAGATGTTTATAAAGAAACGGAAGAAAGACTTAAATTTGATATTGCGCTTCACAAGAAGATACTGAAAAGCTTAGAAAAAGAGAATATTGCCTATGAGGAATAGTCGTTTGCTTAAGGCATTATATCCGGAAGTCCGACTTCTGGAACAGCGAACCTTTTGG
>JAKLQJ010000034.1 GCA_022013385.1 Elusimicrobiota bacterium
GCTTGACACAGCATTTTATCTTTAAAACCGGACACCAGTCTTTCTTAAGGCCATTCGCTATCCATTAAAAAAACCCCTGTGCTTTATCAAGGGTTCCGTCTGTTGCTATAATCTGTATCTCTGCCGCGCTGCCTGTCGCGCTGTTACTTTATTACAATGCTTTTTTTGCCGTTTTTTATTTCGCCTATGATAATGGCGTTTTTAAGAACCTTGAGCGCTAGCTTTACATTTTTCTTTCTAACAACGGCAATCATTCCAATGCCCATATTGAAAGTTTTCCACATTTCACAATCGGGGATATGCCCCAGTTTTTGAATTTCCTTCATTATGGACGGAACTTTCCATTTCTTTTTATAAACAAAGGCCTGAATATTTTTAGGCAATATCCTGATAAGATTTCCTTCTATGCCGCCGCCGGTTATATGCGCCAGCCCCAAAACGCCGCCAAAATCTTTCAACGCAACTTTTAATTTCTTTATATCTTTCACATAAATCTTTGTGGGAGTTAAAAGCTTCGCGGCATATTTTTTCAGCAGATTCTTATCTTCAAGAGCTTTTCTTATGAGAGAAAAACCGTTTGAATGAAACCCTGTGGATTTTAGTCCGATTAAAATATCCCCGGGTTTTATGCTTGAGCCGTCTATAATCTTGGAATTCTCAACTATACCGACTGAAAATCCCGCAAGGTCATATTCTCCGTCCTTATAAAATCCGGGCATTTCGGCGGTTTCCCCTCCCAGTAAAACAGATTCCGCCTGCTTGCATCCCTCAAGAATGCCTTTCATTATCTGTTTGGATTTTTCCAATTCCAATTTCCCGACCGCGTAATAATCCAAAAACAAAAGGGGATGGGCGCCGCAAACGATAATATCGTTTACGCACATAGCGACCAAATCAATGCCTATAGTGTCATGTTTATCCAATATAAAAGCAAGTTTAAGCTTTGTTCCCACGCCATCGGTTGAAGCGACCACGCTATCCTTATTTCCCGATTCCTTAATAGGCAGAATACCGGCAAATCCTCCTATGGCTTTAGACTTCTGTTCAAGAAATTTAGTGAATTTATCCGCCAGCTTAATATTAACGCCGGATTTTTTATAAGTAGACATTGAAGCCTCTCTGAAAATGAACTTTTTACTTGTTTAATTTTCTCGCCTTCATTTCAAGCTGAGCTTTTCTGTTTCTCAAAACTTTTAATACCCTGTCATTGCCCACAGCAATTATCTGGGCCGCAAGTATGGCAGCATTTACGGCATTATCAATAGCGACTGTTGCCACAGGAATTTCTTTAGGCATTTGAACGGTTGAAAGCAATGAATCCATGCCGTTTAACGCGGCGCAAAGCGGAACGCCTATTACCGGCCGCGCCGTATGGCTTGCTATCACTCCCGCCAGATGAGCCGCCATGCCCGCTCCCGCTATAAAAACTTTCACGCCGGCTTTCTCGCAAGATTGAATATGCTCTTTCAAAACTCCGGGCGCTCTATGCGCCGAGATAACGGAAACCTTATGCGCTATCTTAAATTCCTTAAGTATTTTGCTTGCCTCTTTCATTTTCTGCATATCGCTTTCGCTTCCCATTATAATCGCCGCATCAATTTTCCGCATAAGCGCGCTCCTCATATACAAAATTTGCATCGGTTAAAAAATAAACCCGATAAAATTATACAATTACTGGCGCGCTATGAGACAAAAATCTTTTTACAACGGAGATTGATATGCCGATTATAATTAAGGATATAAAAAATAGAATAGCCACATTAACTTTAAATAATACAGCTAAAAAAAATGCCCTTAGCTTTGAATTATGCAATGAATTGATAGACATTTTTAAAAGCTTAAAAAAAGACAAAATTCCTGTCATAATAATTCGCGCAGAAAAAAATGCCAAAACATGGTCGTCCGGCCATGATATAAGACAATTGCCTAAAGTAAACCATGAACCTCTCGCATATGACAGTCCTATGGAGAAACTTTTAAGAAGTATTCAAGAATATCCGGGGGTTGTAATAGCCATGGTTCAGGGCGGGGTATGGGGCGGAGCTTGCGACTTGGTAATAACCTGCGACTTAACCTTAGGCGATCATACTTCAACATTTGCCATCACTCCAGTTAGGATAGGCTTGCCGTATAATGCCTCGGGCATAATGCACTTTATAAATCGCGTTGGTTTAAATATAGCAAAAGAAATGTTCTTTACGGGTAAGCCTTGCAATGCCGAGAGAGCGTTTCACTTCGGGATTTTAAATCATCTTATAGCGCAGGATAAATTGGAAAATTTCACTTTAAATATCGCTCAAACAATAGCGGAAAATTCCCCTTTGGCGATAGCGGTTATAAAAGAACAATTCAGAATACTTGCCGAAGCTCATCCCATAAGGCCGGAGGCTTTTGAAAGAATACAAGCTCTCCGCAGAGAAGTCTATAATAGCCATGATTATGACGAAGGGATAAAAGCCTTTTTTGAGAAAAGAAAACCAAACTTTAAGGGAGAATGAAATAAAGGGAAAAATTCTGCCGCGCTGCTACCTGCCGCGCTGCCGCGCTGTTGCCCTGTCCGAACTGCCGCCGCTGTTGCCCTGTCCGAATTGCCGCCGCTGTTGCCCTGTCGAACTGCCGCGCTGCCGCGCTATTTATTCTTATAGCCCTATATCCTTTCTGTAATGCACGCCGTCAAATAAAATATGCGAAGCGGAAAAATACACTTTCTCTCTGGCTTCTTCAATATTGGGCGCGATAGCGGCTATGTTTAATACCCTGCCGCCGTTTGTAAGCCATTTACCGGAGTCTTTCTTTGTGCCGGAATGAAAAATCATTATCTCTTGAGAATTGGCAAAGTTTTCAAGCCCTTTTATTTCTTTGCCTTTTTCAGGATTTTCAGGATAACCTCCCGAACTTAAAACAATGCTTACGCAAGCGCCGGTTTTAATTGAAAGTTTTTTTTCGGCAATTTTGCCTTCAACTGCGGCAATAATTATTTCAAGCAAATCTTCATTTATAAGCGGAATAACCGCCTGCGCCTCGGGATCGCCAAAACGAACATTAAATTCAAGGACTTTCGGCCCGCTTTTTGCAATCATTAATCCGACATAAATTATGCCGCAATAAGAAATATTTTCTCTTTTAAGCCCGTCAATAAATCTTTTAAGGATTTGCTTTTTGACCGCGCCAGCGATATCATCATCAAGATTAACGGGGCATACCGCGCCCATGCCTCCCGTATTTGGCCCTTCATTATTATCTAAAAGCCTCTTATGATCGCGCGAAACCGGTAAAATTAAAAAATCATTGCCCCCCACAAAAGCCATAATTGAAGCTTCTTTGCCGATTAAAAATTCCTCGGCGATTATTTTTGTTCCCGAGCCGCCGAATATTTTTTTCTCCATAAAGTCCGACAATGCCGACAAAGATTCGCGCTCTTCAAAGCATATTCTAACGCCCTTGCCCGCGCATAAGCCGTCGGCTTTAATTACAAGGGGATGTTTCATGTTTTTAATTTCGGCTCTGGCTTTTTCATAATCGGTAAAAACTTTAAAATCCGCCGTCGGAATTTCATTTTTTCGCATAAATTCTTTGGCAAATTCTTTTGAAGATTCAAGCTTGGCCCCCTCAGCCGAAGGGCCGAAAACCTTTATTCCTTTTGCCGCTAGGAAATCTTGTATGCCGCTTGCCAGAGGAGCCTCTGGGCCGACAATAACAATATCTATTTTCTTTTGCTCGCAAAAGGTGAAAATGCCTTCAAAATCATCTAAAGCGATATCCAAGCAATCCGCTATTTCGCTTATCGCCGATGATCCCGGCAAAGCATAAAGTTTTGTCAGAAGAGGGCTTTGTTTAATTTTCCAACAGAGAACATGCTCCCTGCCGCCCGAACCAAGAATTAAAACATTCACAATATCACCTCTTAATAAGCCAACCTTCACTTTTCAGTTTTCGTCGGATACTTACCCGTGAAACAAGCTGTGCAAAAATCCTTATCCCTATTATTGCCGCAGGCTTTAATAAGGTTTGAAAGGCTTAAA
>JAKLQJ010000035.1 GCA_022013385.1 Elusimicrobiota bacterium
GGGTTTCCGCCACTAAATCTTTGGCGGACTTCCGCCACTACAACTTCGGCGGACTCACCGATGTAGTAATGGAGAGCACCGATGTAGTAATGGAGAGCGCCTTGTAGTAGTGGCGAATATGGCGGGACGAAGTGCCCCCTGCTTATCCCGCCTATGGCGGGATAGGGGGTACAAAATTTTTTGTTGCCTATTGCTATAATGCGTTTTTTGCTAAACCAAAACCTTATTATAAAAATCCCTAAGCTTGATATTCATAGATTGTTCGCTGTATTTTGTATAGCCCGTATAGTCTTTTTCCAATATGAATTTTTTTGCGTTTTCTCCCATTTGCCGTCGTTTACTGTCATCTAGCGCTAAAACTTCGGCGGCATTTGCCAGAGCTCTATAATCCTTAGGCGCAATTAAAAATCCGTTTTTCCCATTTTCTATAAGATCAACTATCCCGCATACCTTTGAGGCTATAACCGGAAGCCGCATATATTGCGCCTGAATTATTGTTCTTCCCATAGCTTCATTAAGAGAGGGTTGGACATAAATATCCATGGCCGCCATACATTTATACACATCGTCCTTAAATCCCGTAAAAATAATATCATCCGCTAAACCCTTATCGCGCGAAAGTTTAATTAATTTGTCTTTAAGTTTCCCGTCTCCGACTATTAAAAATCTTATTTTTTTTGGAAGTTTTTTATTCAATATTTCTTCCGCCGCCCGAATAAAATATTCAATCCCTTTAACATATTCAAGCCTTGCCGCCGCGCCTATTACAATTTCGCCGGGTTTAAACTTAAATTCAGCGCGCGGATTTTCATAAAAATTAGAATTGAATCTAACTCCGCTATGGATAACCGACCATTTTTTTTCATCGCCGACGCCGAAAAAAATTGATTCCTTTTTTTCGCCGTTTGTAAGAGCTATAAAACGATCTGTTAATTTTGCCGTAAATATTTCAATCTGCCGAAATATAAAAGTTTTGATTGCGCCGAAATAACCGTAAAAAACATGTCCGTGCGGAGTATGGATTATTATTATTTTTTGCTCTTCATTGTTCCGGTTATACAAAGCCGCGGCCCATCTGCCCAATATGCCCGCTTTGGAAGTATGAGTATGAACTATTTTTGGGCGATATTTAGAAATAATGGCGTATATTTTTCTAAAAGCTTTTATATCCTTAAACAGAGACAGCTCTCTTGACAGCGACGGCAAACTGATGAGCTCTACATTATCGGGCAATTCTTCTTTCGGTTTAAAACCCGTCCCCGCAATCAAAATGACGCGATAGTATTTAGACTGATAAATACAGCCGGCGATTGTATTCTCGGTGGAACCGCCGGGCTCAAGTCTTGTAATGATATGGATTATCGCATCTTTTTTCATGTTTTAAAAATACCTCTGCAACCCGCGGGGTTGCAGAGGTTAAGCTGTTTGTTGTCAAACTGTTTCCTCCACATCATCAAGAACCATTTCAACCTCGTAGGTTGAAATGGTTGATATTTCTAAATAGCTGAAATCCTTTTGCGCTCTTCTTATATTATTCCACTAAGCAATTTTGGGATATTCAAGTGATTGACTATTTCAATACCGTTTAACTCGGTTTCTTCGCGCCCCGAATATACCAACGCCCCTTTTTTTAAATTAAAATATTTCGCATATATCTTAAAATTTCTAAAAAAGACGGAATTTACGGTCTCTGAAGATTTTATTTCAATCGGGAACAATTGATTTTTAGTCTTTAAGAGAATATCAATTTCAATATTGGAGTTGTCTTTTAAAAAATAAACCTCATTCTTTAAATTCCTGTGGGAAAGATACTTCATTATTTCGCCGACAACGAATGTCTCATATAAACTGCCGAACAACGGATGCGTTTCAAGTTCCTTTTTGCCCATTATCCCTATAAGAAAAGACGCGAGTCCAACATCATAAAAATACAATTTTGGGCTTTTTATCAGTCTTTTACTTACATTTTCATAGTATGGCCGCAAAAAATATATTACATAACCGGCTTCAAGGAAACTTAACCAATTTCTTACCGTGGTGTGAGAAACTCCTACATCATTTGACAAGGACAAGATATTTAAAATTTGACCGCTTCTTCCCGCACATAGTTTAACAAATTTAACAAATAGGTTCAGATCTCTTATATTGACCAGTTGCTTGATATCTTTCTGTATATATGTTTCAAAATAATCCGACAAAAATTGGGTTGGATTTAATTTTTTATCATAAATTCTCGGATAAAAGCCCTTGTATATCAAATCAAATTTAGATTTTTTGCCAATATAACCGAGCAGTTCATCCAAACTAAAAGGAAAAAGCTTAATAAGAGCCGTTCTTCCCGCCAAGCTTTGGTTTATTGAGTTAATCAATTTAAGCTGATTACTGCCGGTCAATACAAACTTTTTTTTATTTTTTGTTTCATCCACAATAGCTTGTATATAGGATAACAGCTCGGGCGCCCTTTGTATTTCATCTATTACCGCCCCGTTTTTTAATTTATTTAAAAACCCCCTCGGATCTTCCAAAGCAAACATTCTAATTTGAGGGTCCTCAAGATTTACATATTCTTTATTCGGAAATATTTTTTTGTTAATACGGTTTTCCCGCTTTGTCTTGGCCCTGTAATCGTTATAACGGGATATTTTGAAGAAAGACTTTTTGCCACTTTTTCGCATATTCTCGGAATCATAAAAATAGCTTATATTATTTTTTTACATTTTGCAACTTGAATTTTCAAAATGTAAATATCCAAAACTTCAGGCTAATGAGTGTCCGCTGAAAAAATCGGGAGAATTTAACAACTTAAGCTATTTGTTCATTTTACCAAGCAATAACTTGAAATAAATTAAAACTTTTGGCAAGTGTTCATAAATCCCATTCGCTATTTCTTCTTTATATGTGTGAACGGTTTCATTCCTCATATCAACTATTCTAAGCCATGTATCGTCGTAATCAATAATGCCCGAAGCATATCCTTGCCTGAAACAGTCTTTTGGCGAATGTGAAACCAATCCTTTTTTTTCTTCAAGATAAGCCTTTAATGTTTTCCACGCCAAGTCGGCGCAAAATTCAAACCTTTGTATGGCCGAATCTCTAACAATATCCGTTTTAGGAATTTCCAAAACTTCCGATAATTTTTCAACAGCTTTTTCAAATTGGCTCAACATCGCTTCAAGTTTTGACATCAGCCCCCCCCTAATTTATAGGTTCCATGGATTTTTTTGAAACCTCTTTAAATTCATCGGAAACTTTTGAAAAATCCACAATATCAATTTTGGAAGCTATGCTTCATAAGGTGTCGGCTTTGCCCTCGCGGTCTAGATTTCGAAGAAATCTGCAGAGGGAAACTATGTGAACGACCAATTTTATAAAGAACTTGAATATTTTCCGCTTCTTCTCTTATTTTAGCCATAATCTCATGCGGAATAGCTTCTTCGCCTTCTATGCCTATGTCTATATCCGATCTTTCATCCCCTTTGTTTAAGACTCTTGAACCGAATAAAAAAAGTTTATATCCGGACAAATCCAAATATTTGCCGGCGATTTCTTTGATTTGTTTCTTAAACTTTTTAAGCGGATAATGTTCAATATTCATTAAATTTATGTAGTAGGAATTTCAAAGTGCAGTCAGTTTAGTTGTTTTGTAGCTGCAGCGTGTCAAGAACCCCGTGGGTAGCCGTTATGCTTCTTTGCTTTTCTACAAAAGATTCCCGCGGGGTTGGGAAAGGTTTCAACGGCTTGCTCTGCCTAATTTATCGTAACGGAATTTCAAAGTTTTGTAGCTGCAGCGTGGACTACGCTATCGTGTCGTGTGTATGCTGGCCTGTCATGCTCCTGTCATGGGCATGGTCATGGGTTTATCCCATGATTTATCCCATGAGTATAGCGTGGCCTGTCATGCTGTATAGCGTGGACACAATTAATTTGGCCGTCTGACACGCATAGCGCCTGATACGGCACTGACAGAGTCTTGTATCAACGGCTTGCTCTGCCTAACTTGTCGCTAGGGCAGTTTATGTTGATTATCCTTGCCAAAAGGATGAAAATTATATAATCTATCCTTATAATAAGGACGAAATATGATAAGTAAAAGCATTCTAAAAGAGATAATTCTTACAAACCAATATTTTATTACAAGAAAAACAAAAAAAATATTTAAAAGGACAATAGACGGTTTGCCAAAAAATATTAACAAAGTTGTAATTTTGCACGGCGTTAGAAGAAGCGGAAAAACATATATTCTTTTTGATTTTTTTAAGCAAAATAAAAATAAGTCTTTATACATAGATTTTGAGGATGAACGATTAATTGATTTTAATCTCAAGGATTTTCAAGCTCTAAAAGAGGTTTTTCTTGAATTAAATCCGTCTCTTTTAAATAAAAAAATAAATTTTTTCTTGGATGAGGTTCAAAACATCGAAGGATGGGAGAAGTTTTGCAGAAGAGCAGTTGAAAGAGAAAATCTTAATATATTTGTAAGCGGTTCATCTTCCAAAATGATGCCCTTTGAAATACATACCGAGTTAAGAGGCAGATCGTGGAGCATAGAGCTCTTGCCCTTTTCATTTGCGGAATATTTAAACAGCAGAGGCATGAATCTAGAAGATAAGAGTCTCATTTACACTGCCAAATCCCTAATTATAAAAAAGCATTTTACAAAATACATGAAATGGGGAGGATTTCCCGAAGTTGTTTTTGTCAAAGCCGATGCGGATAAAGAGAAACTTATAAAAGAATATATGAGCGCAATGTTTTTTAGAGATATTGTTGAGCGTTACAACCTTTCCAATATTCAGCTTGTAGACGCGCTTACTGATAAATTGTTTTCTTCTTTTTCTTTAAAATTTTCTTTAAATTTCTTTTATAAGCAATATAAAGAAACATTCCCATTTTCAAAGGATTCGCTTTTCAGATATTACGGCTATTTTATTGAAAGCATGCTTGTTTTCGAAGTTAAAAAGTTTTCAGAATCTTCATATAAGCGGCTGAGAAATCCCGCAAAAATTTATCTCATTGATACCGGACTTGCCAAAAGAACAACTTCAGACGATTTTGGCAGATTGCTTGAAAATATTGCTTTCTTAGAACTTAAACGAAGACAAAATGAAATTTTTTATTTTCAAGAAAAAAACGAATGTGATTTTATAGTAAAAACAAAAAATAAATTCTTGCCTATTCAGGTATGTTATGAATTGAATGATAAAAATTTTGACAGAGAAACCAAAGGGCTTATAGAAGCTTGCAAACATACAAGCGCAAAAGAAGGAATTGTTTTGACTTTGGATGAAGAGAAAGATATTCTTTTGGAAGGAATTAATATTAAGATTTTGCCGTTATGGAAATGGATTCTTGAAAAGTAGTATTACCCCGTGGCGCCATAGGCGCCATGGGGTAAACAAGATTCAGTTTTCTAATTCAGGAAGACTTCCACAGGGTTTGACCATTCCTATGCTTTTACGGGGAGAATATATTTCCACTCCCCGCAATGTTCAAATTGCGGATATGTTTAAAGAAGCCGGCATAATAGAAAAATATGGTTCCGGTATAAGGCGTATAGTATAGCGACAAATTAGTTATGCAACAAGGAGTGATTTTACTATAAACGAGGCTATGCCTCATCCCGCCACTACTGCATCTTCGCCACTACTACTTAGGCGCTCTCCATTA
>JAKLQJ010000036.1 GCA_022013385.1 Elusimicrobiota bacterium
AATCAGTGAACAGTAATCAGTCGGGAAAAGATAGTGGCGCCAAAGCCATAGCAAGAAAAGGCAATTAGCAACAGGATTACAGGTAATCAGTAAACTTGTGACCTGTGACTTGCAACTTGTGACTTGTTTTGGTAACTGGTGACTGGTGACTGGTGACTTGGAAACTGGTGACCTGTTTGTAACTGGTGACTGGAAACTGGTGACCTGTTTGTAACTGGTGACTGGTAATGTCGTGAATTATGCGAACGGCCAAAACTTCTTTGTTGTTACAATAGTATAGGATTTTGAACGGTAAGCTATGAAAAGAACAATCGCACTGATGCTATCATTATGTTTCGTCGCGCTTCCGGCTTGTTGCGCGGCAGTTTCCTCCGCGCCGCAAGAAGCTGAAATATCCGCGCGTATGAAAGAAGACATATCCGCTCTTTTAGATAAACTGGTGGGAATTGGAAAAAGCAAGGTATTCATGAATATCAGCGGCGAGATGACTTCAAAATCAAAAAGCGAATCGGGAACCCCCGAAGAAGATATCGTTTCTTTACCAGGCTACTCATCCGTAAATATATTGGAAAAAACCAATGACTTCATAAAAAAACAAAAAGGCGAAGCGGAACATACAAGCGAATTTAAAATTACAAAAATAACAACATCCATTGTATTGGACAAAACGATAGATCAAACAAAAGCCAATACCATAAAACTGCTGGTTTCCGATATTTTGCGATTAGACGCCAAAAGAGGGGATTCAATAACTCTATTGCAAACCGATATGCTGCCGTGGTGGAAGTCTTTTCTGGATTCTCACGATAATCGCAAAATAATTCTAATCGCGTTTATCGCGGCCTTTATTCTGGCTGTAATAGCGATAATCGCTTATGGCCTCGCGTCTAATCTTTTTAGAACCATAATTGACTATGCCCGAATAAGCGCGATGAGTTCTCGCGGAGAATTAGGTCCTGTTGGAGGGGGAATGCAAACGCAGGAAAGAGGCGAAAACCAAGGAGAATATCAGGAAGTAATGGACGCGGAAGGATCGCCCATAACAGGACTGCTTGAATCTGAATCAGCATTCGGTTTTATAGAAAAATTTCCCGCAAAGGAAATCAGTGAAATTTTAATGGATGAACCCCCTGAAGATATAGCGGTAATAATAGCCAATCTTACGGATCAAAAACCGCATATTTCATCTAAACTTCTGCTCTCTTTTCCCAATAATATTCGTCAAGAAATCACCAAAGAGATTATAAACCTGAAAGAAGCGGAACCTGAAAGAATTATGGAAATTGAAAACAATATTAGAATGAAAATTGAAAAATCTCTTAAGGGAAGCGATAAATTAAGCAGATTGTTAAGCATAATAGACGCGGACGAACGCTCCACGATAATTGACAATCTTCCAAATGTTGATCCCAAAGATATCGATAAAATCAAGGATTCGCTTGTAACATTTGACGATATTTGCGCTTTAGATGTTAAAAACTTAAGACCTTTAACATTGGCGCTGCCTTATAAAGATTGGGCTACGGGGCTTCAGGGCGCGTCTTCCACCGTTTTAAGGCATGTAATCAATATTTATCCGGATGATTTAAGAGCGATAGTAAAAGATCTGCTTGTAAAAGAAGTTGAAAGAGAGAAAGTTATCGCCGCAAGAGCTAAAATTATATCTGCCGCGATTGAGATGGATTTGAAAGGCAAAATATCACTTAAAGGGATTAGGGCGTAAAATAATGGCAGCCGAAAATAAAAAAAATGAACCGATTATCTATTCGGAAATAGATTACCTTTGGGATGCCATGGACCAAGCGCAAAAACAAGCCGGCTCCGCGAGCGATAATTTCAAAAAAAGTTCTAAAGAAATTGAGCTTCTCAATTCAAGAATAAAACATTTAGACGAGCTTATACAAAAAAAAGATAATAAAGCGATTGCGCTTAAAGAAAGAATAGCCGATCTCAATGAGCAAATAAATCAAAACAGCAAATTGGCGCAAGATGCCGAATCGCTTATTTCCAGATTTGGCTTCGCTCAAGAAAAAATTATTGCATTGACGGGGAAATTATCCCAAGAAGAGAAAAGAGCCGAATTATCCAATATGGTTTTATCCGAATTAAGAACCGAAATAAAAACAATTAAAACCGTCTTGGACGAAAAAAAAGAGCTGATTAAGGAATTTGAGTATAAAATAAAAGGACTTTTGGCATTGCCCGAAATATCAAATATTATAAAAAATAATTCAAAACACGGAAAAAAAGATTTGGTCGAAAACCTGTCTGAAAACCTTATAAAAGTGAAATTTGAAAAAAAACTTCTCTCGCAAGAAACGGATAAAATCCAAAGAATTGTGGAATCTCTGAGAGAAAACATAAAAGAACTGTCGCTCAAAAATCTATTAAGCGAAAAAGAACTGCGCGCAATGGCTTCACAGCTCAGAAACCGCTTCAATGAACTTGAACAGAAAACAAAAGATTTAAATGACGCTCAAAATTCAAAATCCAAACTTCTTGATTCCTTCAATGTTCTTAAAAACAAATATGAAAATTTTAAACGCGATATGAACTCTATTTCCATTGAAAAAAAAGAGCTGGAGGAAAAACTCAGGGGAAAAGAAGATGAAACTTTAAATCTTAAGCTAAAACTTAAAGATTCCGACATTAAAATCGAAGAAGAAAAAAATAATTTCGCGGACGCGGTAAAAAAGGTTTTTCTCCTGCAGTCCAATCTCAATCTTATGAGAGAAAAACTCTCTGAAAGCGATCTAATAAATAAAAATCTTGAAGATGTCCTTAAACAAAAAAACAAAGACCTGGACAAACTTAACGCGAAATTGCGCGACTCGCGGCTTAATGCCGGACAAGAACATGAAATGAATGCGCGCCTCCAAAACAAGATAAGCCTTTTAAAAGCCGAGATGCAGGAACTTAAAGAAAAATCTTTAAGAGAGGCCGAATATTCAAAAAATTTGTTCGCAAAACTCAATGACAGACAAAATACCGTAGAATTTTTAAAAAAACAATTAAATAAAATGGATTCCCTTGAGCTTGAGTTTGAGGATGTTAAACGGAAAAATATTAAAGTAAATTCAATGATAAAACAGGAACAAACGAATTTTACCGATAAAATGATCAAGTCACTGGTCAAACTTCATTCGGATTTAAAAATGGTAAATATAAAACTGCCTCTGAATACCCGGAAAATAATCGCAAATCCCATAAAGAGCCTTCTTACAAACATAGATCTTCTTAAAGCGTGGGAAGAATATGTGGATGAATCGCCGCTTATTAAAGAGTACTTAAGTTTGCGCGATATAATAGAACCAATGCTTGAACAATGGAATAAAACATTTCGGCTTAAAAGAATGAATTTGCAAAAAAGAATAACCACGAACGGCCGATGCCTGCTTAATAAAGAAAAAATTAAATTCGCCTTCTATCAAATAATCAGAAACTCGTATGAAGCTATGTCCGCGGGATGTTCTCTTAGTGTTTCGCTATCTATGGGAATCGATAAAAAAAACGCGATTCTTAAATTTGAAGATACCGGCCAAGGTATTAGTCAGGGCATTCTTGATAATCTTTATCAGCCCTTTAACACCACAAAAAATGATCACACGGGAATAGGGCTTGTAATAGCAAAAAAGATAACTGAACAACATGGGGGGGGGCTATCCGTCACAAACGGAAAAACCAAAGGAACAATAGTTCAATTTAAATTTCCTTTAGCGATTGATGAAAATATCCCCAAACTGGAAAACGCAAAAGACGCAGAATAGCGCTAAAACATCGCAAAAGACGCAAAAATGATAAATGAAGAATTAAATTAAGTAGTTAGGCGA
>JAKLQJ010000037.1 GCA_022013385.1 Elusimicrobiota bacterium
CATTCGGAATAACCGCAGTCATGGCAAGTGGGCCCTGAACATCCCGATTCATAGCTTACATTTGAAGAATAGCATTTGGGGCAATAGGATGTTCTGGATACTTCCCATAATTCCAGTTTGTCTTCTTTCTCATCAGAGTCTATCCAACCCGTTCTTTTAAGATGGCTTCTTAGTCCTATCGATATGGCGTGGGCGATGGAATTTACTCTGTTTTCTCCAAAACCTACAGGTCTGTCTCCTTTGACGGAATTCAAATGTTTAATAACTTTCAGGGGTTCTCCGCCCTCTTCAAAATATTTGGACATTAGTATCCCAATTAAAGCGGTAAGGCCGCTTATTTCAGTTCCAAGAGGCGGAATATTCGTAAATATTTGATATGGACCATGTTCATTGAAATTTATATGCATGTGAAGCGGGCCATATCCCGTTTTGATTTGAAAATATTCTGATGATACGCCGAAAGAGCGGTATGAAGCTTTTTTCTTGGCTTTGATTGATTGAGACGATATATTTAAAACCTGTTGAGTTTTACAGCCGTCTCTATAGACAGTTAATCCCTTACAGCCGAGTTTATGCGCAAGCATATAGCAGCTTTCCACATCATCCACCTTGGCGGTAGACGGCATATTTATTGTTTTTGATACCGCATTGTCAACATGTTTTTGAAACGCGCCTTGAATTTTTATGTGATTTTCAAAACTAATGTCATGCGCGGTGGGAAACAGGTCTTGTATTTTTTTTGGTATTTCAGTAATGCCTTTTATAGCTTTGTGATTTTTTTCCACTTTTTCCAAAAGAATTTTCTCGTCAAGGCCGAAGAAATAATTTTTCTTGGCTATTTCTTTGAAAAGAGAATTCACTTCGAAAAAAGTATCTTTTCTATCAGGCGCTTTTCCTTTTTTAAGGGCGTCAAGGGCTTTGGCGTTATAACGGGTATAAGCTATGGCGAAGAAAGGCTCTATGCCCGAACCTTGAAGGCCGGCGGCTATAGCTATGGTGCCGGTCGGCGCTATAGTAGTGCGGGAAGCGTTTCTCGGCCTTGCTGAATTGCCCTTATAGTATTTGCCGCCCGCATCATATATGGAATTTTTCCAATTCGGAAAAATGCCTCTTTCTTTAGCTAATTCGCAGGAGTATTCCATGGCTTTTTTATTTATAAACTCCATTATTTCTTCGGCTTTTTTAATGCCTTGATGGCTGTCATAAGGTATGCCCATTTTTACCATTGTTTCAGCCCAGCCCATAATGCCGAGTCCGATTTTTCTATTGTTTTTTACTATTTTTTCTATCTCGCCTAAAGGATAATTGTTTATTTCTATGACATTATCCAAAAATCTAATCGCTGTTTGTATTGTTTTTTCCAATCTTGGATAATCCAATTCTCCGCTAGTCAATTCTCCCGTTACAAAATTTGACAGATTTATGGAGCCCAGATTGCAAGATTCCCATGGCAACAATGGCTGTTCGCCACATTGGGCCGTTACAAATCCGTTTGCGATGACAGAATGTGTTTCCTTTTCCGTTGTGCAATAGACATCCGTTGTTCCTGCCGATTCAACAGATCGCACCAAATCCGTAAAACTGTCCTTGTTTGATTTGCGTTGCTTGGCATGAAGCCATGCTTCTGCTTTTTTTTGTTTGGAAGAAATCAAAAATCCTATTTCGCTTAGGAAAAGATCGCGGCTTCCACCGTCAATAATCAATTCATATTGAGCGGCGCAATCATAAAGTTTTGGTCGGCGTTTTGAATCCGGCATCATTTTTTTACCTGCTTTTCGCCGCAGATAAAGTTTTGACACGATGCCTTCATTAAGAAGAAGTGTTTGAATTTGAGTGAGCAGTGTTTTTGAACTGTTTGCCAGTCGCACAGAGCATGATGCCTTATGCGCTGAAACATTAACCGTTCCGTCCGCCGTAAATAGCGCCGACAAAAATCCAAGTACAGCCTCTCGAGGCGCCTTCCAAATGGATTCCGGCACTTGCTTGTTGAGTCCGTTTTTTTCATGGATGCCGAGAGAGTTTAAAAAATAGTACAAGGCCGACTTATAGTATTGAGTCAGTGTTCCGTTTCGTTCTATTTCACTGCCTTTCAATCCTGTCCATTGCTTGATTAAAGCGCGAAACTTTGGAGCCAGAATCTTTTTTTCCTCGTCTCCGTACATAAGACCGATTGTATAATTGGGGATGTTGCGCCCTTTTGGCATTTCTTCGCTGACCCAGCCGTCTCCGATTACCCATCCCAATAATTCACCAAGCTCGCGCGACCATTTTTTGGGAAGTTCTGCGTCACCGCGCTTGGAGCGCGCTTTAAGTTTGTTATTTGCGATAAAAGGCGGTAATGTATAATTTTTGTTCCATGTACCAGGTCCCGATTGAATCAAAATTTCGTCGTTTGGTTTTAGGTCTTGAAGCTCCTTGAGGCCGTTCGGCGTGAAGAATTTATGGTCAGCGGTAGCTGTAACCTCAAAGCCATGCTGTGTTTTAAGTGTGAACACAGGCCAGTTTTTGCGTGTTTTGAATACCGGAACCGCTTTTCTTAGTGTGATTCCAATATCAGTTTTTACGGCTACAGCAACATTGCCGCCCTCAAATCCCACTTCGGAAGTGGGACTGGTTATTGGGACTCTATTATCTGTTGCAACTTCTATATCCGTTTTTTCTTTATAAAGTTCCTCAAAGGTAAGCAAGCCTTTGTTAGTTGCTATGCGCATGCCGCCGGCAAAGCATGGATTTGTGCTTTCTATTTTGCCTATGGCGGGGGTGGGATTGGTCATATTTATTTCATCCATGAAAATTATTCCGGGATCACCCGATGTCCAAGCTGATTCCACCATCATATCGAAAATTTCTTTGGCGTTTTCGGTTCCGACCTGTTTTTTTGAATGAGGATTAATTATTTCATATGTGGAATTTGTTTCAACCGCTTTCATAAATTTACTGTCAATCGCGACGGAAATATTGAAATTTTCCATTATTTTTTCTTTTGATTTCATGGTTATAAAATCTTTTATCTCAGGGTGCCAATAGGGAAGGATTCCCATATTTGCGCCTCTTCTTGTTCCGCCTTGTTTGATGACATCGGTCATTTGGTCAAAGAGTTTCATAAAGGATAAGGCGCCTGAGGCTACGCCGTTTGTTTTTCTTACTTTATCGCCTTTAGGCCTTAGTCTTTCAAATGAAAAACCGGTTCCGCCGCCGCTTTTTTGTATAAAGCTTTGCGCTGTAAGAGCTTTTGCTATTCCTTCCATTGAATCGGGAACGGGCAGAACATAGCAAGCTGATAATTGCTGCAGTTCGCGGCCGGCGTTCATAAGGGTGGGTGAATTAGGCAAAAAATCAAAATCGGCCATCATATTGTAAAATTCGGCTTGCTTGGCATCCACGATCTCTCTTGCCTCTTTTTCGTTTGTGTAGATATTCTCAAGATTACTCAAAAATTTTAAAAAGTTTTTTTCTCTGTCCGAAGCCTCAGACACGCCTTCATGAAACAAAATCGTTTTATTTGACCGTTCTTCATCATAGTTGGTTTCTGTTATTCTTGCTTTTACATCTTCAAGCATGCCCCATTTTTCCGCATTGGGATGAAAAACAATTTCAGATAAAGCTATATTGCGGGATACTCTCTCAAAAAGTTCTTCAACGGTTTTTTCGTCTTTCAAATATTTATCTTTTATAACTTTGCTTTGATTTTCACTTATGGCTATAGGTTTTTTTTCAAGTGTCATATTGTTCATTCTGCAAGACTCCCTTAGTGTATTTTTGTATTTTCCCATTTTCTTCTTCAAAAAAAATTTAGAGGCGGGGGGGCGCATTTTGCCCTAAGCCATCGGATAAAGGCTTAAACTAGTTTTAAAGAAGTTCTTATTATGATGACCGAACGACCGGAACATTAAGTAATCTACAAATTCTATAAAATGATTGTCAAATCCTAAGAGGAAGAGGCAAAAAGCGCGGCCATCCTAAAGCTGTGAAAAGGCAAGCAGAGCGGTAATAATATCCCCTGTATCCCGCCATAGGCGGGACAAGCTGCGCTGCGGACAACAGAAGCAAGAGCAATTAGAAAAAGTAATTAATGACGGGTAATGTGCAATAAGTAGATTTAAGGAAAATCCTAAATCACTGAATTACTAGACTGTTGCGTTGCCGCACTGCCGTTCTGTTTTGTTATAATAAAAACAGGCTCTCACAAGAGGAAAGGCGTATGGACAAAAGTAAAAAAAACACATTGAATCTAGAACTCAAAAATTCCTTATACTTAAAAGTGAATCTAAGGGTTGTTAATATTTTGAATTCCGGTGAGAATGATATTCTGGAGATGGTAAGGAATATAGAAGCCGATGAGCTTTTTCTCAGGCTTTCCGGCAAAACGAGGGATTTTCCGCGAGTAATAACATACAAACGCAGGAACAATTCGGGTTATGCATGGCTGTCTAATTTAGAAAATGAAGGTTTTATTCAAGCTTTGGATTCTTCTGTTTCCGGGGCCGAAATTATTTCAGAGCGTCAGCAAGTTATAAAAACCATTCGTAAAATAGGTTCTGAAAATTTTGAAAAATATTTTTTGGGATATGAAAAATTTTCCAATGAAAAAATTTGCAAAATATGCGCTATAACCGAAAAAGAGCGCGGCCAAATAATGGATTTTGTGGCGGTTTATATTCATGCTTATGAAAATATTCCCATAGCGGCTTTGCCTGTTGATTATTTCTCTATGATTGCGTCTATCATAAAGGAAAAAGGGGGCTTTCGCATAGAGTATACATCAATGCACTATGGACAGGGTGTTTATTCCATTGATAATGAAAAACTGAAATTGGTGAAAAAGAAAGGCTTATTGACGGAAAAAGAAACAGCCAATCTTAATGGCCTTTTGGATTTGATAAAGACGGTCAACTGGCGGAAAAGATGCGCGTGTAAGATAGTCGAAGGAATATTGAAATATCAAATGCCGTTTTTTTCGGGCAAGGGCGAAGAGTTGGTGGCTATGAGTCAAAGAGCTTTAGCTTCGCAGATAGGAATAAGCCATAGTTCCATATCCAGAATAGTAAGCCGGAAAACATTGAGGGCGCCGTGGGGCTCGGAAATTCGCCTTAAGGATTTTTTTGTTTCCAGAAAAAAGTTTTTGATTGATAAGGTGGGAAATATATTATTAGAATATGGCAAGGGCAATAAATTGACCGATAAAAAGGTAATGGAAATTCTAAATAAAAAGTACGGTTTAAAAGTTTCAAGGCGAAGCGTTAATCTTTATAGGAAAGAAAATCAGCTCGGTAGCGCGACAGCAAGGGATAAAACCTATGATGAAAAAAAATCACTTATTGGACGAAATTAAGGGAAGCCTTTTTAAAACCCTTTTCGATGATTCATTTGAGCATATGATGGTGATAGACAAGTCCTTAAATGTGTGTTTGGTTAACAAAAGCGTTTTAAATCTGCTGGGATATCCTTTAGTCGATTTAATCGGAAAGAATTTTAAAACATTGCTTCTTTCAAAAGATCACTCGGAATTTGATAAATTTCTAAATACTGTAAACAGGAATAAAACGGTTAAGAACTACAAATTCTATCTGCTTACTTTTCAAAGGAGCATAGTGCGTTTATTTTTGTCTGCCGGCGTATTAAAAGACGGCGACGATATATGCGGCTATTGCATAAGCATATCTCCCGCGCATCCTGACGATTGGTCCGCTTTAAAAGATCCGCAACTTTTTCAAACTGTGGCAAAAAAGCTGGGGCGGCTTACTTCTATAGGACAGATTACTTCGGTTTTCGCTCATGATATTAAAAATCCTCTTCATGTTATTCTGTCAACTTCCGAATTATTATTGTCTGCCGAAAATTTGGATGAAAATATTAAAAACAGCGTGTCGTTAATGGAAAGAAACGCTAAAAGGGCTTCAAAAATAGTTAAGACGCTTTTAGATTTTTCAAGAAGCGGGATGTGCCAACTGCGGCCTTATTCCATAAATGAGGTGGTTGAATATTGTTTTGAACTTATTGAAAGTCCGTTAAAGATCATGAATGTCGAAATAAAGAAAGAATTGGAAAATGTTCCAAATGTTTTTCTTGACCCGAACTATTTAAACAGCGTAGTTTATAATCTAATCGCGAATGCCATGGAATCATTGCCTGAAGGGGGAGGTGAAATCTCGATTAAATCCGTTTATGATAAAGCCGCCAATGAAGTTCGGCTTACGATAGCGGATACCGGAAAAGGCATAGATGCCAATGTGCTTGCCAATATTTTCCACCCGTTTTTCACTACAAAAGAAAAAGGGACAGGGCTTGGTTTATATCTTGCGCGCCAAATAATGAGCGAACATAGCGGGAAAATTTTAATAGAATCAAAGCCGCGCAAGGGAACTATTGTCACACTTATCTTTTCTAAAATTGTATAAAATAAAAGAATTCAAAAGTGATTAGAAAATTAGGTAATAAGGCTATTAGCAAAATATCAGTCTCTCCCGCCTATGGCGGAACAGACTCGGCATAGACTTGTTGTTCCGGAATTTATTTGCTATTGGGATTTAATTATTTATGGGAAATATTCTTATCATAGAAGATGACCAGGACACGCGGTATGTTTTAAAAGTTGTTCTTGAGAGCAAAAAACATACTGTTAAAGAAGCATCGTCCGGAAAAGAAGCCTTGTCCGAAGTTGAAAATACCGTGTTTGACGCGATAGTATTGGACCGTATTTTAGGCGATATGGACGGTTTGCTTATTTTGGATAAAATCAAAAAAGATGATCAGGGCTTGCCCGTAATAATGCTTACAGGACATGCCGATGTTCAGAGCGCGGTTAAAGCTATGAAACTTGGCGCGCTTGATTACCTTATTAAGCCTTTTAGCAATGAGGAGTTGCTTCTTATTGTTGAGCGGGCTATTAAAGAGCGAAGATTTTTCAGAGAATTTGAGGCTTTGCGCAATCATATTTTAAATTACAATTCCAAAAAAATTGTTTTTGGCGAAAGTCCTCAGATAAAGGCTGTCGCGAATAATGTGGGGCAAGTTGCTAAAACCGAACTTACGGTTATATTGCTTGGGCCATCGGGCTCGGGAAAAGAGGTGTGGGCTCGACAAATGCATAATCTTAGTTTGAGAAATAAAAACCCTTTTGTAGCGCTTGATTGCGGGGCTTTGCCGGAAAATCTTGTTGAGAGCGAAATTTTCGGTTATGAGAAAGGGGCTTTTACCGGCGCTGATAGGCAAAAAAAAGGACTTATGGAAACTGCCTTTGGCGGAACATTATTTTTAGACGAAATTTCAAATCTTACGCTTTCAACTCAAGCAAAACTTCTTCGTGTTTTGCAGGAAAGGAAAATTCGGCGTTTGGGCGGCAAAAAAGACATCCCTATTGATATTAGAATAATAGTAGCGACCAATAGCAGTTTGCAGGATGGTATTAAAGGGGGCGTTTTTAGGGAGGATTTATTTCATAGATTGAATCAATTTTCAATAAACCTTCCAAGTCTCCTGGATAGAAGGACAGATATTCCGGTTCTTGCCATGTTTTTTTTGAAAGAAGCCAATAAAACTCTCAAAAAAAATGTGGAGAATATTTCTTCCCAAGCTCTTAAAATCTTGTCTGAATACGATTGGCCCGGCAATATAAGAGAGCTAAAAAATACTGTGACTCGCGCCGCTCTTTTGGCTGATAAAACCATATTTCCATCCCATCTTGGTTTTAAGAACTTGGCTGATGATATTATGGGAAAGCCGCAGCCTAAAGATTTTCCTCCTTCGCCAAAAGGTTTCGGAAGGGCGGTCCCTTTGACGGAGACAGGCAGGCAATCTAAAGAAGGAGAAGAAAATTCCGGCAATAATTTTTTGGATGAAGAAGATTACGATATTAAAAAGGTGGTTAAATCAGCGGGCGCCGAAATTGAAAAAAGAATGATATCAAAAGCTTTGATCAAAGCAAAAGGGAATAAGGTTTTATCCGCCAAAATATTAGGCATAGATAGGAAGGCCTTGTATTACAAAATTAAGGAGTACGGAATAAACAGCGCGGCAGAGCGAAAGTGATATCCCCTGTAGATTTGTACCAAATCTAAGCACAGGGGACAATGCAGCGCGACAGTTCAAAAAACAAATCTAAATAAGTTCCAAAGTGTAGAAAAAAATCTACAGTTATATGTAGAGATAAATCTACAATGTGGAAATAAATCTACACTACCGCTATCCACTCTTTTTAACATTTATTTAATATCCCAAATGAAGAAAATTAGCTGTCAAATTTCAAAAATATTTCACTGTTTATTTTATTTTTGGCAAGTTTGTTGCTATATAACAAAGTGCAGGAAGAATAGAGCCGCAGGATACCCTCCTTCGCTTCCTACTACGCCAAGGCTACGAAGGACAAGAAAGCTTCGGAAGGGCAAGCAGAACAGATGGTATGGAACAGGAATGTAGCCGCAGAGCGAAGCTCTGCTTTTAGTGACAAGCAATAGGCTAAGGCAACAGAAATCAGATAGCAGAATCGTAGTTGCAAAACATAGCTTTGCCATAGAAGAATACAGAATGCAGTAAGAGAAATTTTTTTGTTATAGTCGTGGAGGCTAAAATGCATAAAATACCAACATATGTTTTGGTTCTAATTTTTTTAGCGGTTTTTGTCGGGAATATATTTGCGGCGCCGCCATACATCAATTATCAAGGAAGATTGGTTGATTCCATTGGTAATCCCTTGAACGGTGATTATAACATAACCTTTAGAATTTTTGACGCTTTAACGGTTGGAATTGAAAAATGGTCGGAAGTTCAAACCGTTAATATGGACAATGGTGTGTTTAACGCGGCATTAGGTTCTGTCACTCCATTAACTTCTTCTGTTTTTTCCTCCAATGACAGATATTTGGAAGTGCAGATAGGTTCAGATTCTCCTATGACTCCGAGAACTCGCCTTCTCTCTGTTCCTTATGCGTTATATACCTCAAATGTAGGTTCACCGGATTCAGCGGTTACAATATCAACTCATACAACCATTGCGTCTTCTCAATTAAGACTTGGAAATTATGCGTCCGATCCCACAAGTGTGGGAGCCGGATCGCTTATCTATGACAGTGGCGATAATCAGGTTAAGTACCATAATGGCACAATGTGGATAGCTCTTTCGGCAGGTGGAGTTTCGCCGTGGATTTTAGGTTCCGGAACCGCCTATGTTATGGATTCTAATAACAATGTAGGGATAGGGACTTCTTCTCCTTTATATAAGTTGCATATTTCAAGCGGCGCCGGTGAAGCTGGCAATATTGTAGTTGTTTCAACCGGGGTCTCAAATATATTTACCTTGAACGGCAATGGGGAAGTTACCGCCAATAAATACTATGGGGATGGTTCGAATTTAACGGGAATAGTTACATCAGATAAAGTTTTAAAAGCCGGCGATACTATGACAGGCGCTTTAACTATGGATACCGCAACAGCTTTTACGACATCCAATCAGCCATACCTTAATATTACCACTAATGTGGTAATAGCCGCTTCCCAGTTTAGATTAGGTAATTTCGCTTCGACACCCGGAACATTAGTGGGTGACGGAGCTATGTATTATAATAGTTCGGATAATCTCCTGTATTATTATAATGGTTCCGGCTGGGCGCCTTTAGCATCCGGCGGCGCCAGTCCATGGACCGGCGGAGGCACAGGCAGTGTTACCTTAGGTACAGCAAGCGATGAAGTAGGAATAGGTAAAGCTCCCGGAGAAAAATTAGATGTGGCGGGAAACATAAAAGCCGATTATGGAATCATCGCAAGTACGGCTGTTATATCCGATACGAGCGCGAATGCTTTGGATGTAGCGGGCGGAATACAGGCGGGTTCGGGCAATGTGGGAATAGTGGATGCGACGGGAAAAATCCCCGCTATTTCCGCCACATATTTTACAAGTGTGGACGGTTCAGCCTTGACAGGTCTCACTGCGACGCAAGTAGGTTTAGGAAATGTAGATGATACAGCCGATACGGCCAAGCCTGTTTCTGCGGCGCAACAAATAGCTTTAGATGCGAAAGCGGTATATGCCGATGTAACGACAGATACCACAACGATAGCCGGAAATCTAGCGACTGAAATAACCGATAGAACCAGCGGCGACAGCGCTTTAAGTTCAAGGCTTGATACAGTAGCG
>JAKLQJ010000038.1 GCA_022013385.1 Elusimicrobiota bacterium
GTATCACTGCTCCCGTGGCGCCTATGGCGCCAACAAGCTGCGCTGTCGTACTGTCTCACGCTGTTGCCTGTTGCACTGTATCACTGCCCCGCGCTGTCATACTATCTCACGCTGTTGCCTGTTGCGCCTGTATCACTGCTCCCGTGGCGCCTATGGCGCCAACAAGCTGCGCTGTCGTACTGTCTCACGCTGTTCCTGTCGCACTGTTTCACTGCCGCGCTGTAGTGCTATGTGATTATGATTCCCAAAAGAGCGATATATAAACCTCCTTTCGTAAAATTTCTTGATCAAAGATTATTGCCGAACAAGATTTTTTATGTAAAGACAAAAAATGCCCGTCAAACGGCAAAAGCTATAAAAGATATGGTTTTAAGAGGAGCGCCGTTAATAGGTTGCGCCGCGGCCTACGGTTATGCCATTGATTTGCGTTTTCAAAAACCAAGATCATGGAATAAACTGCTAAAACAAACAAAAGGAGCCGCGGATATTTTAAAAAAATCCAGACCCACCGCTTTAGCGCTATTTTATGCCGTAGACAGGCTTCACAAAAAAACTCTAAGCTTTATTAATGAGCGCAAAACCCGGCCATTTGATTTGAAATTTTACGCCAAGCTTATAAAAATAGTTGAAAACGAAGCCCACAAAATAACCCAAGAAGATATCAACTCAACAATAGCCATGTCAAATTACGGCTCAAAACTCCTGAAAAAAAATTCCGTAGTTATAACTCATTGCAATGCCGGCTCTCTCGCCACAATGGGCATGGGAACGGCTGTGGGAGTAATAACCGCGGCGCATAAAAAAGGGAAAATAAAATACGCCTATGCGTCTGAAACAAGGCCTTATTTTCAAGGTTCAAGATTAACGGCATGGGAGCTTCTAAGAGAAAAAGTGCCTTGCGCGCTTATCTGCGACAATATGGCCGCTCATATAATTAAAACCTGCAAGGTAAACGCTATAATAGTCGGCGCCGACAGAATAGCGGCAAACGGTGACACCGCCAATAAAATAGGCACCTATTCGCTCGCCATATTGGCAAAATATCATAAAATTCCTTTTTTTGTGGCAGCGCCTATTCCGACTATAGATTTAAACCTTAAAACCGGAAAAGAAATTGAGATAGAAGAAAGAGGGGAAAAAGAAGTAATTTTCATTAAAACAAAAAGAATAGCGCCTAAAGGCATCAAAGTGAGGCATCCCGCCTTTGATATAACTCCCGCTTCGCTTATTACCGCCATCATTACCGAAAAAGGCATAATAAAACCCGTAAACTCAAAAAACATCCTGACAAATTTTAAAAAATAAGAGTTTGTAATCTCTTTGTAACACATCTTTTGTATCATTTGCTTTGGTATGGAACAAATTTCAAAATACTATGCGTACATAAAGAGGAGTATTAGAGGTCCTTTTTATCCAAAGGAACTCGCTCAGATTCCCGGATTCAATAAAAACTCCTTAATCTGCCCGGAAAAATCTCTCGGACAATGGCGCGAAGCTTATCTTGAACCGGCTTTTCATCTTTTTTTGGCGGGATATAGCGCTCCGCAAAATTTACCCGGGCATATTAGCGACGAAACAAAAGCATTAAGGCCTGTTTTGGAAAAAACTTTAAGAAAAAATTTTCAATTTGAAAATGAAGTAAAAAATCTAAAACAGCAATATTCCGCCGAAAAAAGGCATTTTGAAAATGAGTTGCGAAAAAGAGACAGTGAAATAGCAACACTTATTGAAAAACTTAAAAGGGCATCCTCCAATGCCCGCGCGAACGCCGAACACCCTTCTTGGGAAACACTTTATAAAACTTATAAAAAACGCAGCGAAGAAAAGAACTCCGCTACAATTCAAAATTTATCCGAACAAACCGAAGAAGTTTCAAAACTCCGAACGCAGATTAGAAACCTTTCCGACGAATACTCCGATTATAAAAGAGATTCCAAAGAACTTCTAAATAAGCAAATTAAAGAATTTAAATCGGAATTGGAAGACAAGGAAAGTTTTATCAAGAATTACCAGAGCAATCTGGAATCAATGCTTAATAAAAATGAAGAATTTCAAACAATAATGCTGGATGAAAGAAGAGATTATGAAATTCGCTCAAAAAATTTCTGTGAAGAAATCGGCAAGCTCAAAAGCGAAATCAAGTGGAAACACAAAGAAAACAATCAATTAAAAGAAGAGCTTTTTGCGGCTCTTAATAAACTAAAAGAATTTGAGTCCATTGGCAATATTAAAACCGCCGAGCAAAAAGAGTTTTATAATGCCATTCGCTCAAAAATAAAGCTTCTTAGCGGTTATTTTGAAAATCTTGAAAGCAAAGTAAAATACACTTTCGGCAAACAAGGAACATAGGCAATACAGTCTACAGCGCGGCAGTGTGGCAGTGAAACAGCAAAAGCCATTGCCAATCTCCTCTTACTTCTATTCTTCACCGGCCGATGATAACTCTTTTTTCTTCTATATTAAAATAAATTGCTATAATTGGTTCGTAAATATACTGCTAGGGTTTTTAGTTTGTCCTCGACAGAGAAATTTTGACTGTTAACCCTGCTTATCGTGGAGCCTATTCTATGCTTGATTTAAGTTTAAAACAAATGATTATAGCCGGAGGCCCCGTACTCTTTATACTTATCGGGCTTTCAATATATTCCATCGCCCTCATTTGGGAAAGATGGAGAAAATATAAAAAAACATTTTCAGGAATGCGGCTTTTTATCCATAAAGCGCATAGCCTGATAAAAGCGTCCAATACAAAACGAATAATGGAATTGTCCGCGCAACACAAAAGCCCGTATACCGATGTAATCAATAGAGTTATGAATAACTTTGGTTCCGCTCTTGAAAAACGGGAACTTGCGGAAAAAGCCATAGAATGGCATGTATCCAAACTTTCCAAAAGCCTGACAATAATAGCGACTATCGCCAGCATAAGCCCATTCATAGGTTTATTGGGAACGGTTATAGGGATAATGAGAGCTTTTAGAGATTTAGCTCAATACGCGGGAGCGGGACCATCTGTAATAGCGCTGGGTATTGCCGAGGCGCTTGTAAATACGGCAGCCGGACTATTTGTGGCAATACCGGCAATTATCGCTTATAATTATTTTTCAGGACAGCTCAATAAGTTCTCAAGCGATATGAATTGGATAACGGAACAAATTATAACAAAACTCCATATTCACGAATATTATTCAAGGAATTAATTAAATATCATGCGTGTGCATAGTATAAAAAAAGGACCTATAGCGGAAATAAATATGATACCGTTCATAGATATATGCCTTTTGCTTCTGATTATATTTATGGTCATGACACCTTTCCTTATGCAGTCAAAAATTAAAGTCAGCCTTCCCGAATCATCTTCATCGTCCAAATCATCCGATAGCGATAAAATGATAACCGTGCAAATATTGAATAGCGGAGCCATTATTATTGACGATAAAAAAACAAAATTTTCCCAGCTAAAAAAAGAGCTTATCTTAAGACTTTCAAAATCCAGGAAAAAAAGCATATTGGTCCAAGCGGATAAAAATGTCAGCATACAAAAAGTCGTTACAGCTCTTGATATCGCTAAAGATCTCGGCGCCGGAAAAATAGGAATAGGAGTTATTCAAAAATCCGAAAAGAAATAAACTCCGTAGCTACAATGCCCTAATAGCAAAGCAAAAAACATGCGACAATATCTGCTATATTCCTCATCAGCGCACTTTATCATCTTATTGTTGCTTTTGTTTGCGGCTAATGGTAGTTTTTCGACTAAAAAAAAAGCCGTCTATTATATTGATTTCATAGGTCCGTCAAAAATAATGAACGCAAATGTAAGCCCCCGCAACACAATAAAGAAAATTCCAACACCGTCCATTGAAAAAAAAGAAGATAAACCAATTCAAAAATCAACAGAAGAAGAGAAAAAAGAAGAGATATCCATGCCCCTGCCAAAACCAAGCATGCTTGAAAAAGCCGATGCTTTATTTTTTAGCGATAAAAAGGATTTGAAAGAAACCGTGATTGAAAACAGCTCGGAAGCGACTAACGGCATTGTAGCAGATTTTTCGGATTTCCCTTATCCATGGTATATCTCTTTGGTAAGAAACGCCTTAAGCAATCAATGGATGACAAAAATGCCGAGTTCAGGCGATATGAGCGCCGTGATATTTTTTAATATAATAAGAGACGGAACAGTAAAAAACCTTAAAGTGGAAAAAAGCTCCGGAAACAGACTTTTTGATAATGCCGCTTTAAGTTCTGTTGAAAACGCAATGCCTTTTGAAGTCTTGCCGGATGATTTTACTGAAAAAAAACTGAGCGTTCATGTGGAATTTAAAACCATGGAATAACATCCGTAAACAGCGCAGCTTGTCCCGCCAAAGGCGGGAGCAGTGTAACAGAAAAAGGCAAAAGCAAACAACAGCGCGACAAAAAACAGAGGCATGGATGAATAGAAGTATGGACGCGTGGCAACAGCAACAAAATAGCTTGACAGGGAACACGGCGCACAAAATAACAGCGAGAAAATAGTTAAAGAGTTTAAAGTTAAAATAAAAAAAGGCAATTAACAGGGGGATTAGGCAACTAGTATAGCGTTTCATAAAAATATGGACAGATAAAAAGAAATCTGGTATAATAATCAAAACGAAACTCAATGGAGGTTATTATGCCGCAAA
>JAKLQJ010000039.1 GCA_022013385.1 Elusimicrobiota bacterium
ATCCGACAACGGCGGAATCTATTCCGCCGCTCATTCCGAGAACTCCCTTTTTTAATCCTTGCTTATGAAAATAATCCCTAATGCCGAGTATGAGCGCCTGAATGGGTTCTTCTTCTTTGGATATTTGTTCCGTTTCTTTAGTTTCTTCGGGTTTTTTCATATCCACCATTATAAGGTCTTCTTTGAAGGCTGCCGCTTTAGCTATAACATTTCCTTTGGGGCCGAGGATTAGACTGTTCCCGTCAAAAATCAATTCATCGTTTCCCCCGACAGAATTGCAATAGACTATATATGAGCCCGTTTTTTTCGCAAGGTTACTTAAGAGATTGATTCTTTCAATATTTTTTCCGCCCAAATAAGCTGATGCCGAAATATTTATTATGATGTCAGGGCGGGTTTTGGTTAAGTTGCTAACCGGATTGTTTTTATAAATCTGTTTCCTTGAAAATGCCTCCCCTTGTAAAATATCCTCGCAGATTGTGATGCTTATTTTTTGCTTTTTGAATTCTAAAGGAATATTTTTCGCGAACGGCTCAAAATATTTTGTTTCATCAAAAACATCATGATCCGGTAAAAGAGATTTATGTCTTTTGGCAAGTATTTTCCCTTTATGGATGAGCGCGGCGGAATTAAAAAGTGCTTTTCCTTTAAGCGACGGATTGAAATCCATATGGCCTATTACGCAAGCTGTTTTCCACGCGGAATGGGCTATTTTTTCAAGTTCGTTTAAATTTGCCGTTATGAAATCTTTATTGTTTGAGAGATCCTTAGGCGGGTAGCCCGTTAGGGCGAGTTCCGGAAAAATAACAAGATCGGCATTGAGTTTTGCCGCTTTTTCTATAAATTTTTTTATCTTTGAGGCGTTTCCTTGAATGTCGCCCACTTTGGTATTGATCTGAGCTATCGCGATTTTCATAGCTTGCAATTATAGGAAATGTTCGCGGTAAAAATGAAATTTCCATAGTTAGACCTATTTATGATTTGACAAGATTTCGTCGCAAAGAACGCAGAGCTTTTGCATTCCCGTTTTGCGCCCTCTGCGTTTTTCATTTGAAGAAAACAGTTTATATATGCTATTATAATTATATCGCGAGCTTCTTATTGCTTGTGAGCACAATATTGCGGAGGCTAAATGTTGAATATATCGATGAAAGCTATGCTTGAAGCTGGTGTCCATTTTGGTCATCAGACATATAGATGGAATCCTAAAATGTCGCGGTACATATTCGGGGAAAGAAATGGGATTCATATTCTGGATTTACAGAAAACCGTTAAAGAGTTAAAGAAGGCCTATAATTTTGTCAAGGACTGCGCGAAGCAAGGCAAGCGCTTTATTTTTGTCGGAACCAAGAAGCAGGCTAAAGACTTGATCCGTGAAGAATCGCAAAGAGCAAATGTTCCTTATGTCTATGAAAAATGGCTGGGAGGCATGCTCACCAATTTTGAGACCCTTAAAAGCTCTATAAAAAGACTTGAGGAACTTGAAAAGCTGGAAGCTGACGGTCTTTTTAAGGTAATGTCAAAAAAAGAAGTTTCACGGCTTACAAAAGAAAAAAACAGACTTCTAAAATTGCTCTCGGGAATAAGATATATGTCTGATTTGCCCCATGTCATGTTTGTTATAGACCCGATTGAAGAGATCGGAGCTATGAAAGAAGCCAAAAAACTCGGAATTACAATTGTCAGCGTTTGTGATACAAATTGCGACCCCGACTTGGTAGATGTCCCTATTCCCGGAAATGACGATGCCTCAAGGTCTATAAGACTTTTCTGCGCCTCTATGGCGGACGCCATTATTGACGGCAGGAAAGAAAAAGAAGACGAGCAGGCGGCAATTAAACAAGCTGAAGAGCAGGCGGAGATGAAAGCCGCAAATGCCACCCAAGAAAATATTTCTGAAACCGAGGAAATTAAATCTGCGGAAGATTCGCCGGCAAGTGATTCCGAAAAAAATGAAGCTCCTCAGAGCCAGTCTGAAACATCTAAAGACGAACAGAGCGGCTTGAAGATTCAAGAGCCGGATGAGCCGAGAGCTGACATTGAAACCAAGACTGAGGCTCTGAAAACTGAAGAGTAATTTCATAGTATTAATGTTTAACAACACTGTTTAAGGAGAATTTTTTATGCCGGAGATAACAACCAAGCAGGTTATGTCGGTTAGAACCAAGAGCGGAGCGGGCATTATGGCTTGCAAAAACGCTCTTAAAGAAACCTCGGGAAATGAAGAGAAAGCAATAGAAATTTTGAGAAAAAAAGGGCTTAGCGGACTTGCTAAAAGAGCCGGAAGAGAAATGAAAGAAGGAATCGTCAGCGTGAAAACTTCCGATGCTAAGGTAGCGATATTGGAAATAAATTGCGAAACTGATTTTGTGTCCAGAAATCCCGAATTTAGAGCTCTTTCGGATGAGCTTATCGCTCTTATGTTGAGTGATGAAAATATGGGCAATCCCGCTGAAAATGAAGCCGCTAAGGAAAAGCTTCAGCAGCTTGCGATTAAAGTCGGCGAAAATATGCAGATAAGACGCGGAGCGGTTTATAAACTGGATAGCAATACCATCGCCAATTATTATATTCACAGCGATTCTAAAAAAGGCGCTATCGCGCTTCTCAATGTTGAAGGCGAAATATCTTCGGATGAAAGTTTGCTTGCTTTGGCAAAAGACCTTGCTATGCAGTCTGTCGCTATGCATCCGCGCTGGCTGAAGAGAGAAGATGTTTCTTCCGAGATTATAGAGAAGGAGAAAGAAATATATAAAGAAAGTCCCAAAGCCGCGGGAAAATCGCCGATAGCATTGGAAAAAATGCTTGAGGGAAGAGTCACTAAGTTTTATCAAGAGAACTGTCTTTTGGAACAGCCGTCAATAAAAGATTCTAAGGTTTCCGTTTCAAAGTTGGTAGCCAATACCGCGGAGAAGTTAAAGATTAAAGTTGAAGTGAGCAAATTTGATTGCTACATAGTGGGTACGGAATAACAGTGTATAAGAGAGTCCTTCTAAAACTATCGGGAGAAGCCCTCCTAGAAAAATCCTCCAGGCGTTCTATAAGCCCTTCTTCATTGGTTTATATATCCAAAGAAATAAAAAAAGCCTATAGGCGCGGTTTGCAGCTCGCCATTGTGATAGGCGGCGGAAATATTTGGCGCGGCGCCAAAGACGGTAATGGTATGATTGACAGAGTAATCTCCGATAATATGGGGATGCTGGCAACTATAATAAACGCTATGTCTTTGCAGTCCGCTTTAGAACATCAAGGGGTGCATACTCGCGTTCAGACATCTATTCCGATATCAAGTATTGCCGAACCTTTTATACGAAGAAAAGCCATAAGGCATTTGGAAAAAGGCAGAGTTGTTATTTTTGCCGGCGGTACGGGCAATCCTTATTTTACGACTGATACTGCCGCCGCCTTGCGCGCCGCTGAAATAGGCGCTGATGTGATATTTAAAGCGACTCAAGTTGACGCTGTTTATACCAGTGACCCTAAAACCAATAAGAATGCCACAAAAATAAAAAATATAACCTATATGAAAGCCATTAAACAGCAGCTTCGTTTTATGGATACAAGCGCTTTAACGCTTTGCATGGAAAATAGCATACCCATACTTCTATTTAATCTTCACATGGCCGGAAATATTAAAAAAGCCATTGATGGAGATAAAGTAGGAACCCTCATCAAATAAACAGTATGCAAAATAAAATAATCGCGGATATAAATAGTCATTTTTCTTTGGCGGATGATATTTCATCCAAAGCCGGTTTAATTGAGGAAGCGGCGGATAAGATTATTGCCGCCCTTAAAAACGGCGGGACTCTTTATATTTGCGGTAATGGCGGCAGCGCCGCCGATAGCCAGCATTTCGCGGCGGAACTTATAGGCCGTTTTCTTATTGACCGTGAGCCCATTAAAGCTTTGGCTCTAACCGCCAATACTTCCATTTTAACAGCCATAGGAAATGATTATGGTTTTGACAAAATTTTTGAAAGGCAGGTTGACGCTTTTGTCGGGCCAAAGGATATACTATTTGGGATTTCAACTTCCGGCAATAGCTTAAATATCATCAATGCTATAAAAACAGCCAAAAAAAAGGGAGCGTTGACAATGGCTCTTTTGGGGTGCGGAGGCGGAAAAATAGCGAGCGAAAGCGATTTTTCCATAATTTGCGCTTCCAATAACACTCTGCAGGCTAGTGTAGCGGGAACTTGTGTCCGTGGAGGTCCTTTGAATGCCCAGTCCACCCCCCGTGTTCAAGAAATGCATATTCTTATTATCCACATTTTATGTTCGATTATAGAAAATAAACTTTTTCCCTCAAATTAA
>JAKLQJ010000003.1 GCA_022013385.1 Elusimicrobiota bacterium
CAATCATAATACCCGGGTACCTTAAATTCAACTTACAAAAAGGCAAATTCAAGCGAATATCCCGATTTGGCAAAAATGTTTTAAAGATAGGCAGCAATGACGATAAAACAATTGCCAAAGAAACAATAGAAACCCTTAAAAATTGGTTTTCAGACATAGGCGCGCCGATAACATTGAAAGAAGCTAATATCCCGGAAACCGATATTCCTTTTATAGTTGAAAATGCAATGGGAACAATAAAACTATGGGGAATGAGCTACGCGAAAAAAAGCGTGGAAGAAATTTTAAGAAATGCGGCATAATGGCCGGACGGCGAGACAATGAGGAAATACGATGATAAGTTAATACGGAAATAAAAAAGCAAACAAACTTTTATCCCACACCAAATACAAAAGCCAATAGTGTTGCGACAAAGTAGTTTTGCTACCACCTCAGTGTCTTACCCCGCGGGATGCTTTAGATGTTACCGCACCAGAAGTTGCGCAGCAACCCACGGGGGTCGTTCGCAAAGCTACCGACACTTGCCTGTCCCGCCTTAATGGCGGGAATGAGGCATAGCCTCGTTTATAGTAAAATTGCTACTTGTTGCATAATTATTTTGTCGCTGTAATAGCACTAATCACAAATTATAATAATCGTAAAATATGCAAAACTTTTGCGTTTACAATTTGTATCTGTTTTATTTGGTGTGGGGGTAAATTCTCTATTCTGTAGTCCTGTTTTCCAGATATTCGGCATAAACCTTAACGGCTCTATCGGCTGAACGGAATACGGGCAAACCCAAACTCATGGCATAATCGCAATAAGGATCATAAAGCGAACCGGAAGCCACGCAAAAAATAACAGGCTTTTGCAGTTTCTTCATTTCCATTGAAACAACTTTAAGAAAGGATTTTTCCATATCATCCCGCCATAGGCGGGAAGCGGGGAAAGTATTCATTTGAGGGGTAAGCGGAATCATTGAAAGCAAAATACCTCCGAAATCATCACAGTTTAAAGCTTTTAAAACCACTTCGCCTATAGCATCGTCGGATGCCATCGGCGTTATATCCATAGGATTTTTAAAATCCACTATACTATCCAATTTAAATTTTTTCAATATCTTGTCCATTTCTCCGCCGAGATTTTTATCCTTTATCTCGGCGGTAATCCCTTTGATATTATCCGCCATGCCGGCGGTTTCAAAACCGGCATTACTGATAAAAAAGGTATTCGGCGATTTTACGGAAAAAGTTGAAAAATGACAGGCCATAAGAGCAAGCTCTGAAAAATCGTCAAAGCTATCGGCTATAATGGCGCCGGCTTTTTTGAGTATAAGCATTGTAACCAAATAATCTCCGGCAATGGACGCAGTATGCCCCATAACCGCTTTTTGCCCAATAGCCGTGCGGCCGGCCTTATAAATAATTACCGTTTTTCCGTTTTTGCGCGCCTTTTGAATAGCCTTAGCGAGTAAAATACCGTCCATAGATTTAAAGCCCTCTATATACACAAGCAAAACTTTAATATCTTTTTCCGCTTCCGCACTTAGAGCTTCAACATAGTCCACAACCGTAATATCTTGCTGATTGCCGACGGTAATGCTATACACGGGTTTAAGCCACGGCATTTTACTTAAAGCTGAAATAACAAAAGCCCCGCTCTGGCTTATAAAAGCCGTTTTGGCTATATTGGTATTTTCTTTAAGCGGATAATCAAGCTTATATTCGGGAATAAATAGGGTATTAATTTTGGAATTTTGAAGAACTATACCGAGAGAATTTCCGCCGCTTAAAACAAAATCGGGATTTTTAAGCTTGGCCTCTTTTATTATTTTTTTAACGCTTTCGGCAATATCTTCACTGCCCTCTTTCTCGCCCATACCGCCGGAAATGAGAACAATGCCGTTTATCTTTAGCGAATCGCCTGCTTGCTTTAAAACATCGGGAACATAAGGAGAGGGAACGGCCACCACGCACATATCAATCGTTTCAGGAAGATTCTTCATATCGCAATAGCATTTAATTCCGTCTATTTCGCCGTCAAAATCTTTGATGATATAAATATGCTTTTTATCAAAACCGGCTGAAATAACATTTCTTAAAATTATTCTGGCCATATTCATTTTCTTCTCGCTCACGCCCACGACAGCCACATTCTTGGGATTAAGCAAGCCGTGAATTCCTTTTTTAGACGGTTTTAATCTTTCGTCATTTTTGTCCCGCCTATGGCGGGATCCCGCCATAGGCGGGAGCATAGACTTGGCTTCGCTAAATCTAAGAACGCCGTCTAAAGCCACTATACCGCCTTTCGGTCGTTCGATGGCCATAGTCCCCTGAGACGACACTCGGCATAGCCTTGAAACGCAGAGGGGATTTACTTCAAATTCATTTATAGCCCACGCTGACGAGCCATTATCGGAAAAATATTTCATTACATACGCGAAACTCTCAAACCATTTTAATATCTCTCCGTCGGCGCATAATCTTTTGCCGCCGCGCACTTTCCCCGCGCAATAACGCCATATCCATGATTGTGATAAAAAATCTTCCCAGACACCTCTATTATGGGCGAGCGCAACTGGCATAATGGCGGGGACAAGTCCGGTTTTTAGAGATTTTGTTAAATCTTCGGCATTAGTGCCGCCAACTCCAAAACTTATAATAGGGCCGAAAGACGCATCTGCTCTGGCTCCTATCATCAATTCTTCACCAAGAGAAAAATTTGCATGCTCAATAAATTCGCATATCATTATACCTTCAAGACTATGTTCCCGCCTATGGCGGGACGGGCTATGCCCATCAAAACGGCCAGCTTTGGAAAATTTTTTAATCATTGCCAACAAGGTTTTCTCAATTTCATCCGCAGCTTTGGCGACTATTTTCACGCCGCCGGATTCCGTTTTATGAAGGGTTTCTGAAGAAACTATTTTTATTACAATCCGCGATGATTTTATCTTGGTTAAAATTTCGGCGGCGGCTTTTTCGGGTTCTATATCTTCCATTTTATAGAAAAGAAATTCCGGAACTTCCAAAGCCATGATTTTTAATATTTCATAAACTTCAATTTCGGTTAGTGACTTTCTCTTTTCAAGTCCGGCTTTATCTAAAACAGCTTCTATTTTCCCTATATCTTTCACATAGCCTCCTAAAGTTTTTACATCGGCGCGAAGTCCCCCCTGCTTAAATTACGCAGGAATTTAGGGGGGATATTTTTGCCTCCGGCAAAATTGTCACAGGTTACATGTCACATGTCACCAGTAACAACACAAAAACCATGATTTCCGATACTAAAATTTTATCTTCCTATTTTATATTTTTTAACAAAACTTTTTTTGAAAATTTTACGGACTCCGACTTTTTAACTACGCCGGCGCCAAGCGACAAACAATCTGAAGTAGCGCAACCTACGGACATTTTAATGGTATCCTCAAATGATTCTTTTTCAAGTCCGCCATACACGCACCCCGCCATAAAAGAATCGCCCGAGCCTACGGCGCTTTTTACTCGCCCGTTTATTTTAATCGGCTTAAAACTCCATAAACCTTCCGCTCTTGCCGCATAGCCCTGCTTATCTCCGTTTGTAACAATCAGCATTTTAAGCCCTCTATTTGAATTCCTTGCAAAGAATTTAAGAACACTCTCACTATTGAATTTAAGACCGGAGAAGTCTTCAAATTCATGCTTGTTTATTTTAATCAAGTCAGCGTTCAGACTTTCAGATAAAAAATACCCGCTTATGTCAAAAAATATTTTTGTGCCCCTTCTCTTTGCTATGGCCGACATCTTTTTATAAAAGCCTTTTTTTATTCCGCGAGGCGAACGGCCGCAAACAACTAAAATTGAATATCTTGGAATAATCGCGTTTAATTTTCTGAAAAATTCAGCTTGGGCGGAGATGGGAATATTGGGGCCGTCCTCATTAAAATCCGTGGTAATTCCCGATTTATCAGCTATTGAATAACACATTCGGGATTCTCCATTTTTATGCCTTATCGCGTGAAAAACCATGCCTTCTTTTTTCAGAGAGGATTCTATCCATTTTCCGTTATAACCGCTTACAAAACCCATTATATCGCCGATACCGCCGAGAGTAGTTAAAACTCGCGACACATTTACTCCTTTGCCGCCGGCAAATGTTAAAGCTTCGGGAAACCGAAATATGCGGCCTCTCCTGATTTTATCCACACTTGCAGTCTTATCAATAGCAAGATTTAAGTTTACAATAAGCGCTCTTTTCATAGTAGGCTCTGAGAAACAATTAACTTGCCATTTGGCTGACTGATTTTTGAGCGAAACGAGAAACGAAGAGCGAGTGGCGCCTATGGCGCCATAAGCGATGAGTGACGAAGTTGTAGCCAAAAATCAGCCAGCCCCATAGCATAATTGCTATGGGGAAGCTCATATTTTATTGATTTCTTCGTTGCTCTGGAACACGAACCTTTCGGTTCATCAAATGCCGAAAGCTATGCTTTCGGCCTCATTCACAGGCAAGTCGCAGAGCTCCTTGCATTTGATGAAGCATTGCTTCCTTGTTCCAGCTATAAGCCTTCTCATTCGTTGCGCCTTGAACTCAATTTAAATCTGAGCTTCCAAATGGCAAGTTAATTGTTTCTCAGAGCCTTATTAATTTAACATTTTTCTAGACCGTTTCACAATCAATCAAAAGCAAATGGGCTATTAGATAACAGGGCAACTAGGTAATAAGGCAACTAGGCAATTAGGAAAAAGATAGTGGCGCCAAAGCCATAGCAAGACCTGTCCCGCCAAGTCGGGACAGGTTTTTTGGTCGTCCTCCTCGTGTAACTTCGTTCACAGGACTAACATCCTTGGCCGTCTGCCTGTCCGCCCCCTCCACTACGGCATCGGCGGGTTCGCCTAAGTAGTAGTGGCGAAAATGCAGTAGTGGCGGGATGGACATAGTCCCTTGTTACGGCACCCAGCATAGTCTTGGAATCTTCCAGATTCCTAAGGGCATAGTTACCGACACTTGCCTGTCCCGCCTTAATGGCGGGAATGAAGCATAGCTTCGTTTATTGGTCGTTCGCATAGCTTCCGACA
>JAKLQJ010000040.1 GCA_022013385.1 Elusimicrobiota bacterium
CCCAGTATAAGGCCTATTCCCGATAAGAAGGGAACTAAAACTTCACACCTGCGACATCTTGCATATACTGAAGCAGTATAAGGCCTATTCCCGATAAGAAGGGAACTAAAACTAAATTCCGATGACACATACTTGCAACACATTATGTATAAGGCCTATTCCCGATAAGAAGGGAACTAAAACTATTAAAACATCATCAGTCATTAGCGTGAATTTGGTATAAGGCCTATTCCCGATAAGAAGGGAACTAAAACGTCATCTCATTTCTCCTTTACTTTTTCTATATTTAGTATAAGGCCTATTCCCGATAAGAAGGGAACTAAAACTTAAAACCATTTTCCACCTCGGAGGTGGAAAATGGTATAAGGCCTATTCCCAAAAACCATCTATTTCTGTGACGGCGGCTACCACTATGTTTAACTAAAATGTTTTATATTCTTAAAAAAAACTTAATATCTTTCATGTATAAGCTAAAATGTGGATAAGCATATTTTTTCAGATTTTCCAGTACAATATGGTCTGTTTTCAAATCAACCTGAAGAAGTTGTAATTGATTTTGAAAATATATTTTTGGTTGATTCTGCCAAATGGAGATTTTCCCCCAATGTTTTCCTTGTAAAATCAGAACAAAACTCTGAATTAATTCTATCCGGTCACGGTGTAAAATTATCTAAAAAAAACGGAAGACTTGCCGTAAAAGACGGAGATAAAATTGTTTATGAATTGCCTTTTTTTAGATTGTCCCATATAAATGTGCAATCAAAAGGAGTTTCCATATCCTCGGATGTTATTGAAGAAACCATAAAAAAAGGCATTAAATTGGTATTTTCATCTTTTAGCGGAAAACCTTATGCTATGATTATTTCTCCTCTCTTGAATGCGCCAGTAAAAACAAAAAGAAATCAAATAATGGCTTATAATAATGAAAAGGGAGTTGTTTTTGCCAAACAAATTGTGGCAGGGAAGATAAATAATCAGGCCAATTTGCTTAAGTATATGGTAAAAAATATAAAAGATAAAAAAACAGAATTATTTAGAAATGTTTATGAAACTGTTGAAAGCATTTGCCATACCAGAGATTCTGCGCTGAATATAAGCGGTAAAAATGTAAGCGAATGTCGCAGTTCGCTTATGGGTTTGGAAGGTTCGGCAGCTAAAAAATATTGGTCAACTTTTGGACAACTTCTTGGACCCGAAATCAATTTCACTGCAAGAGAAAACAAGGGTTCTGCAAGCAATGTCGTCAATGCATTGCTTAATTACGGCTATGGAATGCTTTATTCTATAGTTTGGGGCGCTGTTGTAAATGCGGGTTTGGAACCGTTTGCCGGATTTTTGCATACTGATTTATCTGGAAAGCCCTCAATGGTTTTGGATTTAGTTGAAGAATTTAGAGCGCCTATAATTGATCGGACAGTATCTTCTTTCTTGAATCTTGGAGGATCAACAAAAATGCAAAATGATTTGTTGTCTCTCGCAACAAGAAGAGATTTTAGCAAAAGGGTGCTTGAACGGTTTGAATCTACTGAATATTTTAATGGAAAAAGATTTCAAACCAAATTAATAATTCAGGCGCAGGCAAGGTATGCCGCCTCTTTTTTTAGAGGCGATGGAGAATATAAATATTTTAGTTTTAAGTGGTAAAAATGGAAACTAATTTACTTGTGTTTTTTGATATTTCTGATGATAAAATCAGAAGAAGAATAAGTGAAGTGTGCAAAGATTATGGTTTAAACAGAATTCAATACAGCGTTTTTTGGGGGACTTTGACAAAAAATAAGCGGGAAGAATTTTGTTTTAAGATTTCCGAAGAAATAAAAGTGAAAAACGCAAAAATTTTAATTCAGCCGATTTGTGAGAAATGTTTTGAATGCGCTTTTGTAATAGGCGAATTTAAAAAACAGAAATTACCGGAAATTGATGAAACAGACGATATTCCAATCGATAATCCTAAAATATGGAATGTTCCTTTGAAAAATCTTCCAAAAACTGAGGATTGATATAATACAAAATCCAATGTAATCGCAAGACATTGTTAAAATATTAAAATTTTCGGTTCTTTCGTAACATCTCTCACCCCGCAGGTTCTATCATAACCGGATTGACTCTAACCTACGGGGTGAAAAAATCCGCAGGTTCTATCATAACCGGATTGACTCTAACCTACGGGGTGAAAAAATCCGCAGGTTCTATCATAACCGGATTGACTCTAACCTACTTAAACAACAAGTTAATTCGGCAACATGGCAACAAGGAACAGCGTCCCCCCGCCATAGCCAAGAAATCCTGAACACCCAACTACTATAGTTGCAAAACTTTTTTGTCAAGATACTACGGGGTGAAAAAATCCGCAGGCGGGGTGAAATTGCTCCTTGTTGTATAATCATTTTGCCGCCATACTTAGGGTTTATTATCCCACTTTTTTATTATCTTTTGAAATTTGGTCGTCCGTATAAGACTATGTCATACCGCATCAAGGCCTATGGCCATTAGGGCGGTATAACTACCGACACTTGCCTGTCCCGCCTTAATGGCGGGAATGGGACATAGTCCCCAAATTTGCTAATATTTAAGTAAGTCGGAAAACGAAGAATCCTCTGATATATACTTTTTTAGCGCTCAAAAACACTAATGCAATATAAGCTTAACGGAAAAAATCCCTTTGATGCAATAACATTCAGAGAACAAATTGTAATCTTCTATGATGTAATCAAATGGACATTGCTTGCCACCCTTATAGGCGCCGCTGTAGGCGCCTCTACCGCCTTTTTTCTTCATACATTGCAAACAACCACCTCTTTTGTACAAAAATATAACTATTATTTTTTAATGCTGCCGGCAGTCTTTTATTTTAATTATCTTTTGATTAAATTCTTTCCGGATATTGAGGGACATGGAACTGAAAAGGTGATATATGCCGTTCATAAAAAACACGGGAAAATAAGGTGGCAGGTTGTACCGCTAAAACTTATAACCACAGTAGCCACATTGGCATTCGGCGGTTCTGCGGGAAAAGAAGGGCCTTGCGCTCAAATAGGCGGCGGAATAGCTTCGGTATTCGCCGATTTAACCAAATTAAGCCTGTCAGACAGAAAAAAAATAGTTACCTGCGGAATAAGCGCGGGGTTTGCCGCTGTTTTTGGAACGCCGCTTGCGGGAGCCATATTCGGCGTTGAAGCCCTTTTTGTCGGAAGCATGATTTATGAAGTTTTATTGCCTTCATTCGTGGCCGGGATAACGGCATATCAAGTAGCCTCTTTCTTCGGAGCGGATTATTTTTATCATAGCCTGAATTTTGTTCCCGTTTTTACTGAAAGTTTCTTTATAAAAGTAATCTTGGCCGGAGCCTTCTTTGGCATCTGTTCATTTTTGCTAATAGAGTTTATGTCATTTTTTAGCGCTATAGCAAAAAAAATAAAAGAAGAAAAACGCGCCATTATAGGCGGTCTGTCTTTAATAATATTGGCTATGATTTTCTCTCAAGAGTATCTGGGGCTTGGCTTGCCCATTATAAAAAGTTCCATAAACGGCAATATGAATATGTGGTATACATTTTTGCTCAAAATAATATTCACAAGCATAACCTTGAGTTTTTACGGAAGCGGGGGAATAGTAACGCCTATTCTTTTTATAGGCGCTACCAGCGGAACGCTATTTGCCGATCTATTCGGCTTAAGCAGAGAAACTTTCGCGGCTTTGGGATTTGTAGGCGTTTTGGCGGGAGCGACAAATACGCCTATAGCTTCCAGCATTATGGCAATTGAAATTTTTGGCAAAGAGATCGCGCCTTATGCCTCACTAGCTTGCATAGTCAGTTTTTTGGTTACCGGATATAGAAGCGTTTATCCCTCTCAAATTTTAACAACAATTAAATCGGGATTATTAAAGACTAAAATGGGACAAGATATTGAAGATGTCTGCCCTGAAATAGAGGAAGATAAGGTTCATGAAACGCTAATAGGCGATACTGAAGATTTTGCCAATAATTTAAAGGATAAGCTATCCAAAATATCCAAAATGAAATACAGGAAGCGTTAGCAGGTCCCGCCATGGAGTTGCAGGATACATATAGGTCACCAGTTGTCGGTTAGCCGGTTAGCGAGTTAGCCAGTTTCCAAGTCACCAGTCACAAGCTACCGAGCTGCTGCCTGTCGCGCATCCACGCTTCTATTCATCTATACATCTAATCTTCTTACTTCTTGCCTTTTAAAATCATCCGTATTCTCGCTTTCTCGCTATCATAGAAAAAACCGGAAAACCAGAAAGTTGCGGGATAGAGTAAAAGAATTAAACTTTTAAAAATGATGATATTTTTATAGGTTCCGACGCAACTAAGGCCAAAACCTCCAAATAGAATCAATATCAAAAAAATCCCAAAAATTCTTTTATATTCATATTTTACGGGATAAACTTTCCTTGAAATTTCATGCAGTATTACGGCCATTAAAACATAAGAAAACAAAACCGACCATGCCGCTCCATACATGCCATAGAGAGGAATCAGTTTTAAATTTAAAAAAATATTGGCGGCGGCGCCGATTAAAGCGGCAAACATAATCCATTTGGTTTTCTTGCGGATAATTATACCGGCAAGAAAATTTATATATACGCCATAGAATAAATAGGCGCCCAAAATTATGGGGACAAGAGCTAAGCCGTCCCAATAGGCCGAATGAATAAGGGACGCTCCGGCTAAGCGTATTTTAACTATATCCTCAATAAAAAAAGAAACGGCAAGAAAAATCCATCCGCCGGCAAATAAAAAATAAGTCAGAACTCTCGCAAATAATTTCGGCGCGTCTTCTTGATGCGCCCTTTCTATAAAAAAAGGACGCCAAGCCTGATCAAACATGCTGACAAAAAGCATCATAAAAATACCCAGTTTATAATTCGCCTGATAAATGCCGACGGCGGATTCGCCGGAAAATTTAAGAAGTATGGGCCTATCAATAACTCTCACGGCCATAGCGCCAAGTCCGGCGGGCAAAAGGGGAATGGCAAAACTCAATAGCTTATAGGCAAGCGTAACATCAAATTCAAATTTGAGCCGCTTTAGATGTAAAGGAATTAGAAAAAACAATGTTATTGACGAGGAAATTATATTAGCGAGAAAAACGCCTTCCACGCCAAATTTAAATTTCGCGATAAGCAAAATATTCATGCTTAAATTAATGATAATGCTTATTACCCTTATAAAAGCGTAATAATGGGCATTATGGCTCATTCTAAGTTCCGCAAAACCCACAATTGAAAGCGCGTCCAGAAAAAGAATTATAGCGCCATATTTGATAAGCGCGCTATTTTGAAACTTTATACCCGCCGCGTCAGCCCAAAAACCAGGAGCGCCCGTTAAGACTAGGGTAAAAATAAGAGAAACAATAAAAACCATCAGAAATGCCGAGGTAAAGGTTTTTTTATTTTCCTTTGAATAACGCATATAGGCCTGGTCCATGCCATACTGATAAAGAATATTAAGAAAAGCTATATAGGAAAATACGGCAGCGACTATGCCGTAATCGGCAGTTGTTAAATAATGCGTATAGAAGGGAAGAAGAAAAAAATTGAGCAATCTAGCTATTACGGTGGAAAGACCGTAAACAGCCGATTCTTTGCCAAGAAGCTTAATGTCCTTAAACATAAGCATAGTTTAGCAATAAATGAAGCTATGCACGACCAAAAAACGGAAATATGAAAATACGATGATAAGAAAAATTTATATTTCTTTTCTATTGCCACGCATCCATACTTCTACCGCCGGCAAACAAAAGGCGCATAGCGCCTTTCCAATATGACCAAAGTCAACTTTACATACCCCTGTAATTTAATATAATTTTTAATTAGGGTTTTTTGGGCAATTTCTTGTGGGGGCTTTTAAATGATTTTTAAAAATAACAAAAAAATTGATTGTCTTAAATGCATATTCCAAAAGAACTGTGTTTTTAATGATTTGGATTTAAAAACAAAAATAGAATGGAATAGCTTAAAACGCGCCGCGTCTTGCGAAAATGGACACTTGATTTATAAAGAAGGAGAAAAGCCGACCGATATTTTTATTGTTTGCGGAGGCAGAGTAAAAATATTTACAACCGACTCCAAAGGCCAGCAAATGATCACATGGATACACCATCCGGGGAAAACTTTTGGCCATATCTCTCTTTTTGCGGAAAATGATTATCGCTGTAATGCCGAATGTATGGGAAAAACCATTATATCCGCGATAGATCAAAAATCGTTCCGATATCTTTTAGATTCATATCCAAAACTTTATATGCTCTTTCTTAAAAGTATCAGCGCCGATATTTGCGTCATGGAGCTAAATCTTAAAGACACGGCTTATAAACCGGCAAAAGTAAAAATTGCCAATACTCTCCTAAAATCCATATCTTTCAAAAGCAAAGATACCACATATCCTACTATATACGGACTAAAGAGAACCGAAATAGCGGAAATAACGGGGCTTGCTTTAGAAACGGTGGTAAGAGCGCTTGCCGCAATGGAAAAAAACAAGATAATAAAAAGAGAAGCCAAGTATATTAAAATTCTTAATTTGGCAAAACTGCATAAAATATCCGATACACACCTTTAAAAACAGACATCTAGGCAATAAAACGACGGAAATACGGCAATACAAGAATATGTAAAAAACAACTTTGCAAAATCTGTTTTTGCTTTTCTGTCCATATCATCTTATCACTCTATTTTTATATTCCCGTTGTTTGTTTTTTCTATTTATAATGTGCCGAATGTCCTATCTCCGGCATCTCCCAAACCCGGAACTATATAGCCCTTGCTATTGAGTTTTTCATCCACTGCTCCCACAAAAACCGGAATATCGGGATGCGCCAAAGTAAAATAGTTAAGCCCTTTTTTAGCGGCTATAAGACAAAGAAAACAAATTTTATTTGCGCCTTTTTCCTTCAGCATATTTACCGCTTCAACAGCCGAGCCGCCGGTAGCAAGCATAGGGTCAATAAGTAAAACAAAACTGTTTTTCATTTTCTTCGGAACTTTAAAATAATATCTTACGGGAGTAAGCGTATTTTCATTTCTGTAAATGCCTATATGCGCCATTTTGGCATCGGGACAAAGCTTAATTAGACCGTCCATCATGCCAAGCCCGGCTCTTAAAATGGATATAAGAATTATATCTTGTTCTAAAATTTTATCTTTGCTCGTTCCAACAGGAGTTTTGACGACAATATTTTTAAGTTTAAGCGAAGAAAGAGCTTCATAGCCAAGCAGCATTGATATTTCGCTCATCAGCTCTCTAAAATGTCTAATGCTTGTTTTTTTATCCCGAAGTTTGGCAACTTTATCTAAAACAAGGGGATGCTTGGATATATTTACATTTTTCATTTTCATAATTTTCACCTAATCCGTTCCCGCCGATGCGGGAAAGCATTTAATTTATCATATGCAAAAAAGTTTTACTTCTTGCGTCCGGCTTCTATTCTGTTTCTAAACTCTCAACACTAAACTTTAAACTATTTTATTATTTCTTTTATAATTTTAAGTTTCCTCACTTTGCTTTTGGAAATCTCCAACGCTTTCATAAACATTTTTCGTCCTTCATTTATTTTTGAAGGGGAAGATGCGTATAATACGGCGATAATCTCGCCCGCTCTAACCTTATCGCCCGTCTTCTTTCTTAAAATTATTCCGGCGCCGAAATCAACCGCATCCTCCGCTCTTGAGCGGCCGGCTCCGAGAACAATGCCCGTGTAGCCTAAAGTTCTGGCATCAAGTTTTTTTATATAGCCGGATTTTGCGGCTTTAATGACGGATGAAAATTTTGCTTTGGGAAGAAATTTTCCGGGATTATCCAAAACGCGCAAATCTCCTTTCTGCCATTTGATTATTTCTCGCATTTTATTAAGCGCCTTGCCGCTTTTAATGACTTCACGCGCCTTATTTATGCCTTCATCAACGCTTTTCGCTTTTTTGCCGAGATAAATCATCCAGCCGCTTAAAATTTCAAGAACTTCCATAAAATCTTTCGGGCCGCCTTCGCCCTTTAAAACTCTTATGGATTGTTCCATTTCAATACTATTGCCAATGGCATTTCCCAAAGGCTCTTCCATATTGGTTAAAATAGCCACGCATTCTATGCCGAGCCGCCGGGCTGTTGATTTTAAAGCAACTGCAAGTTTTCTGCTATTTTTAAAATCTTTTAAAAAAGCTCCGGAGCCATATTTTACATCAAGCACCAAACCGTTTAAATCTTCGGCATATTTTTTTGAAAGTATGCTGGAAACTATCAGAGGCAAAGACTCAACAGTGCAAGTGGCGTCTCTCAATGAATAAAGCTTTTTATCGCTGGGAGCAAGCCTTTCGGTCTGGCCAAACATGGAAACTCCCGTTTTTCTAAGCTGACTCATAATACGCGCTTGAGGTAATCTGACCTTAAAGCCCTTTATAGACTCCAATTTATCCAAGGTTCCGCCTGTATGTCCCAAACCTCTTCCGCTCATCATTGGCACAATAATGCCCGCGGAAGCCACGATAGGAGCCAAAGCCAATGAAATTCCGTCGCCAACGCCTCCTGTGGAATGTTTATCAATTCTCGCGGACTTTAAAGATTTTAGATTCATTTTATCGCCGGATAAAGCCATTGCTTTAGTTAAACCGGCGGTTTCGTTTTTGGAAAGGCCGTTTAAAAAAACCGCCATAAGCCAAGCTGAAAGCTGATAATCGCAAATCGCGCCGCTCGCGGCTCCGTCGGCTATGAACTTTAATTCTTTAAAATTATGTTCAAGCGAAGAACGCTTTTTAAGTATAAGCTCTATCATTCTCATAATATTCGCCTGTAATCATGAAGTCCGTCTTCCACAGATATACTGTGGCTTCTCGCTTGGAAGTCGGACTTCCCAATATTTGCATCAAACAGTAAAAACAATGAAAACCCATTGATTAAATGCTTAATTACCTTGCTTAATTAATGAATAAGCCTGGATTTTAAAACGGCTTCAATCAGCTCTTTCATTTTGATTGAAACTTTCCTGCCAAGCTCAAGCACCTCATTATGCTTGATAATTTTTTTTGATATGCCTGTGGTAAAATTAGATACCCAAGCAATGCCGAGCACATTTATTTTCATTTGTCTCGCGGCTATAACTTCAGGCACTACCGACATGCCTACCACATCGCCGCCAAGCATGCGATAAACCTGAACTTCTTTAGATGTTTCATAAGAAGGCCCGCTAACCGCGAAATATACTCCCGACTTGGCTTTTATTTTAAGTTTTTTTGCGGCTTTAGACGCAAATTTTAAAAGTTTTTTATCATAGGGTTCACTCATATCCGGAAACATCGCGCCAAATCCCTCATCATAATTGCCCATAAGAGGATTATCTCCCATCATATTTATATGGTTGTTAAGCAAAAAAATCTCTCCGGGTTTAATTCTTGAACGCAATGAACCGACAGCCGCCGTAACTATAAGATTTTTAACACCCAAAAAACCTAATATTCTTATAGGTGTGGCGATAAAACTCATTTTATGACTTTCATAAAAATGAAATCGTCCGCGCATAATAACTATTTGTTTGCCCTTATAATATCCAAAAACAAGTTCTCCTTTATGGCCTTTAACCGTTGTAGAGGAAAAACCGGGTATGCTCTTGTACGGCAATACTATTTTATCGCTTAATTCGGGAAGAGATTCCGATAAGCCGCTGCCGGTAATGATGGCGGTTAGGGGTTTTCTATTTTTAGTTCTGGCATTAATCCATTTAACGGCCTTTTTAATCTTAAACAGTTCATTGCTGTCATTCATAGTCTTCTTCCTTATAAAACTTAAAAAAAGTACCCTTTGCTTTGAAAGGCATTCTTTATATGCTCAATTTTATCTTCCGATGATATTCCCACAACATCAAATCTTATTTCTTCAGGGCGCAGTTTGTTTTGCTTAATAAAACAAATAGCGGTTTTTATAATTTTACGCTGTTTAGGCTTATTTACAGCTTCAAAAGGACTGCCGAATTTTTCATTTCTTCGTCCTTTAACTTCAAGAAAAACAAGACTTTTTCCTTCACGGGCGATTATGTCTATTTCTCCCGTAACGGAGCGATAATTCCGCTCAATAACGGAAAAACCGTTTTTTTTCAAATACTCGCAGGCCATATCTTCATACTTCCGCCCTTCTTTCAGCATAGAGATTTTACCGGAGCGAAACTCTTGCGATGGATGGGACTTGGGCCATGTTCTTTAAGAGCGTCTAAATGAAATTTTGTTCCATAACCTTTATGTTTTGAAAAACCGTAAGCGGGATATGAAAGATTTAAGATATTCATCCAATTATCTCTTATAACTTTGGCGAAAATACTGGCGCAAGCAATAGATAAAGACTTGCCGTCTCCGCCTATAATCGGCAATTGTTTTGAGTAAAGACCTTTTATTTTATGCGGGCCGTCAACCAAGATCAAAGTTTTTTTTTCGTCAATCTTAAGATAATTTAAAAGCCTTTGGACCGCTTCATTCATGGCTTTAAATGTGGCGGCTAAAATATTTATTTCGTCTATTTGTTTATGATCGCAATACGCGAAACCAAAACGCGCGCCGTTTTTAATCATACGGGCAAAAAAAAGACTCCTTTTAGACGGAGTCAATTTCTTACTGTCGTTTATATCTGATAGGTTCTGATAAGCCTCTAGAGGAATAAAAGCGGCGCAGGCAACTACAGGCCCTGCCAGCGGCCCTCGCCCGACCTCATCTACTCCTATAAGGACATCGGGGCCAAACTTCTTAATTACGGAAGTATCAAAATCTGAGAGAGATAAATTACTCAATTTTACACCTCAGTAATTTCGCAAATTAGGCAGAGCAAGCCGTTGAAACCTTTACCAACCCCGCGGGAATCCTTTGTAGAAAAGCAAAGAAGCATAACGGCTGCCCACGGGGTTGTTGCCACATTGCATTAAATTAGGCCTGATAAATCAGGCAACTACGCAGAGCTAACACGCTTGATCACTAATGGGTGTCCTACAAAC